>JBEVNC010000214.1:0-30145 GCA_040508315.1 Sphingobium sp.
GCTCCTGCCTGCGCAGGAGCACCGCCACACCGCCTATAGCCAAACGTTACTGAAACGAGGCCCTGACGCGCCCGCCCCCTCGTAACCGCACTACCGCCTTAATTGGCAGCCTTGCTCGTATCCACCTTCTCCACCCACTCGGGATAGAAGCTCGGCTCACGGCTCGACCAGCCCGCCGCCGTCGCGGCTGCCTCGCTGATCGACTGGAGCAGGATACGGCGCTTGTCCGGATGGAGGTGGGGCAGGCTCGCCGCGGCGCAGAACGCGCCCGGCAGCCACGGCCGGCTGCCAGCGCCGATCAACCGCTCGTAGAGAAAACGATAGGCGGAAAAGCTGTTCAGCCTGTTCTGGCCCAGGTCGAAGGCGGACATGGTGACCAGCGGCGCCATGAACGGTTCCACCTGATCCAGCCCGCTGTCATCGGGGACCATCGACTTGATCTCGTCCAGCCGGGTATAGATGCGGGCCTGCGCGCGGATGCTGGCTTCTTCCACCAGATCGCGGCTCCAGGTCGACATGGGATCGCGGCGATGCATGCCAACGTCTAGGGAGCGGCGAATATAGCGTTGGGTCGCGGCGGGGAAGGATGCGAATTCGCGCATTTCCGCCAGAGTGATCGCTCCGTCCGAAGGTCTAGCAATGGCCATTCACTGTCTCCGCTAACCGGCTCCTGTGTGACGATCATGCATCCATCTTGGTTGACGCACGGTTAATCGCACGAACAGGAGGCAGTTTGCCATGGCATTTGTGCGATGCAACATGAAAGTGGAGCAGCCCATCGAAAATTTGGCACTTATGTGACAATAGGCCCCGTGCATCGCCGGGCCATCAGTGACGCACCGCATAAAAAACGCCGCCCTGACGAACAGGACGGCGTTGAAGTGTGTTGCGGGAGCCGACGCTTGGCCGCGTCATGGTTAGGTTGTTTTGTCTTCCTCGGTATAGCCTGACGAGGGAACCGGATTGCCATGGTCGCCCGGCGCGGTCGCGGCCGGCGGGTCGGAGGCGTCCATGGAATCCTCCAGTCCCTCCTCCAGCTTTTCCTCATGGGTCAGTGGCTTGTGCTGATCCTTCCGATCCGGTCCGGACGACCGCTTCCTATCGATGATGTCTGCGCTCATGCTATCCATCTCTCCTTTCCTCGCCGGACATGCTCTGTTGTCGTCCGGCGCCGATCATGCGGGGATGTATCGAGCCATTTTCGCTTTGGCGCTCTCTCCTCGCCGCGATCTTCATCCATAGACAACCCGCGAACCCCATTAAGTATCCGACCCCGCAGCACCGCTTTGCCAAGCGCTTCCGCAACGTTTATGGGCGCTGCCATGACGATAGAGCAGAGCATCGACGCGCCCGTTGCCAAGGACTGGATCCTGGCCATCGCCCCCTATGTGCCGGGCAAGGCAAAGGGTGACGACGGCCGCGTCCTCATCAAGCTGTCGGCCAACGAAAACCCGCTCGGCACCAGCCCGCATGCGCGCACGGCGGCGCGCGAGGCGCTCGCCGACCTCGCCACCTATCCCGATCCCGGCGCAGGAGCGCTGCGCGAGGAGATCGCGGCGACGCATGGCCTCGACCCGGCCCGCATCATCTACGGCACCGGCTCCGACGAGCTGCTGCATATCGCCGCCAGCGCCTATGCCGGGCCGGGGGACGAGATCATCTATGTCCGCTATGGCTTTTCCGTCTACGACATTGCCGCGCGGCGCGTGGGCGCGACGCCGGTCGTCGTGCCGGACAGCGACTATGGCACGGACGTCGATGCGATCCTCGCGGCAGTGACGGAGCGGACGCGCGTCGTCTTCGTCGCCAATCCCAACAACCCCACGGGTACCTTCACCCCGCGCGCCGAGATCGCTCGGCTCGTCGACGGCCTGCGTCCCGACATCCTGTTCGTGCTGGATCAGGCCTATGCCGAATATCTGGGCGACGACGAGGACGACCATGGCCTGCAACTGGCGATGGAGCGGCCCAATGTGTTCGTCACCCGCACCTTCTCCAAGATTTACGGTCTGGCGGCGGAACGGATCGGCTGGGGCTATGCCAGCGCCGGCGTGATCGACGTGCTGCACCGCATCCGTGCGCCGTTCAACCTGACCACGTCGGCGCAGGCGGCGGGCATAGCGGCGCTGCGCGACCAGCGTTTCGTGGAAAATAGCCGCGAGCATAACCGCCTGTGGCGCGCCTGGCTGACAGCCGAGATGGAGGCGCTGGGCAATCATGGCGTTCGCGTGGTGCCGAGCGGCGCGAACTTCCTGCTGATCCTGTTCGAAGGCGCGGTGAGCGCGGAGACGGTGTACAAGGCGCTGATGGAAGCGGGCTATGCGACGCGCTGGCTGCCCGGACAGGGCCTGCCGCAAGCGCTGCGCATCACCATCGGGACCGAGGCGCATATGCGTGACATCGCCGCGTGGGTCCGCGCGCTGCTGACCGGCGAGGGCTGAGGCCAATGCTGCCCTTTGCCCGCATCACCGTGATCGGCCTTGGCCTGATCGGCTCGTCCATCGCGCGGGCCGTGCGCGCCTATATGCCCACCGCGCGCGTTACCGGCCATGACGCCGACCCGGAGGTGCGGGATATCGCCCGCCGCATCGACCTGTGCGACGATGTGACGGACACGGCCGGAGCCTCCGTGATCGACGCCGACCTCGTGATCCTGTGCGTGCCGGTGGGCGCGATGGGCGCGGTGGGGGCCGCCATCGCCGCCGATCTGCCCGCCGACGCCATCGTCAGCGACGTGGGCGGGTCGAAGGCGAGCGTGTTCGCGGCCCTGCGCGCCGCCCTCCCCCATGCCACCATCGTCCCCGGCCATCCGGTCGCCGGCACCGAGCATTGCGGCCCCGAATCGGGTTTTGCGAGCCTGTTCAAAGGGCGCTGGTGCATATTGACGCCCGATGACACCACGCCCGCCGCTGCAACCTTCCGCCTGCGTACTTTCTGGGAGGCGTTCGGCGCCAATGTCGAGGAAATGACGCCCGAACATCACGACCTCGTCCTCGCCGTGACCAGCCATGTGCCCCATTTGATCGCCTATACCATCGTGGGCACCGCGTCCGACATCGAGACGGTGACGCAGGGCGAGGTCATCAAATATTCGGCCGGCGGCTTTCGCGATTTCACCCGGATCGCCGCGTCCGACCCAACCATGTGGCGCGACGTCTTCCTCAACAATCGCGAGGCGGTGCTGGAGGTCATGCAGCGGCTGACCGAGGATCTGAACGCGATGCAGCGCGCGATCCGCTGGGGCGATGGCGAAAAGCTGTTCGAGGCGTTCTCGAGGACGCGGGCGATCCGCCGCTCGATCATCGAGCAGGGTCAGGACGATGCCAAGCCGGATTTCGGGCGCGCGCATTAGCATTAGGGAGGCGCGCGACGACCTGTTTTTAAGGGTCGAACGGCGGTCAGACCGGCCCTTCCTCCAGCGGCCGCCCGCCCCGCGTCCGCAAGTCCTTCAGCAGCACCCGCATCGCCCATCCGCACACGCGCGCGATCTGGTCCCCGTCCATATCCCAATGGTCGCGCATTTCCAGCCACGGCGTCGTGTGCAACACCTGTAACATGGCCGTGGCCAGCGCGCCGTCCTCTGGCGGCAGGTCACGCACGGCGTCGGCGGTGGCCGCGCGATAGCTTTGCCGGCGGCGCGCCTTCTGCGCCAGCCGGACGAGGCGGCCCTGCGGTGTCGAGCGGACGACGGTCGCCAAGGGCGCAATGGCGTCGAAGCCGCGATAGATGTCCGGCAGCGACGCCAGCATCGCCGCCTCGCTCTGCGGAAAAGTGACGCCCGGCCCTGCCATGGCCGTCACCTGATCCCAGACCGGCTGCATGAGCGCCTGCTGGTCGGGGAAATAGCGATAGACGGTCCGGCGCGCGACGCCCGCCCGCTCCGCCACGCGATCGTGATTTATATCGATACCATCGGCGAGAAGATCGACCAGAGCGCTCAATATGAGTGCGCGGACGTCGGCCTTGCGGCGATCTCGAGCGGATGGCGCGGGCGGTGCGGTATCGGTCGTCATGCCATCCGCCATAGAACTGGCACAAATTATGTCAAATCCCGATTGACACAAATTGTGCCATGTTTATGGAAGCCGCCGGGCTTGGGAAGGAGAGAAGATCATGTTGTTCCACGTTTCGATTGCGGCCGACGATCCGCAGCATGTCGCGACCGTCCTTGCCGAACTGATGGCGGGCGAGGCGCTGCCCTTTCCGCCCGTATCCGACAATGGCTGGATCGTCCTGTGCGACGATGACTGCCGCAGTGCGGTGGAGGTCTATCCGGCGGGCACCCTGCTGCGCGAGGCGGACGGCGATGCCGACGCCTATGGCGAGGCGAGCGGGATCGACCGCTTCACCGCCACCCATGCCGCCATCGGCACAGAACTGGAACTGGACGACGTCCTCGCCATCGCCGCGCGCGAGGGCTGGCCCGCCAAATATCGCAAGCGGGGCGGCGCGTTCGGGGTGGTCGAACTTTGGGTGGAGGGGCGCCAGATGCTGGAAATATTGACGCCCGCCATGCAGGCCGAATATCGCAACACTGTCACCATCGACAACTGGCGCGCGGCGTTGGCCGCTGGCGCGCCCATGTGATGCGCTGGCTGTTCGGTTCACAGCGCCCGCAGGTTCAGGCCAGCGCCGCCTCGGCCTGCACTGCGATGCCCACGGGCGGGCGATGCTGCGCCCAGGGACGCTCGCGTTCCAGAGCGCGGGCGGCGCGCAGCACCAGTTCCTCTTCGCCGGGCCGTCCCATGATCTGGATACCGACCGGCATGCCGTCGAGGAAGCCCGCGGGGACCGATGCCGCGCAATAGCCCGACATGTTCACGACATGGGTGTAGGCGCAATATTGCCAGGGGGTCACATTCTCCTTGCCGCAGGCAAAGGCGACGCGGGTGATCGTCGGGCTGATGAGCAGGTCGATACCCTGGAACAGGTCGGCCAGGCGCGTCTTGGTCTTGTAGCGGACGGACGGCAGGATGCTGAGCGCATTGTCCAGTTCGTTGGGCCGGTCGGAACGATCGCGCATGTAGATGGTCAGCTTCATATAGTCTTCGCGCGACAGCTTGGCCGCCCATTGGAACGGGTTCTCATAGTCGGGCATGTACTGGCGGAAATAGGCGTCCATCTGCTCGCGGCCATATTCATGGTCCTGCTCCAGCGGATCGTGCGGGTCCTCGATGCGGACATAGGGCTCGCTATAATCCGCGCCGAGCGTGCGGAAGGTCTGCGCCATGTCGTGGCAGATCGGGATGATTTCCGGCTGTGCGGGATCGACGCGGCCGAAATCGGGCGACCAGGCGACGCGCACGCCCTTCACCCCATCCTCCAGCGTGGCGAGATAGTCAGGCGCGTCGGTGCGCATGGTGAGGGGATCGCGGTCGTCCACCTTCGCCATGGCCTGCAGCAGGATCGCCGCGTCGCGCACGTCGCGCGTCATGGGACCGGTGATGGACGACGGCGTGATGAACTTGCCGCCATAGCAGGGCACACGGCCCCGGCTGACGCAGAAGCCGAAAATGCCGTTGAAGGCGGAGGGGAGGCGGATCGAGCCGCCGCCGTCCGTGCCGATGGCCAGCGGGCCGAGACCCGCCGCGACCGCGACGCCAGCGCCGCCGCTCGACCCGCCGCTGGTGCGCGTCTGGTCCCAAGGGTTCACCGCCTCCCGGCTGACGAGGTTCATGGACCGGCGGTTCATGGCGAATTCCGGCGTGTTGGTCTTGCCGAAGATGATGCCGCCTGCTTCCTTCGTATAGTGGACGGAGGGGCTGTCCGCTTCCGGGACGAAATCCTCGAACAGCTTCGAGCCAAGCGTGGTGCGTAGCCCCTTGGTCATCACCGTGTCCTTGGCGCTGACCGGCAGGCCGTGCAGCGGGGGCAGGTCGTCGCCCTTGCCCAACGCCTCGGTCGCGGCCTGCGCCTCGGCCAGCAGATGCTCGGGAAAGAGCGAGATGAACGCGCCCAGATGGCTCAGCCGGTCGGCGCGAGCCAGCAGATGCTCGGCATATTCGACGGGGGACAGCGATCCGTCGCCGAACATTTCCCGGATGCGCCAGGCGGGTGTCCAGGCCAGTTCCTCATGTTCGCGCATCGGTCTTGTCCTTCTTCGATTCCGTTCAATGCCAAAAGCCTAGCGGCGGATGGCTGAACGGCAAATCGCCGCTGGACGATCGGTCAGCGATTTGGCGTCGCCTCCGCGCCGAGCGATCAGAAGGCGAAGGCAAGGCGGCCGAAATAATAGCTCCCGCCGGGATGATAGGGCGCGGTGCCATAGCTGAACCCGCTCGTCGTCGCGGTGCTGCCGACACCGTTCAAGTCCGGCCGGACGTTGAAGATATTAGTGGCGCCCGCCTCCACCGTCAGCCAGTCGGTGGGTTTCGCCGACAGGGTGATGTCGCTGATCCATTTGGGGCTGAAATAGCGGTCGTCATTGTTCGCCGCCGTCCTGTTCCAATAGGAACCGTAGCGCGTGGCGCCGAGATACAGGCCAACAATCCCCTTCGTCCAGTTGGCCGACAGCACGACCTTGGTGCGGGGCAGCAGGTCCTCCAGTTCGCCGATCTTGTCGCCGCCGAAGAAGGCAGTGCCGACGCCCAGGATCGAATTGCCGTTGGCGTCGCGCAATTGCGACGGCAGGCCGATGACGTCCGTGACCTTGGTATTGTTGTAGTTGAACGCTGCGGTCAGGCCGAGCTTACCGACATTGCCCAGATCGAGGCGATAGTCGGCGACGACGTCGACGCCATAGGTTCGGCTGTCGACCGCATTGATGAAATATTCGACCTGCTGGATTTCCGGCAGGCCATTGGCGACCAGTATCGCGGTGACCCCGGTGCCGGATAGGCGGCTGGTCCGGGCGATGCGGTCCTTGATCTTGATATAATAGCCGTCGACCGTGATGTTCGCCCGGCTGAACGGCTGGAGAACGACGCCGAGGCCCGCATTCCAGCTATGCTCGGATTTCAGCGGCTGCGCGCCCAGCAACTGGCCGACCGTCGATGTCGGGCTGACCAGCTTGGCCACCGAAGGCTGGGATTCGTTGCGGCCGGTCAGCGGGTTGTAGACGGACGAGGTGCGCCCGTCGGTCTGCGCGAAGGCGATCTGGGTCAGCGACGGCGCGCGGAAGCCCGTGCCCGCCGTGCCGCGAATGGCGACGGCATCGCTGATGTCGTATCGCGAGTTGATCTTGAGCGCCAGCGGGTTGCCCGACCCGTCGCTATAATGCTCGAACCTGCCCGCAAGGCCGACATACCAGTTTTCTGTCGGGTTGATGCCCAGGTCCAGATAGCCCGCATAGACGCGCCGCGTCGTGTCGACCTCGTCGCCCGGCGTCAGCACGACCGCGCCCTGCACCACCGTCGCGGCGACCTGTCCCACGCGCCAGTCGAATTGCTGGTCGCCCGGCTGGAACGTATACGAGCTTTGCTGCCACGCGAGCGGCGCGCCCGCGAAGGTGCGAAAGCGGTCGAGGCGATACTCGGCACCGAACGAGAATTGCAGCGGCTTGGCGAGGCCGATGTCGAATTCCCGGGTCACGTCGAGATTATGCGTCCACTGGCGAAATTCGAAGGTGGCGAGGTCGGGCCAGTCGGTCGGCGAGGTCGGGCCGAGCGAGGGCCGGATCGTCAGCTTGGAATATTGATGATTCTCGTTGCGGCCGAACGAACTGCTGAGATCGAAATTCCAGACGCCCACATTCCCCTTCAGCCCGCCGACGACCTGGAAATCGATGTCGCGTGTATTGTTCAGGGGATAATAGCCATCGGGGAAGAGCGCGCTGAAATTGGAATCACTGTTGGGCCGGCGGAAATTATTACCGATCTCGGCCAGCCGCTTGCCATAGGTGCCGAAGGAATAGAGCTCCAGCCCGTCCCCGACCGGCAGGCCCGCATTATAGGACAGGTTGAACGCCTTGATCTGGGGGTCGCCATTATGCGCGCCATCGCGGTTCCACTGAGCATTGAGGGCGTTGGCCGCCGCGACGTCGGCCTGAACCTGCGCCACCGTCCTGCCGGTGGCGGTCGCGACCTGCTGCACTGTCCGGCCAGAGGGCAGGCTGTAGAGATTGGTGTCTGCGGCTGGCGTGTTCCAGTAGGCCAGGCCGCGCTTGCGGATGTCGCCGCTGACGAACAGAAAGCCGCCGTCGCCGATCCTGGTCCCGTAATGAAGCCGCGCGCGCCAGCTCTTGGGGTCGCCGTCGACGTCGCCCAACTCGCCATATTGGACATCGCCGCCCAGCCCGACATCCTCCTTCAGCTGCACGTTCACGACACCGGCAATGGCATCCGATCCATATTGGGCGGCGGCCGAATCCTTCAGCACCTCCACCTGCGCGATGGCGCTGGTCGGGATCAGGTCGAAATCGACAACATTGGCACCGCTGGTATCGCCGCCGCCATTGGTGAGGATCGACGAATTGTGGCGGCGCTTGCTGTTGACGAGGACCAATGTGTAGGCCGGGCCTAGGCCGCGATTGCTCACGGGGCGGGAGATGGAGTTCACGCCCGCCTGATTGGCGCCGAAATTGAAGGAGGGCAGCAGACGCCCGAGTGCGTCGCCCAGTTCCGCCGCGCCGGTATGATCGAACTTCTCACCGCCGATGACGTCGATGGGGGCGGGGCTGTCGGTGATCGTGCGCGCCTGCCCGCGAACGCCGGTTACGATGATGGCACTGCCATCGCCGACATCGTCTTCCGGGGCGGTTGCGACGTCCTGCGCCGAGGCCGACGTCACCATCAGTGCGATGAAAGCTGTAGTTACGAACAGATGCGCATGCGAAGACAGTTTACCCTGAACCGACATTATGTTCCCCAGACCGATTATCTCATCTGGGTGTCGTCGTTAAAGGTCGGTCAGTCGTAACTATAATTGAATCATCGCATACCGATATTCAAAGCGGTCAACTTATCAAAAGTTTATCTTTACTATGACTTGCATATGCTTTGTTGCAGACTGCACGGCATGAGCGGTTTAAACCGCTGCCTCGAGCGCGCGGCGCCTGCCCGGCACGGCGTCGAGCAGGATGCGGGTATAGTCGTCCTGCGGGGAGCGGAATATCTGCCCGGCCGGCCCCTGTTCCACGACCTGCCCCCGCCGCAGCACCACGACATGATGCGCCACCGACGCCACGACCGAGAGATCGTGCGAGACGAGGACGTAGCTGACGCCGAGTTCGTCCTGCAATTCCTTGAGCAGTGCGAGGATCTGCGCGCTCACCGATACGTCGAGGGCGGACACCGGCTCGTCCAGGAACAGCAGGTCGGGCTGGAGCGCGAGCGCGCGGGCGATGGCGACACGCTGACGCTGGCCGCCGGACAGTTCGCGCGGCAATCGGTCCAGATGGGCGACGGGCAGGTGGACGAGGCCGAGCAGGTGGCGCGCCGCTCTTTCGAGTTCCGGCCCTTTGGCGAGGCCGAAGGACACCAGCGGCTCCACCACGCTTTCGAAGATGGTGAAGCGCGGGTCGAGCGAGGCGAAGGGGTTTTGCTGGACCAGCTGGATGCGGCGGCGCAGCGGCCGGAACGCCTTCCAGTTGAGATGGCTGATCTCCTGCCCCTCGAACGTCACATGACCCGCGCTCGGCCGTTCCAGCCCCAGCGCGATGCGGAGCGACGTGGTCTTGCCGGAACCGGACTCGCCGACAATTGCCAACGTCTGCCCTTTGCGGACCGAGAAGCTGACGGTGTCGAGCGCGGCAAAGGTCGGCGCGCCCGATCCGGCGGGCAGGTCGAAATGCTTGGACACACCGTGGAAGGCGAGGATTTCCGGCGCGTCTGGCGCCTGCCGATGCGTGACCGCGAAATCGCCGCCCGCGCTGAGCGCAGGGGCCGCCGCGATCAGCCTGCGCGTCATACGATGCGCCGGGGAGGACAGCAGCCGGTGCGGCTCCCCCTGCTCGACGATCCGCCCGTCCTCCATCACCAGAAAGCGGTCGGCCCGGTCGGCGGCGACGCCCAGATCATGGGTGATGATCAGGAGCGATATGCCCCGTTCCCGCACCAGCCGTTCGAGATGGTCGAGGACGCGCTTCTGCACCGTCACGTCGAGCGCGCTGGTCGGCTCGTCCGCGATCAGCAGGTCGGGATCGCCTGCGAGTGCGATGGCGATCAGGATACGCTGGCGCATACCGCCGGACAATTCATGGGGATATTGCCGCGCGCGCAGCACCGGATTGTCGATGCCGACCTGCTCCAGCAGTTCCAGCACGTCCGCGTCGAGACCGGGATAGCGCCGCCCCTTCACCTTGATCAGCGCTTCGCCGATCTGCACGCCGTTGCGCATGGTTGGGTTGAGGCCGACCATCGGGTCCTGCGGCACCAGGCCGATGACATTGCCGCGCAATTCGCGCCGCCTGCTGTCGGGCGCATGGGCCACGGCTTCGCCATTTACGAAGATCTCGCCATGCGTGACACGGGCATTGTCGGCGAGCAGGCCGACAATGGCGCTCGCCACCGTGGATTTACCCGAACCGGACTCACCGACGATGGCGACCGTCTCGCCGGGGGAGATGGCGAAGTCGACACCCTTGATCGCCTCCACCGCGCCCGTCGCCGTGCGATAGGAGATGGCGAGGTTGCGGACCTCGACCAGATAGCCGTTCGCTTTCGTCACCGGCCTTCGTCCAATGTGCGGGCGACATGGTTCAGGCTGAACACGACGAGCATGACGAACAGGCCCGGCACCAGCGAAAGCCAGGGCGCGGTCATCAGGAAGTTGCGGCCGTTGGAAATGAGCGTCCCCCATTCGGCCGCGGGCGGCGCTGCGCCGAAGCCGAGGAAGCTGAGGCCCGCCGTGGCGATGATCGCCGCGCCGATGTCCAGCGTGGCGAGGACGGCGACCGGACCCCAGCTATTGGGCAAGACGTGACGCAGGAGAGTGCGTGTCCAGCTGGCGCCGCCCAGGCGGGCCGCCTCGACATAGGGCAGCGTCTTGACGCGCAGCACCTCCGCGCGCGTCGTGCGCGCAAAGCCGGGGACGATACCGATGCCGACCGCGATGGCGACGGGAATGGTGCCAAAGCCAATGGCGGTCACTATGGCGAGCGCCAGCAGGAGGCCGGGCAAGGCGAGCAGCACGTCGACGAACCGCATGACGACCGCATCGACCCGCCCACCGATGAAGCCGGACAGCACGCCGAGGCTCAGGCCACTGACCAGCGCGATGCCGACCGCCAGCAGCGCAGCCTTCACCGACAGGGCCGATCCGTGGACCATGCGCGAATAGAGGTCGCGGCCAAGCTCGTCGGTGCCGAACCAATGTGCGGCGCTGGGTGACAGCAGCTTGTCGGCCGGCGAGGTCGCATAGGGCGCGACGCCGGTCAGCAGGCCGGGCGCGAGCGCCGCGACCAGAACTAACAGCAGGAAGCTGAGCGCAATGGCGAAGCCGGGCCGTCTGAGCAGGGGATTGAGCGCATCGCGCACGCGGCCCGCAAGCGTCCACCCCGACGATGGCCGCCCCGCCCCCGCAATCGCAGTCAGGTCGAGCGCCGCGGAGCCGAGGAACAGGGCCTGCCTGTCGGCGCTACCGGTGGAAATGGGGGCAAGGATGGTCATCAAGTCACCTTGGGCCTGTGCGTGATACGCGGGTCGAGGGCGGGATAGAGCAGGTCGACGATCAGATTGACGACGACGAAGGCCGCCGCCGACAGCGCGACGATGGCGAGCACCACTGGAATATCCTGCCGCAGCACCGACTCCTGCGCCAACTGGCCGATGCCAGTGCGGGAGAAGACCGTCTCCACCAGCACCGCGCCCGACACCGTATTGCCGACCTGAAGGCCAACCAGCGTCAGCACCGGGAGCGCTGCATTGCGAAAGCCATGGCGGGCCTGCGCCTGTCCGCGCGTCAGCCCCTTGGCGAGCGCAGTCACCATATAGGGCTCCTTCCACACATCGCCGAAGCTGCGGATCAGGATCTGCGCGTAGACGGCCGAACTGGGGATGGCGAGGGTGACGGCAGGCAGGATCAGGCTCTCGAACCCTTCATCGCCCGTCGACGGCAGCCAGCCGAGGGTGAAGGCGAACAGCTGAATGAACAGCAGGCCGATCCAGAAGCCGGGCACCGAAAAGCCGAGCGACGGCAGCCGGTTCAGCACGGTCCTGAGCGGACGCCAGCGGACCAGCGACGCGACATAGGCAAAGCCGACGCCGATCACCACCGACAGCAGCACCGCCAGCCCGGCGAGCGACAATGTACTGGGCAGCCGCGCCGCGATCAGCGTCGATACCGCCTCGCCGCGCACCAGCGACTGGCCGAAATCGCCGTGCAGGAAGTTGGCGAGGAGTGAGAAATATTGCTCCAGCACGCCCTTGTCGAGGCCATATGCCGCGCGCGCCTGCGCGAGCTGTGCGGGGGAGAGCGAGTCCACCTCGACGCCCGATGCCGTCAGCATGATCGTCAACGGATCGCCGGGCAGCAGGTAGAGGATGAAATAGGTGATCGTATAGGCGCCCCACAGGACGAGCAGCGCCTGACCTATGCGAGACAGCAGATACTGCTTCACCGCTTGATCTCGAGATCGTTGAAGGAGGCGAAGCCCTCTGCCGTCCAGGCGAAACCCTTGACGTTCTTGGACAAGGCGGCCTGCCAGATACGTTCGTAGACGGGGAAGGCGATGGACTGGTCGATCAACAGATCCTGAAGCGCCCCATAAGCCTCGGCGCGTTTCGCCGGGTCGCTGGTGATGAGGCCAGCGTCGAAGAGGTGCTGCGCTTTCTTGAGCAGGTCGGGCGTGAAGGCGTTGGTCGCCAGCGCCGATCCCCTGCTGTAGCGCGGATCGAGAATGGTTTGCAGGATGACCGGGTCGCCGCGTGTCATGTAGCTGCCGGTCAGGTCATATTTGCCTGCCTTGATCGCGGCGGCATATTCACCGGGGACAAGGACGACGATCTGGACGTCGATGCCGACCTTGCGCAGCTGGTCCTGCAGCAGCACGTTGCCAGGCGTGTCGGTCTGGGAGTTGATGCGCAGGACGAGACGCTTCCCATCCTTGGACCGGAAACCGTCCGTGCCCTTCTTCCACCCCGCCCCGTCGAGCAGCCGCTCCGCCCCGGCTGGGTCGTAGACCAGCTTGGCCTTTTGCGAGCGGAAATAGGGGGTCGTCTTGTCGAACGGCCCTTCGACCACCGGGAAGTCGGGATTATAGACGGTGCGGGCATAGCTGGGCCGGTCGATGGCCTTTTGCACAGCCTGCCTGACGACAGGATCGGAGAGCGTTCGGCCGTTGCGGGTATTGGGAAACAGGTTGAGCGAGGGACCGGGGAGCGAGCGGCTTTCGATGGTCGCGCCGCCTTGCTTCAGCAGGTTGAGATCGGCGTCGGGAAAGGGCGCGCGCGGCCAGATGATGTCGACGGAGCCTTGCAGGAACTTGCCGTTGCGGACCGTATCCTCCGCAATATAGCTGACCTCGATCCGCTCGACCTTGGCCTCGCCCGGATTTTTCACGACCCTGGACGGCCAGCCATAGCCCTTGCGCTTGACGAGGGTCAGGCCGACTTCCGGCGTATATCGTTCCAACGTGAATGGTCCGGTGCCGATGATGGCGCCGCGCGACCGCTCCTCCGGCGATCTGGCGTAGGATTCCGGGGCCAGGATTGCGAGGTTGGTGGTGGACGTCGCCTGCAGGAAACCGCCATTGGGCCGCGCGAGCACGAGGCGTATGCGGTGGTCGTCCAATATGTCGGCATGGTCATAGCCCGACAAATATGTGGCGCCGAAGACGGTGGGCAGCTTTTCCACCAGCGCCTTGTCCGCGTCGAAGGCGGTCTTGACCGCGCTGGCATCGAATTTGGACCCGTTGCTGAACGTCACGTCGTCGCGCAGCGTGAAGGTATATTCCAGACCGTCCGGGCTGATCTCCCAGCTCTTGGCGAGCCACGGGATGATCGCGCCGGTGGCCGGGTCCTGATCGGTCAGCGATTCCGCCACGTTGCGCAGCACGATCCGATGCTCGATCCACCAGACCTGAAACGGGTCGAGACTGACGAAGGCGGTATTGTCCTTGCCGAACGCGACCTTCAGCGTGCCATTGTCGGCCTCCGGCTGTTTCGAGCAGGACAGGAGCAGAAGCGCCGCGACCGATGTCAGAACCGCGGACATGGGCACATGGAAAGCCCGGATCGCTTTCCTCATGATGGGCTCGCGGCGATGACAGACATGGAACGGCATACACCTTCGAAGAGGGAGGAGACGCCCGGCGCGGCAGGCGAAAGGATGACGGGGCGCCCCCGTTTCATGGGAGCCGCCGCAATGCGATGCCCCGAGGGTGGTGGCATATGGCCATGGTATCAAATGAGTTTTCGGGCAGAGTAGATTAACGGTTCGCAATAGTTGGGGCCGGCGGGCGCTGGGGGCCGACGGTTAATCGAATCTCATCGGCGGGTTGAGAAGTTCTGGTTTCAAATCCGGCGGACAGCGACGTAGCGTCACCGCAAAGAACCTAGAGGTGAGCCATGGCGACCATATTGCGGACTCTCGATAAACCGGAAATCAGCGAAGCCGAATGGCGGGTGCGCGTCGATCTCGCCGCCTTCTACCGACTGTCCGCGCTCTATGGCTGGGACGATCTGATCTACACCCATATCTCGGCGCGGGTGCCGGGACCGGACCATCATTTCCTGATCAACCCGTTCGGCCTGATGTTCGAGGAAATCACGGCGTCGAGCCTGGTCAAGGTCGATCTGGACGGCACCATCATCGGCGAGAGCGACTATGGCATCAACTATGCCGGCTATGTCATCCATTCCGCCATTCACGGCGCGCGGGACGATGCCCAGTTCATCGCCCATTTCCATTCGCCGGACGGCATGGCGGTGTCGGCGCATGCGGAAGGGCTGCTGCCGCTCAACCAGCGCTCGCTCGGCATCATTCCGCGGCTGAGCTATCATGATTATGAGGGCGTCGCGATCAACCTGGACGAGCAGGAGCGTCTGGTCGCGGACCTTGGCGAGACCAAGCTCATGCTGCTGCGCAACCATGGCACGCTGGCGCTGGGAGCATCGGCGGGCGAGGCATGGTCCGGCATCTATCAGCTCGAAAGCGCCTGCACCGCGCAGGTGCGCACGCTGTCGGTGGGCCGCGACAATGTCCTGATCGCGCCGGAAGCCGCGCAGGCCGAAGTCCGCCGCCAGATCAGCCGTGTGCGCAAGCCGGTCGAAGGTGGCCGCTCGGGGCATGACCTGGTCTGGGAAGCGGCGCTGCGCAAGGCCGAGCGGCAATCGCCGGGTTTCGCAGAATGATGCGGACGCTCGGCTACTGACACCTGATAACGAGGGGCCGCTTGCCCCCCCCCCCCTTTTCGTCCTCGCCCGATCCCATTCGGGCGGGGTTTTTCGTTACGCCGCCGGGACCAGCCCGCTATCGTCCGTCTCGCCGTCTCAGGCGTCCAGTACCTCACGCACTTTCCGCGCCAATGCGGCGATGGTGAAGGGCTTCGATAGAAACTGGACGTCATGGTCCACCACACCGCTATGGACGATGGCGTTGCGGGTATAGCCGGTGGTGTAGAGGATGCGGATGCCGGGATGATCCACCTTCACCCGGTCGGCCAGCTCCCGCCCCGTCATGCCGGGCATGATGACGTCGGTGAACAACAGGGTGATGTGCGGATTGTCCGCGATCTTCGCCAGCGCCTGCTGCCCATCGTCGGCGTGGATGACCGTATAGCCCAGCTCGCGCAGCACATCGACGGACATGCGTTGCACCTGTCCCTCATCCTCCACCACCAGCACGATCTCTTCGACGCGGCCGCCGGGCAGGCTCCTGTCATCGTCCGCTTCCGCCGCGACCACGCCGATCAGCGGATCGGGACCGACATGGCGGGGCAGGTAGAATTTGATCGTGGTGCCCCGGCCCGCCTCCGAATAGATTTTGATATGGCCATGGCTCTGCTTGGCGAAACCGAACACCTGACTGAGCCCAAGGCCGGTACCCTGCCCGACCGGCTTGGTGGTGAAGAAGGGCTCGAACGCGCGCTCGATGACGTCGGGCGGCATGCCGGTGCCGGTATCGGTGACGGAGATCATGACATATTGCCCGGCGGTCACATCCTCATGCGCGCGGGCATAGCGGTCGTCCAGTTCGGCATTGCCGGTCTCGATGGTGAGCTTGCCGCCCTCCGGCATGGCGTCGCGCGCGTTGACGGCAAGGTTCAGCAGCGTGTTCTCGATCTGTGCAGGGTCGGCATGGACCTGCCACAGCCCGCCCGACAGCACCGTCTCCACCCGCACCGATTCACCGATGGTCCGGCGCAGCATTTCCGACATGCCGCCAACCAGCCGGTTGGCGTCGACGACGCGCGGTTCCAGTGGCTGACGGCGCGCGAAGGCGAGCAGGCGTGCGGTCAGCGTCGCGGCGCGCTGCGCCCCGGCCGCCGCATGGTCGATGGCCGACGCGATGCGCGGATGCTCGTCCCCGGTCAGCCGTCGCCGCGCAATGTCGAGGCTGCCGATGACGATCGCCAGCATATTGTTGAAATCATGCGCGATGCCGCCGGTCAGCTGGCCCACCGCGTCCATCTTCTGCAATTGCCGCACCTGCGACTGCGCTTCGCTGCGTTCGGCGATCTCCAGCTGGAGCTGGCGGTTGGTCGCCTCGATCTCACGGATCTGGCGGAAACGGTCGGGGATGATGAACAGGCCGAAGATCACGACCATGATCGCCGATCCGATCAGTACGACCTGCGCCAATGTCGTGATGGTCTCGGCCCGGCGTTCGCGCTCGTCGAGAAGCCGCTGCTCCTCCTGGATCATCGCGGAAATGCCTTCCCTGATCCGGTTCGACAGGCGGATCGTGTCGCGCTCCCCGACGAGCCGCCCCGCCTCGTTCGCCTGGCCCATGCGCTTGAGCGCCACGGTGACGGCGAGCATCTCGATACGTTTGTGGATGGCGGGGTCGACCTGATCCAGCGTGATCCCCTGACGCTCATTGTCGCCGATGGCCGTATGCAGCGCCGTTATCTCCTCGGGCAGCCTGGCGGTGGCGTCCTCATAAGGCCGGAGATAATCGGGATTGTCGGTCAGCAGATAGCCGCGCGTGCCCGTTTCGGCGCTGGTGACGAGCAGGAGTACACGGTTCAGCCGCTGCTGCACCTCCAGCGTATGGCGGACCCAGCCATTGGCCTCCTGCTGGAGCGACCATAGCCATATCGCGCTGAACGCCGTCGCGGCCAGCATTATGATGCCGATGACCATGGGCAGGATCTTGCTATTGGCCCTGATGGCGTCTCTCCCTGCCGGGCCGTAGCCCTGCGCTGACCGGATGACCCGGACGCTACAGCCGCCGCGATCCCGACGCAACAGCCCGGCGCGAAGCCGTCATTCCTGTCCGGCATACGAAAAATGGCCGGTTGGCAGCGGTCGGTGACGTTGAAGGGCGGTGCCGGCGCGCGCATCCTGCGCTCAAAGACATAGAGGATATCTGATGCCGATCGACGCCGATGCCATGCTCACCGCCGCGAAGGACCAGACGGGACTGACCGATCTGGGCGACGACCGTATTTTCGAGGGGCTGGACATACTTGTCCGCTCTCTCAACGAGGAGGCGAAGCTGACCGAGCGGGGTGTGGCCAGCACCGCCCAGCGCATCACCCAGTCCATCGCCAACCGCCTGCGCGTCGTCGACTATCTGAAACAACACCCCCGACTGGCAGAGCGACCGGTCAGGGAGCCGATCTTCGTCTTCGGCCTGCCGCGCACGGGAACGACGCTGGTCATCAACCTGCTGGCCGTCGATCCGGCCAATCGCGCCTTCCTGCGCTGGGAATCACTGGAGTCGGTGCCGCCTGTGCAAAAGGGCCAACTCAGCACCGATCCGCGCTGCATCGCTGAGCAGGAGCGGCTGAACCTTTCGCTAAAATATGCGCCGCACATCTCCGCCATGCATCATGAGGATGCGGATTCGCCCAGCGAGTGCCAATTCTCCATGGCGGCGTCCTTCTGCGCGCAGCTGTTCGACAGCAATGCGCATATCCCCGCCTATCACGACTGGCTCCTCCACAAGGCGGATTACCGTCCGGCCTTCGACTATCACAAGTCGCTGTTGCAGGTGCTGCAGGAGCATGAGGGCGGACGCTGGGTGCTCAAGAACCCGTGGCATCCGCTGTTCCTCGACGCACTGACCGGCGTCTATCCCGATGCTAGGCTGGTGATGACGCACCGCGATCCGGCGGAAGCGGTCGGCTCCGCGTGCAGCCTGGCCGCCAATGTCCGCATGATGATGAGCGATGACGTAAATCCCAGAGACGTCGCCGACACCCTGCTGGAGACGTTCGACCTGATGATCGCGCGGCAGGATGCCTACCGGGCACAACATGGGCAGGATTCGATCCACGACATTCTCTACACCGACATGCTGCGCGATCCGATCGGCGAGATGCGTAAACTCTATGCGCGGTTCGACATGCCCTTCACCGCCGAGGCGCTGGCCGCGATGGAGTCGTTCCTGGCGAACAACCAGCAGGGCAAGCATGGCAAGCACAGCTACCGACTGGAGGATTACGGCCTGACGAAGGAAAGCGTGCGGCGCCATTTCCGCGAGTATTGCGAACGGTACGATATCGCGTTGAAGGCATGAGGGCGCGCGAAGGCGCCCCGCGGCGGCGGGGTTGGCGAAACGCGTCGGCCTCCCGCTACCAGGCGCGGGCGACGGTTCCGATACGTTTGGCGACGGCCGCCTCGACCTCGTTCAATTGCCCCTGCGTCATCACGCCGGCCAGCAGCAGCTTGCGCATGAGTTCGTCGACCAGAGCCGCGAGGAAATCCAGTTCGGCGCGTTCCGATGCGATATCGGGATCATCTTCTCCCATGGCAGCCCTCCTTATATCCGTCAGCCAGTCACCGCTAACGCTCGGGCGGTCTTATTGTTCTGGCGGCGTTCTGCAATGGCGTGCGTGCCGAGACAGCTATACCACGACAAGGGCGTGCCGTGACCGGCGCGGCGATAATAGGAGAGATGAGAGGCGATGCCGGCATATCTAGAGGAACTGCGCGTCCAGTGGCGACCGCTGCTCGCCGCGATCATCGGCATGAGCTCGGGCTATTCGATCACCAATTATGTGGTCAGCATCATGGCGCCGCACATGCTGGCGGAGTTCGGCTGGTCCAAATCCGAATTCGCCGCGATCAGCAGCCTGGGCCTGGTGGCGACGCTCGTATTTCCCATCATCGGCCGCCTGACCGACATGATCGGGGTGAAGCGCACCGCGATGATCGGCATCGTCACCTTTCCCTTCGCCTATATGGCGCTGAGCATGATGACCGGCGACATACGCTTCTACATCGCCATGTTCGTCATCATGGGGGTGGTGTGCATCACCACGACCGCGACCGTCTACAGCCGCATGGTCGTGCAATATGTGCGCAATGCGCGCGGCCTCGCGCTCGCCATAGTGGCGTCCGGTCCGGCGGTGATGGGCGTGGTCCTGGCGCCGCTCCTCAACAATTTCGTGGAGGCCCATGGGTGGCGCGCAGGCTATGTCGTGATGGCGGTCTTCTCCGTCGTCGCCGGTGCGGCGGTTTTGCTGCTGGTGCCGCCGGAGCGCAAGGATACGGCCTCCTCCCTGCCCAAGACGCGCGCTGCGCGGGAAGATTATCCCGCCATCTTCCGCAACCGCGCCTTCTGGGTGCTGGTGGCAGCCATGCTGCTGTGCAACCTGCCGCAGATCGTGGCGCTGACGCAGCTCAACATGGTGCTGCTCGACAATGGCGTCAGCGCGGGCGGCGTGTCCGTGATGATCTCCGCCTTCGCGGTCGGCACATTGCTGGGCCGCTTCATCTGCGGCGTCGCGCTCGACCGTTTCCCGCCGCATCTGGTGGCGGCGCTGGGCATGGCGCTGTCGTCCATGGGGCTGTTCCTGCTGGCGTCCAGCCTAAACTCGACGCCCATAGTGATGCTGTCGGTGCTGTTAATCGGTCTGTCCTTCGGCGCGGAGGGCGATCTGGTCAGCTTCCTGGTAGTTCGGGCGTTCGGCGTGCGGGTGTACAGCACGGTCATGGGCATGATGACCGCCGTCATCTCCATCGCCGTGTCGGTCGGCGCGATCATCCTCAGCATCACGCTGCGCGGCAATGGCAGCTTCTCGCCCTTCCTGACGATCTGCGGCGTCACGGTGCTGCTGGGCAGCATGCTGCTCCTGCTGATGCCCCGCGGCCAGGTGGCGGTCGAGGATGAGGTGGCGTAATATCTTGCTCCCCTCCCGCATGCGGGAGCGTCACATAATTCATAAGTCATTCCCGCGAAGGCGGGGATCCAGGATCGCGTAAAACTGTGCTTTCGACTCTGGATTCCCGCCTTCGCGGGAATGATGATCAGGAAGGCTATTTCGCAAACGGTCCCGTAAGCGGGAGGGGTGAAGTACGATCACCCCGCCTGATCCAGCAGGGCCTCCGCCGCGCTCAGATCCACCGACACCAGCCGGCTCACGCCCTGTTCCACCATGGTCACGCCGAACAGGCGGTGCATCCGGCTCATGGTGACGGCATTGTGGGTGACGACCAGATAGCGCGTGTCCGTATCGCGGCCCATGCGGTCGAGGAGGTCGCAGAAGCGCCCGACATTGGCGTCGTCCAGCGGCGCGTCCACCTCGTCCAGCACGCAGATCGGCGCGGGATTGGTGAGGAACAGGCCAAAGATCAGCGCGACCGCCGTCAGTGCCTGTTCGCCGCCGGACAACAGCGTCAGCGTCGCCAGCTTCTTGCCGGGCGGCTGCGCCATGATCTCCAGCCCCGCCTCCAGCGGATCGTCGCTGTCGACAAGCGCGAGATGCGCCTGCCCGCCATTGAACAGCGTGGTGAACAGTCGCTGGAAATGACCGTTCACCGCCTCGAACGCCGCCAGCAGCCGCGCCCGCCCCTCGCGGTTGAGCGCGCCCACCGATCCGCGCAGGCGGTTGACGGCCAGTTGCAGTTCCTCGCTCTCGGCAATCCCTCGCGCCTGTTCGCCCTCGATCTCCTCCAGTTCCTGCGCGGCGACGAGGTTGACCGGGCCCATGCGTTCCCGCTCCAGCGTCAGCCGGTCGAGCGCGGCCTGTTCGGCTTCCCCCGCCTCGATGCTGGCCGCGTCGAAGCCTGACCGGGACGGCAGGACGGGAGGCGAGCACTGAAACCGTTCGCCGCATTGCGCGCCGATCTCGACCCGGCGCTGCGTTGCGGCCTCTGCACGGGCGGCAGTGCTGGCACGCTGCTCGCGGGCGTGGGCGAGGGCTTCGTTCAGGGTAGCCAGCGCATCCTCGGCGGATTTGAGTTCAGCCGTGGCGGCGGCTTCGGCCTGCGTCGCGGCGATGGCCGCCCGGTTGCGGTCGGCGGCCTCCCCCTCGGCAGCGGCCAGCGCGGTTGCGAGCGTTGCGGGGCGCGCGCGGACGATGCTCAGATCCTCGCTCAGCGCGACATGGCGGCCGTCCATGTCGGCGAGGCGGGCGATGGCGTCGAAGGCGCGGGCACGCCAGCCGGTCTGCTCGGTAGCGACGGCTTTCAGGCGGTCGCGTTGCTGCGCCGCGCCCCGCTCTGCCAGCGCGAGTTCCGAGCGCAGGTCGGCAATGGCCCGTCGCGCGGTGTCGGCGACGCGGGTGTGAACGGCGATCTCGTCGGCAATGGCCGACCCGTCCGGCAGCGCGGCGACTCCTGCAAGCGCGGCGTCATGCGCAGCCTTCGCGGCGGCATGTTCGCCCGCCTGATCCTCCGCCCGGCGGTCGAGATCGGCGCGGCGCTGGCCCAGGCGTTCGGCAAGCGCGCTCTGCTCGTCCACCTGTTTCTCGGCGGCGCGCAGGGCTTCGCGCGCTTGCGTGGCGGACTGGCGGGCGGCGCGCCCGGCAGCGAGCGCGGCCTGCAGTGCAGCCTCCGCGGTCGTCAGAGCCGCGGCATGATCGTCCACCGCGCTCGCCAGTTCGGGGCGCTCGGCGGCAATGGCGTCGAGCCGGTTGAGGCGCACCAGTCGCTCCGCAGTCGCCGCGCCCCGATCGGTCGCGACATAGCCGTCCCAGCGCCGCATCGCGCCCGCCAGCGTCACGATGCGCTGCCCGGCGGCGAGCGGACGGCCATCGTCGCTGTCCATCACCAGCGTCAGGGCGAGGGCGCGGGCGAGTTCGGCGGGTGCCTCGACATGGGCGGCCAGACAGTCGCAATCCTGCGGCACCGGATCGCCGGGCAGCGCCGCCGCGCCTGCCCAGCCGGTCGGCCCGATGGGCGCGTTGATCGAATCGCCGAGCGCGGCGGCGAGCGCGCGCTCATAGCCCGGCGCGGCGCGGATACGGTCGATGGCGCGGTTCGAGCCCGATACCGCTTGCGTCGCCTTGCGCAGCGCCGCCGCCTCGGCGTCGAGCGCGGCGAGGGTCGCACGTGACGCCGCCAACGCGCCCTGATGCCGCCCCTGCGCATCCATATGGGTCGTGCGGTCGGTGTCAGCGGAGGCGATGGCCTGTTCTGCCGCTTCCGCACGCGCCAGTGCGGTCCCACGCGCCTCCTGCGCGGCAGCGATGCGCGCGGCGATCGGCGCTGGGTCGGCCAATGCAGCGCGCGCGTCGGTTATCGCCTTCGCTTCGGCGGTCGCCCGGTCGAGCCGCTGGCGGGCGCTGGCGAGCGCAGCCTCCGCGACGCGGCGTTCGGCCTGCTCGGCGGCGCGCCGGGCCATGGCCTGGGCAAGGGCAACCTCCGCCTCCCGCACGGCCTGTTCGGTGGTCGCGATGCGCGCGGTGAGGTCGGGGACGGTGGCGTCGAGCGCGGCGATGCGCTGCTCCAGCGCCTCCGCCTCGGCGGTCAGGCGTTCGGATGCGGCGGCGGCGTCGCGGTCCAGCGCCGCCTCCCGCGCGCGGTCGGCTTCCAGCCGTTGAAGCTGGCCCGATATGTCGGCGATGCGGCGTTCGGCGGCGCGTTTCTGCGCGGTCAGCCGTTCGAGGTCGCCCCGCGCGGCGGTCGCGGCATCGCGGCTGTCCTGAACGGCGGTGCGCTGGACGGCGAGATGTTCGGCGGCTTCGCGCTGCGTGGCGACGGCGGCGGTCGCATAGCCTTGTGCCTCCCCCACCGCACTCTCCGCCGCGCGGGCCGTGGCGGCGCTGCGTTCCTCCTCCTGCAGGATGGCGGTGTAGCGGGCGAACAGGGTGCGCGCCTCGGCCACGACGATGCGGTCGGTCAGCCCACGATAGCGTTCGGCCGCGCGCGCCTGCCGCCGCAGCGCCTGCGCGCGCCCGTCCATGTCGGCCATCACTTCGGCGAGGCGCGCGAGATTGGCTTCGGTCGCGCGCAGTTTCTGCTCGGCATCGCGGCGGCGCACGTGGAGACCGGCAATGCCCGCCGCCTCCTCCAGCATGGAGCGCCGCTCCTGCGGGCGGGCGGCGATGACGGCGGCGATGCGGCCCTGGCTGACCAGCGCCGGGCTGTGCGCACCGGTCGCGGCATCGGCGAACAGCAGGGACACATCCTTGGCGCGCACGTCACGCCCGTTGATGCGGTACGCGCTGCCCGCGCCGCGTTCGATGCGGCGCACGATCTCGGCCTCGCCATCCTCGACGGCGGAGGCGGCGACATTTTCGGTGAAGATGGTGACTTCGGCGAAATCGCGGCGGGGGCGTTTCGCCGTCCCCGCGAAGATCACATCCTCCATCGCGCCGCCGCGCAGGGTCCGGGCGCTGCCCTCGCCCATGACCCAGCGGATCGCTTCGAGCAGGTTGGACTTGCCGCAGCCATTGGGGCCGACGATGCCGGTCAGCCCCGGCTGGATCAGCAGGTCGGCAGGCTCGACGAAGCTCTTGAAACCGGACAGTTTGAGGCGGGTGATCCGCATCGGGATCAGGCCCCCGCCCTTATGCTATCCGTGCCGATCAGGCGCCAGCTTCCCGCAGCGCGGTGTCGAGCGCGGGCCATGTCGCCGCACTCTCCAGCACCTTGCCGTTGAGGATCAGCGTCGGCGTGGCGGAGACATTGAATTCCTTCACCGCCGCATCGTTCGCCTTCACCAGCGCCTCTGCCTGGCCGGTGTCGGCGAGGCAGGTGCGGGCCTGCGTGTCGGCAATGCCGCGCGCCTTGGCGAAGTCGATCAGGCCAGCAAGTTCAGCCAATTTGACGAGGCGCTGCGCCGGCGGAGCCGACATCGCCGCCTGATACGCCGCATCGCCGCCACCCTGCACCTTTTCGAACATCGCATTCTGGTTGCCGAACAGTTGCGCGGTCATCGGGAAGAAGGGGTCCTTGCCGCCGCAGCGCGCGATCAGCGATGCTGCGACATCGAGCGGATCGCGCACGAAATGGCGGAATTCGTAGCTGACCTTGCCGGTGTCGACATATTTCGCACGCAGCGGTTCGTCCGCGCCTTCCGCAAATTCCTTGCAGTGCGAGCAGGTGAAAGACGCATATTCGACCAGCTTGAGCGGCGCGTTGGGATTGCCCATCACGAAGCCGCCAGCAGGGGTCGCGGCCACCGTCTCCGACCAGCGTGTGCCCGCCGGTGCCTCGACGGGTGCAATCGGGGTGCCGGAGGCAACGCCGTCCGTCTTCTCGCCATCACCCTTGCCGCAGCCGGAAAGCGCAAGTGCGGCGCCAGCTGCCGCCAGCAGGAATATAGTCCTCATCTCGGTCAAAAACTCCACATTCCCTGTCGCCCCCGCGTCTACTTCACTTGGCGAGAACGGGCAATGCGGGACGCAGCGTCGCCCAGTCATGCGCGTCGGGAATGGCCTTGCCAGCCACCGAGAAGGACGGGGTGCCGCCGATCTTCTTCACGTCCCACGCATCGCGCGCCATGGCGGACAGCAGGGTGAGCGTCGCCTTGTCCGCGAAGCAGGCGCGCTGCTGCGCCACCGGCAGGCCGCGCTTGACCATCAGGTCGGACAGGCCGGTGCCGGTGGCAATGCCCTCCAGCACGGCGGCTTCATCGCCCGCCGGTGCGGGATTGCCAGCATCATAGGCCTGAACCTTCGTCATCCAGGCGGCGTGATTGGCGAACAGCGCCTCATGATCGTCGAAGAAGCGCGCCTTTCCGCCGCAGCGGGCCAGGACGGCGGCGGTGAGGTCGTAGCGGTCGCGGATCGCATTGCGCACCTCGATGCTGATCAGGCCGCGCCGCACCCAGTTGCTGCGCAGCGGACCGCTCGCCTCCGCCATGAAGGCGGCACAATGCGGGCAGGTGTAGCTGACATATTCGATCAGCCGCGACGCGCGCGGGTTGCCGAGAACATAAGCGCCGCCGGGCGCGAGCGTGACGGTGCGGGTCCAGTTGGCGGGCGCCTGTGCCACCGCGGGGATGGCGGCGAACAGGGCGAGGAGGAAGGCGGCGATCAGACGCATCAGCTTATCCGTGGCAGAGAGGCGGCGCGGTCGAGACCGCCCATGTCTTGGAGGGGCGCGCGGTCTAGACCGCCCGCATCTTGGAGGGGCGCGCGGTCGAGGCCGCCCGCCATGGCTTCGAGGACGGCGCGCAATTCCGGGTCGCCGATATCGCGCAGGCCGTCGCCGATCTCCACGGGGATGGGACGCAGCATGCGCGGCGGCGGGCGGTCGGCGGGCGGTTGCGCCTGCACCTCGCCGTGCCGGATGACGATGCGCACGACCGCTTCATAGCCGAAGAAGCGGTTCACCCGTGCGATCAGGTCGGGAATCATATGCTGGATGATCGGACCATGGCCCGGCGCGACGATGAGGCTAAGCGTCCCTTGCGCCTTCTTGCCCGCCGGAAATCGGATCGATTCGGGCATGGATGCGCCCGCATGCCGCGGCCCTGCAATCTCCGCCCAGCGGGTAACGATGCTCGACTGGATGAAACCGAACTTGCGAAAGGCAGCCCCGCCGATTTCCGGCATCAGGTCGGCAATGGCGCGCGGTCCGTTAATACGGGGACGCTCGGCAGGCGCAGCCTTGCGAGGGCGCTTCGCCTTGGTCTTGTCGTCGGTTGAAGGGGATTGGGTCATTGCGGGCTTCATGCCATAGACCGTCCATGCGCGTCGATGCTCTTTCCGCCAGCGATAGCCGAAACGGGCATGTGGCGGCATTGCTGCTCGCCCATTATGATCGCACCGCCCGCCGCCTGCCATGGCGCGCGCCGCCAGGTGCGAACGCGGCCGATCCCTATGCGGTTTGGCTCAGTGAGATCATGCTCCAGCAGACGACTGTCGCGGCCGTCATCCCCTATTTCGAGCGCTTCCTGAGCCGCTGGCCAACCGTCCGCGATCTGGCAGATGCCGAGGACGGGGACGTGATGGCCGCTTGGGCGGGACTTGGCTATTATGCGCGCGCCCGCAATCTGCTGGCCTGCGCGCGGACGGTTTCGCGCGATCTGGGCGGGGTGTTTCCCGATAATGAGGAGGGGTTGCGCGCCTTGCCGGGCGTGGGCGCCTACACCGCCGCCGCTATCGCCGCTATCGCCTTCGGACGGCGCGCGGTCGTGGTCGATGCCAATGTCGAACGGGTGGTGTCGCGCCTCTTTGCCATCGCCACGCCGATCCCCGCCGGGCGGGCGGAGATCAGGGCGGCGACCGACAGCATCTCGCCGGACGCGCGGGCCGGCGACTTCGCGCAGGCGATGATGGATCTGGGCTCCAGCCTGTGTACCGCGCGCAACCCGATCTGCCTGCCCTGCCCGCTGATCGGCGAATGCGCGGCGGCGAGGGCTGGCGATCCCGCCGCCTATCCGGTCAAGGCGGCCAAGGCCGTGCGGCCGCTGCGGCAGGGCAGCGGCTGGTGGATCGAGCGCGACGGCCATGTCTGGCTGGTGCGGCGTCCGGGCAAGGGCATGCTGGGCGGCATGCGCGCATTGCCGGGGTCGGACTGGCGGGACGGGGCGGAAGGGGTGCTGCCCTTCGCTGGCGAATGGCGCTGGCTGGACGTGCCGGTGCGCCATGTCTTCACCCATTTCGCACTCGACCTTGCTGTCGCCTGCGCGGTGGTGGAGGACGATCCGCCTGCCGGGTTGGGCGAAGAGGGCGGCTGGTGGCCCATCGCCCGGATCGGCGAGGCGGGCCTGCCGACGCTTTTCGCGCGCGCGGCCGAGGCAGTAATGGCACAGCGATGCCGGACTTGATGGAGAATGATGTGGCGGATGTGGAATTGAAGCGACCCATGGTGGGCTTTGCCGGCAGCACGCTCGACCGGGCCGATCCGCTGCGCGGCAATCCGGCGCTGCTGGCGGAGGCGTTCGCCGACCCTGCCGCGCGCCACCTGATTCTCGACGGCCTCTCGCCGGTCACGGATGGCACGCGCCTGCTGACCGAACCGCTCCCGGCCGATGCGGTGGCGGACGATTATCTGCTGCTCGGCATCGATGCGAACGGGCCACTGTTCGTCTCGCTGACACCCGCCGAACTGCCGCACGGCGCGCGGCCCCAGCCGGGGCTGTGGGACTTGCAGCAGTTGCTCGATGTCGATGCGCTGGCGCTGTATGGCGGCGCGCGGTCGCTGGTGGACTGGCATGCGCGCCACGGATTTTGCGCGCAATGCGGCGGCAAGACGGCGCCCGTGCGCGCTGGCTGGTCGCGCAAATGCGGCAACTGCGCGGCCGAACATTTCCCGCGCGTCGATCCCGTCGTCATCATGCTGGCGCAACATGACGACAAGGTGCTGGTCGGCCGCCAGCCGCGCTTCGCACCCGGCCAATATTCCGCGCTGGCAGGCTTCGTCGAGCCGGGAGAGACCATCGAGGAAGCCGTCGCGCGCGAACTGTGGGAGGAGGCGGGCGTGCGCGTCACCGCCGTGCGCTATGCGATGAGCCAGCCCTGGCCCTTCCCCTCACAGCTCATGATCGCGTGCATCGCCGATGTCGCTGACCCGGCGCTCACCATCGACACCACCGAACTGGAGGATGCCATCTGGGTCGACCGCGCGGCCGTGGCGGCGGGGCTCGAGCGGCGCGACGGCGCGCCGTTCCTCGCGCCCATGCCGGTCGCCATCGCCCATCATCTGCTGCGCTACTGGCTGGACAGCTGAAACGCCGTCCACACCAGCAAGATTTCTGGACGCGCGGTACGTTGACCGGCTTTCGACCCTTGCTCATGGAGATTGGCATGGATGGTTTCCTGCTTTTCGGTGGGCCGAGGGCGTGCAAGCCGCCGCTGAGCGCGGATTTGGGAGAGGCATGACATGACGGCCAAGGGTATTTTCGACGGCGTTCGCATCATCGAACTGGCGCAATATGTGTTCGTGCCGGGCGGCAGCGTGCTGCTGGCGGATCAGGGCGCCGAAGTCATCAAGATCGAGTCCACCGGGACCGGCGATCCCTATCGCACGCTCAAGGTCGGCGACGGGCGTGAGGTCGGCAACGTCAACCTCGCCATGGAACAGAATAACCGCAACAAGAAAAGCATCTCGCTCGACCTCAAGACCGAGGAGGGCCGCGAAGCCCTGATGAAGCTGGTCGAGACGGCGGACGTCTTCCTCGCCAGCATCCGCCCGCAGGCGCTCAAGAAGCTGCGCCTCGAAGTGGACGACCTGCGCGCTCGCAACCCCAAGATCATCTATGCCCGCGGCAATGGACTGGGCTTCAAGGGCGGCGAAGCGCACAAGCCCGGCTTCGACGCGTCCGCCTTCTGGGCGCGCGGCGGTGCATGCTTCGCCTTCACCCGTCCGGGCCAGCAGCCCACCTCGCCGCGCCCGGCGTTCGGCGACCATTCGGGCGGCATGGCCGTGGCGTTCGGTATCGCGGCGGCCCTGTTCAAGCGCGCGATGACCGGCGAGCCGACGGTGGTCGAAACCTCGCTGCTCTCCACCGCCGTATGGATGCTGTCGAGCGACGTCACCTACTCGCAGATGCCGCACTACAAGATGCACGGCGCAGTGACGCGCGTGGCGCTGAAATATGCCTATACGACGAAGGATGAGCGCATCATCCAGTTCATGCTGCTCGACCCTCGCCCGCATTGGGCCAATTTCTGCCGCCTGCTGGGCCTGGAGCATCTGATCGACGATCCGCGCTTCGCGGCCGACGATGCCCGCATTGCGAACAGCGACGAACTGATCCCGCTCATCCAGGAAAAGATCGGCGCGCAGGACTATAGCTACTGGAAGCCTATCCTCGATACGTTCGACGGGCCTTGGGAAGTCATTCAGAACATCTACGACCTGAAGGAAGACCCGCAGGTTCTGGCCAACGAGATGATCTTCCCGATGGAAGTCAACGGATCGGAGGTCATCATGGTGTCCGGCCCGACCGCGTTCGACGGCACCGCCCGCCCGGCAGAGGCGCGGCCTTCGCCGGCACTGGGCGCGCATAGCGATGAGTTGCTGACGGAAGTCGGCTATTCGGCCGAGGCGATCGCCGACCTCAAGGCGCGGGGTATCGCGCAGTGATTTGAACAGCCTCCCCGAGTTCGCTCGGGGAGGTGTTTTCTGGTGATGGCTGGCGGAAAGCCCAAGCGATGACGCTGAGCTGGAGCGCGACGACGCTAGGTTGGCCCGACGGTCATCCCGTCATGTCCTGTGGAATCTCCTTATAGGCAAAGGCAGCGTGCTCCTGCGAAAGCAGGAGCCTAGGGTAATCTGGCTTGCCCTGCTGCCCTGGGTTCCTGCTTTCGCAGGAACACATTGTTCTCAGCGACGCGTACCCCTCACCGACGCCCAAGCACCGAATCGATCCACTTCTGGTCGATGCGCTGGCCTTCCTCCGGCTCCTTCTCGCCGCCCGGATAGGCGCCGTCATCGCCCTCGGCCGGTTGCTGCGCCTCGCCGCCGCCCACAGGGTTGCCGTCCGCATCGACCTCCATGCCATTGTCCGGCGAACCATAAGCCTCGTCATCCGGTTCCAGCTGCCATTCGGGCAGGGTCACGCTGGTCTCGAAATTCTCGATCGGGCGGTCGGCAACGGCAACCTTCATGAAGTCGGAGAAGGCGTTGGCCGGCGCGCGGCCGCCCTGTAGGCCGCCGACCGCACGGTTATCGTCCCGGCCCATCCATACGCCCGTCGTGATGCCGCTCGAAAAACCGAGGAACCAGCCATCCTTGTTGGCGCTGGTCGTGCCGGTCTTTCCCGCGACCGGGCGACCGATCTGCGCATTCTTGCCGGTGCCGGTCGCGACCGCCGTCTGGAGAAGGTCGGTCATGCCCGCCGCCACCCATGGCGCGACGAGGACGCGGCTGGTGTCGTCCTGATGCTTGTAGAGTTCGGTGCCGTCGCCGGTCGTGACGCGGGTAATGCCATAGGGCGTGACCGCCACGCCCTTGCGCGCCACGCTCGCGAACGCCTG
>JBEVNC010000227.1:0-3641 GCA_040508315.1 Sphingobium sp.
TAGGTTTTGACTTACCCCCCCTCCCGCTGGGGGGAGGTTACAACCGAGACCGTTTTCTCTGTTTATGGGTGGCCACGCGACCGCAAGGTCGCTGTTGCTATCCGACCGTTGCGCCGGCCCACCCCCAGCCCCTCCCGCCTGCGGGAGGGGAGTTTGTCGTGCCTATCCTTCCCCAAATCCGCTACCACCCCCGCCATGACCGACCGCACCGCCATCGACCGCTTCCTCGCCATGCTGGCGGCCGAGCGGGGCGTGGCGCGTAATACGCTGCTGGCCTATCGCCGCGATCTGGAGGATGCGGCGGCGTTGCTGCCCGGCCTTGCCACCGCCACGCCGGACCAGTTGCGGGAATTTGGGCGGCATTGGGCGGAGCTGGCCACTTCGTCGGTGGCGCGCAAATCCTCGGCGCTGCGCGGCTTCTACGCTTTTCTGGAAGCGGAGGGGATACGCGCCGACAATCCGTCTGCGGGCCTGCCGCGTCCGGCCGTGCAGCGCTCGCTGCCCAAAACATTGTCGCATGGCGATGTGGATCGGTTGTTCGCCACGATAGCGGAACGGCTGGCGGTGGAACGGCCCTCGCCCAAGGATCTGCGGCTCTCCGCCCTCATCGAGATGCTCTATGGATCGGGATTGCGCGCGACCGAGCTGATGTCGCTGCCTCGCGCGGCGCTGCGCGGCGACCAGCCTTATCTCATCCTGCGCGGCAAGGGCGGGCGGGAGCGGCTGGTGCCGATTTCGGACCGCGCGCGCGCCGCCGTCGCCGCATGGCGCGCGCATGTGCCGGAGGAGAGCGCGTGGCTGTTCCCCTCGGGCAAAAGCTTTCTCAGCCGCATTCGCCTCTATCAGATCGTCCGCGAACTGGCGGCGGCGAGCGGGATCGATCCGGGGTCGATCAGCCCCCATGTGCTGCGCCATGCCTTTGCCACCCATCTGCTGGAAGGGGGGGCGGACCTGCGTGCGTTGCAATCCATGCTGGGCCATGCCGACATTGCGACGACGCAGATCTATACCCATGTCGATGCCGCGCGGCTGGTCGCGCTGGTCAATGCCCGCCATCCGCTCGTTGACCTTGGCCCCTACGGCAATTAACGCCCACTGATGATCAGTTTCCTCGACTTTGAAAAGCCCATCGCGGCAGTGCAGGCCAAGATCGCCGAACTGCGCGAGACCGCGCAGGACAGCGCCATCGACATCGATGCGGAGATCGAAAAGCTCCAGCAGCGGTCAGACAAGATGCTCGCCGACCTGTATGGCAAGCTGTCGCCCTGGCAGAAGACGCAGGTCGCGCGGCATCCCGACCGGCCGCATTTCAAACATTATGTCGCGGGGCTGTTCGACGAGTTCATGCCGCTGGCGGGCGACCGTGCGTTCGGCGACGATCAGGCCATCCTTGGCGGTTTCGCGCGGCTGGGCGAGCAGCGGGTGATGGTCATCGGCCATGAGAAGGGCGACGACACCACCACGCGCATCCGGCATAATTTCGGCATGGGCAAGCCGGAGGGTTACCGCAAGGCGATCCGCCTGATGCAGGTCGCCGACCGTTTCGGCCTGCCGGTCATCACGCTGGTCGACACCTCGGGCGCTTTCCCCGGCATCCAGGCGGAGGAGCGTGGACAGGCGGAGGCCATCGCCCGCTCGACCGAACAATGCCTGGCGCTCGGCGTGCCGATGGTCGCGGCCGTGGTGGGCGAAGGCGGTTCGGGCGGCGCGATCGCGCTGGCGGCGGCGAACCGCGTCATCATGTTCGAGCATGCGATCTACTCGGTGATCTCACCCGAGGGCTGCGCGTCGATCCTGTGGCGCACGGCGGAGAAGGCGGCCGATGCGGCGGCGGCGATGCAGGTGACGGCGCAGAGCCTCAAGGAACTTGGCGTCATCGACCGCATTGTCCCGGAACCTGTCGGCGGTGCGCATCGCGACCCGAACGTGGCCATCGCGTCGCTCAAGGACGCGCTGGTCGCGGAGATCGGGGCGATGCTGCCGCAGGGCGCCGATGAATTGCGGCGGCAGCGGGCGGACAAGTTCCTCGCCATGGGCGAGTGACGGCGGAGAGAGACTTATGCGCGTGAAGCCCCTGTTGTTTGTCCTGTCGGGCGTGGCGGTCGCGGGAATGATGGGTGCGGCGCAGCATGCGTCCAGCCAGCAGCAGCGGCAGATCCGCACCGTCACCGCGATGACCGCGCAGGAGAAATCGCAGGGGGCCAAGGCGCACCCGCAGCTTCTGGCCGAGTTCGGCGGCGTCTATTCCGGGCCGCAGACCGCCTATGTCACCAGCATCGGGCGCAAGATCGCGGTGCAGTCCAGCCTGTCGAGCCAGCAGGGCGACTTTACCGTCAGCCTGCTCAATTCGCCCGTGAACAACGCTTTCGCGATCCCCGGCGGCTATGTCTATGTGACGCGGCAGTTGACCGCGCTGATGAACAGCGAGGCGGAACTGGCGGGCGTGCTGGGCCATGAGGTCGGCCATGTCGCCGCACAGCACAGCAAGCGCCGCCAGGATGCGGCGACGCGCAACAGCGTGATCGGCATGCTGGGGCAGGTGCTTGTCGGTGCGGTCGCGGGCGATTCGGGGATCGGCCAGTTGCTGCAAAAGGGCGTGGGGCAGGGCGCGCAGTTGTTGACCCTGCGATTCTCGCGGACACAGGAATATGAAGCCGACGATCTCGGCATCCGCTATCTGGCGAAGGCGGGTTACGATCCCGCCGCGCTGGCATCGACGCTGGCCTCGCTGGCGGACCAGACGGCGCTCGACGCGCGGTTGAAGGGCAGTCAATCGGCGGTGCCCGAATGGGCGAGCACCCATCCCGACCCCGCCTCGCGCGTGACGCGAGCAGCGGCCAACGCGCGGGCGATGGGGTCGACCAGCACATTCCGCAATGCCGATGTGTTCCTGACCAATATCGACGGCATGCTCTATGGCGACGATCCCGCGCAGGGCGTGGTCGAGGGCAATCGCTTCGTCCATCCCGCCTCCCGCCTGCAGTTCACCGTGCCGCAGGGCTTTTCGACGGACAATGGGACTCAGGCGGTGACGATCGCCGGGTCGCAGGGGCAGGCGCAGTTCAGCGGCGCGGCCTATAATGGCGACCTGACCGCCTATGTCGGGGGCATCTTCCGGCAGTTGTCGGGAGGGAATGCCGCCAGCGTGCCGCCGGTGGAGCGGACCAACATCAACGGCCTGCCCGCCGCCTATGCGACGATGCGCGCGCAGACGCAGAGCGGCACGGTGGACGTGACCGTCTTCGCCTATGATTTCGGGCGGTCGTCGGCCTATCATTTCGTCATCATGACGCAGGCCGGGCGCGGGGTCGGCCCGTTCGGCCCGATGCTGGAGTCGATGCGCCGCCTGACGGACGCGGAAGCCGCAGCGATCAAGCCGCGCCGGGTGCGCGTGGTGACGGTGCAGGCGGGCGATACGGTCCAGAAGCTGGCCGGACGCATGGCCTATGGCGATTATCCGGTGGAGCGGTTTAGGGTGCTCAATGCGCTGCCGGGTGACGCTGCGGTGAAGGTGGGGCAGCGGGTGAAGATCGTGACCTATTAGGGGTTCGGTGGGACAATTGTTCTCAGCCCCTCAGCTTCCGGGAACTGTTGTAAAATAGCCCTCTTGACCGTCATTCCCGCGAAGGCGGGAATCCAGA
>JBEVNC010000240.1:0-15679 GCA_040508315.1 Sphingobium sp.
TTGGTGCGGTTCGCGGGTGTCGGGGGGGGTGCGGGGCGCGGCCTGTCGGCTCGTTTTGCGGCGGCCCCCGCGGCCGGCGCGCCGCGGGGGGGGCCCGCGCCCCCCCCCCGCGACCGTAAGGTCGCTGTTGGTCGCAGTGTAGCGCAGGCCCACCCCCCGACCCCCTCCCGCAAGCGGGAGGGGGGGAAGTTAAGTCAGCGCCAGCCTACGCCGTCCAGCCACCATCCACGCTGATATTTGCGCCCGTAATGTTCGCCGCCGCATCCCCGCACAGGAACAGCGCGATCGCCGCGACCTGTTCGGCGGTGACGAACTGCTTGGTCGGCTGACCCGCGAGCAGCACGTCGTTGATGACCTGCTCGCGCGTCATCCCGCGCGCCGCCATGGTGTCGGGGATCTGGCCCTCGACCAGCGGCGTCCAGACATAGCCGGGCGAGATGCAGTTGGCCGTCACCCCGAACGTCGCCAGTTCCAGCGCCACCGTCTTGGTGAAACCGGCAAGGCCATGCTTTGCGGTCACATAGGCGCTCTTGAACGGCGAGGCGGTGAGCGAATGGGCGGAGGCGGTCTGGATGATCCGGCCCCATTTCTTTTCCTTCAGATAGGGAATCGCCAGCCGCGTGGTGTGAAAGGCCGCAGTAAGGTTGAGCGCGAGGATCAGGTTCCACTTGTCGACCGGGAAGTCCTCCACCGGCGCAACATGCTGCATGCCCGCATTGTTGATGAGGATGTCGACCCCGCCAAAGGTCGCGGCGGCCTCCGCCATCATCGCCTCGATCTGGTCGACCTTGGTCAGGTCATGGCCGGAATAGAGCGCCTTCGCGCCGCTTGCCGCCTCCAGCGCCAGTCGCTCCGTCTCGATGGCGGCGGCATCGCCGAACCCGTTGATGACGATGTTCGCACCCTCGCCCGCCAGCGCCTTCGCATAGGCCAGGCCGATCCCGGAGGTCGAACCCGTCACCAGCGCCGTCTTGCCCTTCAAAGTCATGCCTGCTTCTCCTTGATCCTGCCCGGCGACAGAAGATCGAATGTGGCGCTCTTGCCGTCCAATATGTTGCGCGCGATCAGCCGGTCGCCGGTCTCGATGACATTGGCCACGGCCGACCGGCCCTGTTCCCAATGGTCGAGCATGGTCGGACGCGAAAACTCAAAGTCGCGCGCACCGCTTTCCCATTCACGCCCGCGATAGATCAGGTGGACGATGTTCACCGCCCCTGTGTCCATCATCGCCCGCAACTCGTCCGCCTCCGCCGACGCGGCCATTTCTTCGGGCAGCTTGGCCAGCAGGCGGGCAATCGCGCCATGCTCGCGGCGCAGGCGCAGATACTGGTCCGTCACCTGCCGGGTGCGGCTGGAATATTGAATATCCTTCTGGCGCGAGAGGACGTCGGTCAGGGTCTGCGGGCGCGGCCCCTCCGCCGGGAACAGGTCGCACTGGAACACCAGCAGGTCGCCCGCCTGATTGTCGAGCACATGGGCAAGCGGGGTGTTGCTGACGAGGCCGCCGTCCCAATAATGCCGCCCGTCTATCTCCACCGGCGGCAGGCCGGGTGGCAGGGCGCCCGACGCCATGATGTGGCGCGCGTCGATCCGCCCCGTCCAGCGCGAATCATGCGTGCAGAAATAGTCGAGATTGCCGCTTTCGATATCGACCGCGCCGACCGACAGCCGCACCGGCCCATGATTGACCCTATCCCAATCGACCAACCGGTCGAGCGTCTGGCGCAGCGGCGTCGTATCGTAAATGCTCGTCGCCTCGGGCGATCCGGTCGGGGCGAAGGGCGCCGGAAGCCAGTTGGGACGGAAGAAGCCGGGCACGCCGAACATCGCGACTGCCGTCGCCGCGCCGAGATGCGCGACCTCCCGAATAGCGCCATTCTCCGGCAGCACGAAATTGGGCATGCCGCCGCTGACCATTTCCCAGAAGGCGCGAAGTTGCGACACCACCCGGTCCGGTTCGTTGCCCGCGATGATCGCGGCATTCACCGCACCGATGGAAATGCCCGCAACCCAGTCCGGCGCGATGCCATGCTCGAACAGGCTTTCGACCACGCCCGCCTGGAACGACCCCAGCGCGCCGCCACCTTGAAGCACCAGCGCGACATTGTCGGGCAGCGGCAGGTCGCTCGGTCGGCCACGCAGGCCGGATGGAAGGCGCATATCCATGCCGCACCGCAATAGCGGAGGGCAACACATTGTTCCACCGTCATCGCTACGCTTGTGGAACCAATTGCCGTTTCAGGGTCTCAGACCATCGACGGATAGCGCCCCAAAGCGGAGACCATGATGCGCCTCGACGACGAACAGGAAAGCAGCAATTACGAGGTCGGCCGGGGCGGTGGCGGCGGCGGCCTCGGCGGCGGCGGCAATCTGCTGGGCATGCTTCTCCCGCTGATCGGATCGCGATTCGGCTGCGGCGGGATCGCGATCGTATTGCTCATCCTTGCCGTGACCGGTGGGCTGGGCGGCATCACGTCGATGCTGGGCGGTGGCGGTGGCGGCGGTGCCCCCTCCTCCGTGTCGCAGCCCAAGGTGGAGGAACTGCCCGCCGAGCAACGCTGGACCCTGCGCGTGCTGGGATCGACCGAGCGGACATGGTCGCGGCTGTTCCAGCAGGCGGGCAAGACCTATGATCCGCCCATCCTCCATTTCTACAATATCAGCGGCGCTTCGGGCTGCGGTGCGGCGCAGTCGGCGATGGGACCTTTTTACTGCCCGACGGACAAGCGCATCTATCTCGACACTAGTTTCTTCGACGAGCTGAAACAGAAATTCGGCGCGCCCGGCGATTTCGCGCAGGCCTATGTCATCGCGCACGAGGTCGGCCATCATATCCAGGGCGAGCTGGGATTGCTCGGCACGGTGAATCGCGAACAACGCGGCGCCGATTCGGCCGAGGCGAACGCGCTTCAGGTGCGAGTCGAGCTTCAAGCGGACTGTTATGCAGGTGTCTGGGGCAAGGAAACGGGCCTCATGGAAGCGGGCGATGTCGAGGAAGGCATGCGTGCGGCGCAGGCAATCGGCGACGATACGCTGCAGCGCGAAGCGGGGCGCAAGCCCATGCCCGACAGCTTCACCCATGGCACGGCGGCGCAGCGCACACGCTGGCTCAAGCGTGGGCTGGACAGCGGCGACCCCAATGCCTGCGACACCTTCAAGGGCGAAATCTGAGTCGGCCGCCGAAGCGTAAAGCGCGGTTTTCCACGGCTCCGGCGCGCTTTGCCGTCATCGCCAAAGCGTAGGGACACGTGGCATGCGGCCGCCGGGACACAAGGCGCTTGCATTTTTGACTGAACTTGTCAGGTGGACGGCAGACCAAATCCGACTTGCATCCGATCTTAACGATTGCGTTTTTTGCAACCATCGCGGCCTGTTTCGCACTTGCTGAAAAAATGAGAGCATCTTATTTACGGGCATGCCTTTCAGGCATCCTCTCCTATAACTTACGCGGGCCTATCGATTTTTCGGTGGGCCCTTTTTTTTGGGATTAATTGGCGGTACAGGAAAGACGCCGCCGGTAGGACATAAACCAAAATCGTAGGAGAGGGGCCGCCGGGAATAACCGGCACCACCGGCGCTACTACGGGGAAGGGATGAAGCCAGCACATGCTGACAACCCTTCCCCGTTCGACTTCATCTTTAATATCGCTGCAGATCGGCGTCAGGTAATGACGCTGGGCGCATCCATTCCGGTATAGCCGGTGATGTCGGCCAGTTCCTGCGCTGCCGCGATCAACGGCGCGAGCGCGTCACCCGTCTCCAGGGTCAGATTGCCCGACGCCTGCTCATAGCGTTCGATATAGAGGCGCAGGGTCGCGCCCTGCGTGCCCGTACCCGACAGACGAAACACCAGGCGCGATCCGTCGGCAAACTTGATCCGCACACCCTGCTTGCTGCTCACCGACTGGTCGGTCGGGTCGAGATAGGAGAAATCGTCGGCGACCGCGATGACGCCGCCCGCCGTCTCGCGGCCCGGCAGGCTCTCCAGCGCCCCACGCAGCGCCGCCATCAGCGCATCGGCCTTGTCCGTCGCGATGGCTTCATAATCGTGCCGGGCATAATAGTTGCGGCCATATCTGCCCCAATGGTCGGCCATGATCTCCGCCACGCCGATGCCGCGTACGGCGAGGATGTTGAGCCACAGCAGCACCGCCCAGATGCCGTCCTTTTCGCGCACATGGTTGGACCCGGTGCCCGCGCTCTCCTCCCCGCAGATCGTCACGAGGCCCGCGTCGAGCAGATTGCCGAAGAACTTCCACCCGGTGGGCGTCTCGTACAGTGGCAGGCCAAGCGCCTTGGCCACCTCATCCGCCGCGCCGCTGGTCGGCATGGAGCGTGCAATGCCCGCAAGGCCATCCTTATAACCGGGCGCGAGATGCACGTTCGCCGCCAGCACCGCCAGCGAATCGGACGGGGTCACATAAATGCCCCGGCCGATGATGAGGTTGCGGTCGCCATCCCCGTCCGACGCCGCGCCCAGTTCCGGCGCGTCCGGTCCCATCATCCGGTCGTACAGTTCCTTGGCGTGAACCAGATTGGGGTCAGGGTGATGATGCCCGAAATCAGGGAGAGGGACACCATTGACGACCGTCCCGGCAGGCGCGCCGAGGATGTCCTCGAAAATCTTGTGACCGTAAGGGCCTGTCACCGCGCTCATCGAATCGAAGGACAGGCGGAAACCGCCCGCAAACATCGCCTTGATCGCCGGGAAGTCGAACAGGCTCTCCATCAGCTGCGCATAATCGGCGACCGAATCGATCACCTCGACCGTGATGCCGGCGACCTGCGTGCCGCCGATGACGTCGAGGTCGAAATCGTCCGCCTTCGCGATCTTGTAGCTGTCGATCTCCAGCGTACGCGCGAACACCGCATCGGTGATGCCCTCCGGCGCGGGGCCACCGTTGGAGATGTTGTATTTGATCCCGAAATCCTCGTCCGGCCCGCCGGGATTGTGGCTGGCGGAGAGGATGAAGCCGCCGAACGCGCCATATTTGCGGATCACATGCGACGCGGCCGGGGTCGAGAGAATGCCGCCCTGTCCCACCAGCACCCGGCCGAAACCGTTGGCCGCCGCCATCTTCACGACGACCTGCACCGCTTCGCGATTATAATAACGGCCGTCGCCGCCCACTACGAGCGTCTTGCCCTCATAGCCCGACAGGCAGTCGAAAACCGACTGCACAAAATTCTCGATATAATGAGGCTGCTGGAAGACCTTCACCTTCTTACGAAGGCCCGACGTGCCGGGCTTCTGGTCGGAAAAGGGCGTCGTCTGCACGATGTCGGTCACAAAAGTCCCCTGCTTGGCTCTCGAACGCGGCAGACTCGGATGGTCGGCCTGTCTGCGCCCTCAAGTGCCGCACGCAACGGGGGTAAATCAAGCGCAAGACGCTGCACCGCAGCATAAAGCGTGGAGACGCGGCATATCGCACTGGACGAACGGGCGTTGACCCGGTGCAGTACCACGCTCACACTTCGCCCGACAGTACGCCGAACGGCGGCATCATGGAGAGTGAAGGTCATGCCACGGGTTTCCATCGGCACGCTTGATCGCGCGGTCGCGACACCGCCGCCTGCCGGGATAGACGGGCCGGTCGAAGCCCATGCCTATTTCAACGGCGAACGCGACCCCATCCACCTCCACGTCCTGCGCGTGCGCGAGGGATCGGCGCTGCGTCTGGACGCCGGCGACGTGGACCGGCTGGCCTATGTCTGGGAAGGCACTGTCGAGGCAGGCGGACGCCTGCTGGACAAGGGATCGAGCTTCATCGTGGAGCATGGCGCGGCACTCGACGTCGCGGCCGGGGACGCCGATGCCGCCATCGTCATCTTCTGGGGCAATCGACCGCGCACGACCACGCTGGCGGGCGGCCATGTCCGCCTGCTCCCGCGCGAGCGCGTGCCGCGCATCCCGCCCAACGCATCGGGAACCTCCGGCGCACTTCATTCGGACGGGTCGTGCGGGACCAGCGCATTATGGCTGAACGAGAACAGCCTCGGCGGCCGCGCCGACGCCCCCAGCCCGCAAGAAGCGCAGCGCGGCATCCACGCCCATCCGGAGGACGAGATCATCTTCGTGACCGAGGGACAGGTGCGGCTGGGCGCGAAGCTCTACGATCGCGGCACCGCCATCGCCGTCGCCGCGAACACGCTCTACGGCTTCTCTCCGGGGCCGGACGGGGTAAGCTTCATCACGTTCCGCTCTGGGCCGGCCGATACGATCCGCTTTGCGGCTGGGGGCGATTTCGTGGAGTCGACCTATTTCAGCGGGATCAAGGGGATCGACTATCTGGAGCCTGTAGGGGCGTGACGCGTATTAGCCCTCTCCCCTTAAGGGGAGAGGGTTGGGAGAGGGGTCCGTCCTCCGCGATCCGTTCGAGAAGCTAACGCCCGCCGCCCTTGAAGGGGACCATCGCCAAATAGTCCCTCTCAATCGTCATTCCCGCGAAGGCCGGAATCCAGAGTCGCTAGCGTAGAGTTGCGTGGCTCTGGATTCCCGCCTTCGCGGGAATGACTGTTGAAACATGCAACGGCCCCCAAAAAGGGGAGCCACATAACAATAATTCACCCGCCAACAAAAAGGGCGGACCCCACGCCCCCCCCCTTTCGCGTTCCAAAACCCGCAGCGATCAGTACACGCGCGCCTTCGGCTTGATATACTCGGCCTCGTCGGTCATCGTATAATCGTGCACGGGACGATAATCGATCGTCACCTTGCCGCCGGAACCGCCCCATCCCTCGAACCAGGTGATGGTGTGCTTCATCCAGTTCTCGTCGTCGCGGTTCGGGAAATCCTCATGCGCATGGGCGCCGCGCGATTCCTTGCGGTTTTCCGCGCCGGTGATCGTGCAGATGGCCTGCGACATCAGATTGTCCAGTTCCAGCGTCTCGACCAGATCGGTGTTCCAGATCATCGAACGGTCGGTCACGCCGACATGCTCGAGCTGCTTGTTGACCTCCTGCATCTTCGCGACGCCATCGGCCAGCAGCGCGCTGTCGCGGAACACGGCGGCATGCTTCTGCATGGTGTGCTGCATTTCGAGACGGATCTTCGCGGTCGGCTGCTCGCCCTTGGCGTGACGATATTTGTCGACGCGCGCCAGAGCGAGATCGGCCGAGTCCGCAAGCAGATCCTTCTGCTTGGCGCCCGACTTGATATTATCCTTGAGGAACAGGCCGGTTGCGCGGCCGAACACCACGAGGTCGATCAGCGAGTTGGAGCCGAGGCGGTTCGCGCCATGCACCGACACGCAGGCCGCTTCGCCCACCGCGAAAAGGCCGGGGATGATGACTTCGGGATCGTCGCCGATCTTCGTCACAACCTGGCCATGATAGTTACAGGGGATGCCGCCCATATTATAGTGGACGGTCGGCGTGACCGGCAGCGGCTGGCGCGTCAGGTCGACGCCGGCGAAGATCTTGCCGCTCTCGGTAATGCCCGGCAGACGCTCGGCCAGCACCTTGGGATCGATATGGTCGAGGTGCAGGAAGATATGGTCCTTGTTGGGACCCACGCCCCGCCCTTCGCGCATCTCCATCGCCATCGACCGCGACACGACGTCGCGCGACGCCAGATCCTTGGCCGACGGGGCATAGCGCTCCATGAAGCGCTCACCCTCGGAGTTGGTGAGATAGCCGCCTTCGCCGCGCGCACCCTCGGTGATGAGGACGCCCGCGCCGTAGATGCCGGTCGGGTGGAACTGGACGAACTCGAGATCCTGCAACGGCAGGCCAGCGCGCAGTACCATGCCGCCGCCGTCGCCCGTGCACGAATGCGCGGAGGTCGCGGAGAAATAGGACCGGCCATAGCCGCCCGTCGCCAGCACCACGGCCTGCGCACGGAAACGATGGATAGAGCCATCCTCCATGCACAAGGCGATGACGCCGCGACATTCCTTGCCGTTGGGGCCATCCTCCATGATGAGGTCGAGCGCGAAATATTCGATATAGAAGTCCGTGTCGTACTTCAGGCTCTGCTGGTACAGCGCGTGCAGCATGGCATGGCCGGTACGGTCGGCAGCGGCGCAGGTGCGCTGCACCGGCGGGCCAGCGCCCATATTCTGCATGTGGCCGCCGAACGGCCGCTGGTAGATGGTGCCATCCGCATTGCGGCTGAACGGCACGCCCGCATGCTCCAGTTCGTACACGGCCGCCGGAGCCTCACGCACCATATATTCGATGGCGTCCTGGTCGCCCAGCCAGTCCGACCCCTTGACGGTGTCGTACATGTGCCAGGTCCAGTGGTCCGGCGTGTTGTTGGTCAGCGAAGCGGCGATGCCGCCCTGCGCTGCCACGGTGTGGCTGCGCGTCGGGAACAGCTTGGTGATGCACGCCGTGCGCAGGCCCGCCTCGGCGCTGCCCATGGTGGCGCGAAGGCCCGAGCCGCCCGCACCGACGACGACCGTGTCATAGCTATGGTCGATGATCTTGTAAGCGTCGCTCATCAGCCTGCGGCCCCCGTGAAAGCGATCTTCGCGATGGAGAAGATGCCGAGCGCGGCCCCGCCGATCGCGTAGAAGTTGAGGAGGAGGAGCGCGAACAGCTTGCTGCCTTCCTCATGCAGATAATCCTCGATCAGGACCTGCAGGCCCATCTTGAGGTGAGAAAAGACGCTGACGAGCATCAGGATCATCGGCACCGCGACCAGCGGCTGCGCCAGCCAACCCGTCACCGCCCCGTAATCGAGACCGGGAAGGTACAGCAGGCTCGCGATCAGCCACAGGACCAGCACGATGTTGCTGATCGCGGTGATGCGCGACACGATGAAATGATGCGTTCCGCTCCTGGCGGAACCGAGGCCGCGAACACGGCCGACACGAGTACCGCCGCGCATCAGAAACCCCTCGCGAAGACAAAGCCCCAGATCGCGACCGTCACCAGGACGGATGCGACCGGGATGAAGGACGCCCATTTGCGGTTGACGTTCAGCTCGTATCCGGCGCCCGTGTCGAGCACGAGATGGCGCAGGCCCGAGAACAGATGCTCGAAAAAGGCCCATGTCAGGCCGATCAGCACGACATAACCGACCCAACTCGTCGCGACCGACATGAACAGGGCATAGGCGTCCGGTCCGCTCGCGGCTGCGAACAGCCACCAGATGAGGCCGATGCCACCGACGATGGCCATGCCGTCGCCGCACACGCGATGCAAAATGGACACCAGCATATGCGGTCCCCATCGCCAGATGGTGAGATGCGGCGATAACGGGCGCTGCCCAGCTTTGGCCATGATCTGCACTTCCCCCAATATTTTTCCAGAAGTCCGCCCCCATTAGCGCAAACTTCTCCCCATGCAAACGCTTCAACGATGGGTTGCGGGCGCGCCGATATGGGGCGGAATTTCGCTTCATCGCAAACCCGACGTTAACCAGATCCGGCTATTCCCATCCTGCACCCCACGAAAATTGCCGCGCCGCACAAATGCGAGGACGAAGGTTGAACATGATCCATGACATGCCGATGAGTGAGCGGATAAGAATGCTCGATCCGGCAGGGACGCTCGCGCAGGATGCACGCCGGCTGCTCGCCTTCATCGGAGACGATGTTCAGATCGTAGCGGATGCCTTCATCGACACCTTCATTCCGGCGATGGGGCTGACCGGCACGCTCCCGGCCGAGCGGATTGCGGACATGCGCCTGCGCGCGCGCCATTATCTCCTGACCAAATTATCCGCCTTCGACAGCGAAGAATGGCGTCTGTTCGCGTATGAAACGGTCGAGGAGGCCTATCGCAAGCAGGTGCCCGTCAGGGTCTTCACCGCCTGCCTCAACGCCCAGTCCGTGGCGCTCAGCCTGTTGTGCATGGAACGCAAGGGCGTCGACGCCGACGATCCGCGCCTGCGCGAATTCATGCGGGTCAACTGGGTGATCAGCCTGATCGAGACCGAGATGGTCTACTCCGCCACCAACGCCATCGAAATGCGGGAAGCGGAGGCGCGCCGCCGCGAACTGGGCGACCAGTTCGAACGCAGCATTTTCCATCAGCTGGACGCCGCGTCCAGCCTGGGCCTTCGCCTGCGCGGACAGGCCAAGGGCGCGTCCGCCGCGACGCGCGGCATGCTGGACAAGGCATCGGAAGTCGCCGCCGCCGCCGAACAGTCCGCCATCGCCATGCGCGAGGCAGCGCAGACCTCCGCTGGCCTCATCCGCGCCATCGAGGAGGCCCGCAGCGAAGTCGAGGGATCGGCCGACGTCGCCGCCCGCGCGTCTGCGCAGGCCATAGAGGCGGTCGCCATGTCCGCCACCTTATCGGACCACGCCAAATCCATCGAGTCGATCCTCGGCCTCATCCGCGACATTGCGGGCCAGACCAACCTCCTCGCGCTCAATGCCACTATCGAAGCGGCCCGCGCGGGCGATGCCGGGCGCGGCTTTGCGGTCGTGGCGCAGGAGGTCAAGAGCCTCGCCAAACAGACCGGCCGCGCCATCGACGACATCGCCAGCAAGATCGCCGCCATCCAGTCCTCCACCCGCCAGTCGGTCGAGACCAACGACCGCATCCGCGAAACCGTGGAGGAAGTGCAGATGATGGGCCTGCGCATCAGGAGCGCGATGGACGCGCAGGCGCAGACCGTCACGATGATCACCGCCGCCGTGGACGAAACCGCGCTGGCCGCCGACTCCATGTCCTGCAATATCTCGGCCATCCGTCAGGACACGGAAATCGTCGCCTCGGAGATCGACACGCTGGAAAGCGGTTTCGCGGACGTGGCCGGCACGCTCGACGCGTTGCGCGAGGCATCGGACCAGTTCAGCCGCAACGTGGCTTGACGCTTCCCTCTTTGTGGCGTGACACTTCCTCTTTATAGTCATTCCCGCGAAGGCGGGAATCCAGGGTCGCACGCGCAGTGTTGCGTGGCTCTGGATTCCCGCCTTCAGCCATTTGGCGGAAGTTCATCCTGAGCGCCTGCTGCAAGCAGGCAGTCGAAGGGCGGGAATGACCGACTAATGGGGTCATGGGCCCCCACCGGCCTTGGCCCCCTGCCATGCTTGGGCTAAGCGCGCTTCCATGAGCGAACAAGATGACAGCGCCTGGATTGTCACCCTTCCCTGCACGCGCGCCGATGCGGAAAGGCTGACCGACGCCGACCCCTTTGGCGAGGATGAGGGCGTCGCCCCCGTCTTGACCTTTGTCGAGGAGACGGAGGACGACCCCGAAAGCTGGCTGCTCCAGGCCTATTTCGACGGCAAGCCGCCGCGCGCCATGCTGGCCCGCATACGCGCCCTCATCCCCGGCGCGCCCGCCCCCAAGGCGGAAAAGGTCGAGACGCAGGATTGGGTCGCGATGAGCCAGGACGGCATGCCGCCGATCAGCGCGGGCCGTTTCCATGTCCGCAACAGCGCGGCCGATCCGCGCGCCGACGGACAGATCGATTTCCTGATCCCGGCCAGCCGCGCCTTCGGCACCGGCCAGCATGAAACGACCCATGGCTGCCTGCTGATGCTGGACAGCCTGCGCGCCGCGGGCCACCGCTTCGGCAATATCGCCGATATCGGCACGGGGACCGGCCTGCTCGCCTTCGCGGCGCTGGCGCTGTGGCCGCGCGCTCACGCTATCGCGTCGGACATCGACCCGGAGGCAGTCGTGGTGACGCGCGACAACATCGCGCTCAACGGCCTGAGCGAAGGCAACCGGCCAGGCGAGATCGCGCTGGCCGCCGCAGCGGGGACGGACCATCCTGCGATCAACGCGCGGGCGCCCTATGACCTCATCATCGCCAATATCCTTGCCGGGCCGCTGATCGCCCTTGCCCCTGCCTTCGCCGCACATCTGGAGGAAGGCGGATCGCTGATCCTCGCCGGACTGTTAGACGAGCAGGCGGACGCGGTGCTGGCCGCCTGTCGCCGTGCCGGACTTCGCCTCGCCGGGCGAACGGTGCGGGGGCGCTGGCCAACGCTCCACCTGCGCAAACGCCGCCGCTCAGGCTATCGCCGCGCGGAGCGGCTGACGGCGGGCGGGGACAGCGAAACGCCCGGTTTCGGGAGTTGGTGAGACATCAGGCCCCCTCCACCACCTTCGTCACCCTGAACTTGTTTCAGGGTGACGACAGGGATTAGGGGGGGTTAGAATATGGTCATCACCGCCGCGATTCAGCCAGATCTGCCTCGGTCACTGGCACCAGCTTGATCTCCACGCGCCGATTCGCCGCTTTGCCCTCGGGCGTCTCGTTGCTGGCGATGGGCTGCATTTCGCCGTAGCCCTTCGCCGCGATGCGTGCGCTCTGCACGCCATGGGCGCCCAGATAGTTCGCGACCGCCGACGCGCGCCGTTCCGACAGCGCCTGGTTATAGGTCTCCGTGCCATCCGAATCGGTATGGCCGAGCACGTCGATATAGGTCTTGGGATATTCGGCCAGCACCGACGCGACCTGATTCAGCGTCGGCTGGAACTGCGGCTGCACGGTCGCCTCATTATAGGCGAATGTGATGCCCGACGGCATGCGCATCATCAGATTGTCGCCGTCGCGGACCACCTCGACACCCGTGCCCGCCGTCTGCTGGCGCAGCTTGCGCTCCTGCGCGTCCATATAGGCGCCGATGCCCGCGCCCGCGAGCGCGCCGATCCCCGCGCCCGCAATCTTTTCCGTCCGGTCGTTGCGCCCGCCGAGCAGATCGCCCAGCAGATAACCGCCCGCAAGGCCCAGACCGCCGCCAATGGCCGCGCGCGACACGCGCTGCTCGCCCGTCACCGGATCCGTGGTGCATGCCGTCGTGGTGGCCAGAAGCCCGGCCATCAGCGCGACGGCTGAAAATGTGCGAAGTGCCATTATGATTCTCCTTCTCTGCGAACCCTGTTCTGCGACGGGGCGTTCCGTATGGCGTCGGCTTCACTCTGGGAAATGCCCCTGCAGGCGCCTTGTTCCGCAATCGAACTGAACGAGGGCTGACATGGCCCGTCCATCGGGCTTGTGGGGGAGGCAAATTCACGGCAATAGAATAGCGGCCATCATGTCACCCCCAGCATCCCTGCCCGCCTTTCCCATTGCCGATGTCGCGATCATCATCGCGCTCGTGCTGATCAACGGCCTGTTCGCCATGTCGGAACTCGCCATCGTGTCGGCACGCAAGCCGCGCCTGCAGGCGATGGTCAATGCGGGCAAAAAGGGAGCGAAGGCCGTCCTGACCCTTCAGGAAGACCCCGGTCGCTTCCTGTCCTCGGTGCAGATCGGCATCACCGGCATCGGCGTGTTGGCGGGCGCCTTCTCTGGCGAGAAACTGGGCGGACCGATCGGCGCCTACGTCGCGCTGCTCGGCTTCGACGCGGAAACGTCGCTGTCCATCGGCTTCACCATCGCGATCCTGGCGACCACCTATATCTCGCTTATCATCGGCGAACTGGTGCCCAAGCAGATCGCGCTGCGCAATCCGGAGCCGGTCGCCGCCCTCGCCGCGCCGCCGATGATCCTGCTGGCCCGCGTGACGTCGCCGCTCGTCTGGCTGCTCGACGCGTCCAGCAGCGCAATCTTCCGCCTCATGGGCCTCAAGCGCGAATCGCGCGAGCATGTGACGGCCGAGGAACTGCACCTCATCGTCGCGGAAGCCACCCGGTCCGGCGTCATAGAGGAGAGCGAGCGCGCGATCATCTCCGGCGTCGTGCGCCTCGCCGACCGCCCGGTGCGCGCGGTGATGACGCCGCGCACGGATGTCGACTGGATCGACGTGGACGCCCATCCGGACGCGATCCGCGACGCCCTTATCAAGACGCCCCACACCCGCCTGCCCGTGGCGGAGGGCAGCGTGGAGGCGATCATCGGCATCGTGCAGGCGCGCGACGTGATGACGACGCTACTGCGCGGCCAGACGCTCGACCTGCGCGCGCTCAGCCGCCCCGTCGCCATCGTGCCGGACCAGGTGGACGCGATGGACGTCCTGGAAACCCTGCGCAAGGCGGACCTGCCGATGGTCATGGTCCACGACGAATATGGCCATTTCGAAGGCATCGTGACCCCCGCCGACCTTCTGTCCGCCATAGCGGGCGAGTTCGCCTCCGACTTCGATCTCTATGACGAGCCTATGGTGGTGGAACGCGAGGACGGATCGCTGCTGGTCTCCGGCCAGATGCCCGTGGACAATCTCGCGGACCGCCTCGACATAACCCTTCCCGACGACCGCGACTATGCGACTGTCGCCGGCTTCTCGCTATGGGCGTTCAAGCATCTGCCGGAAGTGGGCGAATATTTCGAGGAACAGGGCTGGCGGTTCGAGATCGTCGATCTGGACGGGCGCAAGATCGACAAGTTGCTGGTTGCCAGGGTCGCGGACTGATTAGGCGTACCCTGGGAGTGGCGGAGGTGCCAGTCGGCACCCCCGCAAGACCCGTTCAGGGCATCAGGACAGTGTCGACGACGTGAATGACGCCGTTGGACTGCATCACATTGGCAATGGTGATCTTCGCCTTGCCACCCTTGGCATCCGTCAGCCACCAGCCGCCCATCTTGTCCTTCGACGCGGTCAGTTGCTCGCCCTGGACAGTGGTGAGCATGGCCTTGCCGCCATGCTTCTTGGCATTGGCTTCGATATCCATCGCCGTCATACGGCCCGGCACGACATGATAGGTCAGGATCTTGGTCAGGGTCGCCTTGTTTTCAGGCTTCACCAGCGTTTCGACCGTGCCGGCGGGCAGTTTGGCAAAGGCCGCGTTGGTGGGTGCGAAGACGGTGAAGGGGCCGGGACCGGAGAGGGTCTCGACCAGCCCGGCGGCCTTTACCGCCGCCACGAGGGTCGTGTGATCCTTGGAGTTCACCGCATTTTCAACGATGGTCTTGGTCGGATACATGGCAGCGCCGCCGACCATCGGGTTCTTGGCCTGAACCGATGCGGTTCCGGTCAGCAGGAGCGCGCCGACGAGGGCGAAGGCGACCTTGCGGGATTGTGCTTTCATGATGAGCATCCTCTTCTGCCACCCCACAAATCGGGGTGCGGCAGAAGATACGGAGGCCATGGCGTACCGGATGCAGAGGCGGATCAGATTATCGAGATTTTTCCCGTCAGGATGGGAGCGGACGTAGGCGCCCTGTGCGGGGCGGTCGCCGGGTCCTCCAGCGTGACCGCCAGGGTCACGCCGTGGCGCACGAACTGGCGCACCCGCGTTTCGACCGCGAGCGTGCCCCCATCGGCACCGATCAGGCCGAGCGAGCGGGGAACGCCGTCCTCCGGTATGATCCACAGTTCAGGACTCTTCGCGCCGCTTTGCAGCTGGCTTGGGCCAAGGCGTAGCATGCCCGCCTTTGGATCGTAGCTGATCGCCATGGTAGCCGCGCCCTGCGCATCGACCAGTTGCGACACGCCAATATTCTCCGGACCTTGCGAGGCGGGGCGCGGGACGATGATAATGAGCGCCAGGCTCGCGGCGATGGCCGCCGCAGCAATGGCGCCGCCGCGCCACAGGCGCAGGCTCCGCCGCGGCGCCATGGCGGGGCGATCCGCGATCCGGGCCTCTATCGCATTCCACACCCGGCTCGAAGGCGCTTCGTGCGGCGTCGCATCCAGAAGCGGCGAGAGGCGGTGCCCCCATGCCTCGACCTCTGCCGCAAAGGATGGGGATGATAGGCACAGCCGCAGCGCCGCCGCGCGATCCGGCCCTTCGAGAAGGCCGAGCGCCAGTTCCGCCGCCAGATCGGCATGATCCGGGGAAAGGATCGGGTCAGCCATCGCCCAGACACTCCTTCAAACCCTGCATT
>JBEVNC010000252.1:0-6048 GCA_040508315.1 Sphingobium sp.
AGGTGCGCGCCGCCAACCAGTCCGCCTTCATCGCCAGCGAGGAGATGGTGATGGTCGCCACCGTCGCCTTCGGCATGGGCATCGACAAGCCGGACGTGCGATTCGTCGTCCATGCGGGCCTGCCCAAATCGATCGAGGGCTATTATCAGGAGAGCGGGCGCGCAGGTCGCGATGGCGAACCTGCCACCGCGACGCTGTTGTGGGGCGCCGAGGATTTCGCGCGCGGCTGGTCGCGCATTGCGGAGGTCGAGGCCGCCCGTCAGCCCGGCGAGCGGGCGCGCATGGGCGCGTTGGGCCATCTGGTCGAGACGGGCAGTTGCCGGCGCGCCGTGCTGCTGCGCCATTTTGGGGAAAATCCACCCGCGACCTGCGGCAATTGCGATAATTGCCTGTCTCCCCCCGCCAGCGTCGATGCGAGCGTCACCGCGCAAAAGCTGCTCTCGGCTGTCTACCGCACCGGGCAGAGCTTCGGCCTTGGCCATATCGAGGCGGTGCTGACCGGCAAGTCGAACGACAAGATCGTGCAGCGGGGCCATGAGAAACTGTCGGTGTTCGGCATCGTCACGGCGGACGAGGCAGCGCTCATCAAGCCGGTCGCCCGCGCGCTGATGGTGCGTGACGCTCTGGAAACCAACGAGCATGGCGGCCTCATCCTTGGTCCGTCGGCACGGCCCTTCCTGCGCGGGGAGGAGCCGGTCTCGCTCGTGATGCCGCCAGCCCGGCAGCGCCGCGCCAAGCGCGACGGTAGCAGCGAGAACCCGGTCGACGATCCGCTGTTCGAGGCGCTTCGCGCCTGTCGCCGCGATCTGGCGCGGGAGGCGGGCGTGCCGCCTTATGTCATCTTTCACGACAGCACTTTGCGTGACATGGCAAAGCAGCGTCCGCGCAGCGATTCGGACCTCTCGCGCATCACCGGCGTCGGCTCGCGCAAGCGGGAAGCCTTTGGGCAGGCATTCCTGGATGTGATCGCGGAGCATGCGGACTGATAATCTCACATCATTTCCGCGGAGCCGGGAATCCAGGGTCTTGAGCACAGTTTCCGGTCGCTCTTAATGCCCGCCTGCACGGGAATGACCCAAGTAACGTGGAGTTTTTCGGCGCCGCAGTGAGTAAGAATGTTGCGCCAATCCCGAAATTTGCACAACTGACCTGCGCGCTCTATTGGAGTGCGGTCGCCGGTGCGGCATTGGGCACGGCGGGGCAAGCGGACAGGATAGACTCTTCCCTCGCTGAACCGAAGCTGTATAGCGCGCACGCTTGAAATAAACCGACCGGAAGCGGATCGGGCATGAGGATGAGACGCCGGATGAGTTATCCGCCAGAACAGGGTCTGTACGACCCGCGCAATGAACATGACGCCTGCGGTGTGGGCTTCATCGCCAATATTGCTGGTGAAAAATCGAATGACGTGGTCCAGCGCGGCCTGCAGATTCTCGTCAATATCGACCATCGCGGTGCGGTGGGCGCCGATCCCCTGCTGGGCGATGGCGCTGGTATCCTCATCCAGATTCCCGATGCGCTGCTGCGCGACTGGGCGGCGGGCGTCGCTGTCGACCTGCCGCCGGTCGGCGATTATGGCGTCGCCATGTGCTTCCTGCCGCGCAGTCCCGCGTCCCTCGATTTTGCGGTGGCGCATTTCGAGAAGCTGATCGCCAAGGAAGGCCAGCATCTGATCGGCTGGCGCGACGTTCCGGTGAACACGGACGGGCTGGGCCAGACCGTGCTCGATGAGATGCCGGTCATCCGCCAGTGCATCGTCGGCCGCGGCGAGGATTGCGCCGACCAGGATGCGTTCGAGCGCAAGCTGCTCGTCATCCGCAAGCAGGTGCAGAACCCGCTGGAGGCTATCGCCAGGAAGCAGAATCTGGCCGATCTCGACGATTTCTACATGCCATCCTTCTCGACGCGCACGGTGGTCTACAAGGGGTTGCTGCTGGCGGGACAGGTGGGGAGCTTCTACACCGACCTCAGCAACCCGCTATGCACGTCGGCGCTCGCGCTGGTGCATCAGCGTTTCTCGACCAACACCTTCCCCAGCTGGAAGCTGGCGCATCCGTATCGCTTCATCGCCCATAATGGCGAGATCAACACGGTGCGCGGCAACGTCAACTGGATGAACGCGCGCCGCCGCACGCTGGAATCCGAGCTGCTCGGCGCCGACCTCGACAAGATCTGGCCGATCATCCCGCATGGTCAGTCCGACACCGCCTGCCTCGACAATGCGCTCGAACTGCTGGTCGCTGGCGGATACAGCCTCGTCCACTCGATGATGATGCTGATCCCGGAAGCATGGTCGGGCAACCCGATGATGGACCCGGCGCGCAAGGCATTCTACGAATATCATGCCGCGCTGATGGAGCCATGGGACGGCCCCGCTGCCGTCGCGTTTACCGATGGACGCCAGATCGGCGCGACGCTGGATCGCAACGGCCTGCGTCCTGCGCGCTTCCTGGTCACCAAGGACGGCTTCGTCGTAATGGCGTCGGAATCGGGCGTGCTCCCGATCCCGGAGGAGAATATCGTCCGCAAATGGCGGCTCCAGCCCGGCAAGATGCTGCTCATCGACATGGAGCAGGGACGCATTATCGAGGATGAGGAGATCAAGGCCAGCCTGACCTCCGCCAAGCCCTATGAGGCGTGGCTCGCCAAGACCCAGTACAAGCTGCACGATCTGGCGGTGATCGAGGCGCAGGACACGCATCACCTGCCCAACGACCCCGACACGCTGCTCCACCGGCAGCAGGCGTTCGGCTACACACAGGAGGATGTGGTCAAGTTTCTGGAGCCTATGGCCCGGAACGGCGAAGACCCCATCGGGTCGATGGGCACCGATACGCCGATTGCCGTCCTGTCCAGCCGTTCGCGCCTGCTGTACGACTATTTCAAGCAGAATTTCGCGCAGGTCACCAACCCGCCCATCGACCCGATCCGCGAGGAACTGGTCATGTCGCTGGTGTCGATGATCGGCCCGCGTCCCAACCTGCTCGGCCGTCAGGCGGGCACGCACCGGCGGCTGGAGGTTGATCAGCCGATCCTGACCAACACCGACTTGGCGAAGATCCGCTCGGCAGAAGCATCGCTGGACGGCGCGTTCCGCACCGCGACCATCGATATCACCTGGGATGCGGAGGCGGGTGCCGCCGGGCTGCAACAGGCGATCAAGGAGATGTGCTGGGCCGCGACCGAGGCAGTGCTGGCGGACAAGAATATCCTGATCCTGTCCGACCGTTCGCAAAGCGCGCACCGCATCGCGATGCCCGCGCTGCTGGCGACGGCGGCCGTGCACCACCACCTCGTCCGGCAGGGCCTGCGCATGCAGACCGGCCTCGTCGTGGAGACGGGCGAGGCGCGCGAGGTGCATCATTTCTGCGCGCTCGCCGGTTACGGCGCGGAGGCGATCAATCCCTGGCTTGCCTTCGACACGCTGGAGCAGATCCGCGTGAAGCAGAACCTGCCGCTGAGCGCCTATGAGGTGCAGAAGAATTTCGTGAAGGCGGTCGGCAAGGGTATTTTGAAGGTCATGTCCAAGATGGGCATCTCGACCTATCAAAGCTATTGCGGCGCGCAGATTTTCGATGCCATCGGTTTGTCGTCGGCGTTCATCGAGAAATATTTCACCGGCACCGCGACCACCATCGAGGGCATCGGCCTGACCGAAGTGGCTGCAGAGACGGTGCGCCGTCACGCGGCGGCCTATGGCGACAACCCGATCTATCGCAACATGCTCGACGTCGGCGGCGCCTATGCGTACCGCATCCGCGGCGAGGAACATGCCTGGACGCCGGAAAGCGTCGCCGACCTTCAGCATGCCGTGCGCGGTAACAGCAAGGATCGGTACGAGGCGTTCGCCCGATCGATCAACGAGCAGAATGCCCGCCTGCTGACCATTCGCGGCATGATGCAGTTGAAGAAGGCGGACAAGCCGCTGGACATCGGCGAGGTCGAGCCTGCGGTCGATATCGTCAAGCGTTTCGCGACCGGCGCGATGAGCTACGGCTCGATCAGCTGGGAAGCGCATACGACGCTGGCCGTCGCCATGAACCGGATCGGCGGCAAGTCGAATACGGGTGAGGGCGGCGAGGACCCCAAGCGGTTCACGCCGATGGACAATGGCGACTCCATGCGTTCGGCGATCAAGCAGGTCGCATCGGGCCGCTTTGGCGTCACCGCCGAATATCTGGTGAATGCAGACGATATCCAGATCAAGATGGCGCAGGGCGCAAAGCCCGGCGAGGGCGGACAGTTGCCCGGCGACAAGGTCGACAAGACCATCGGCGCGACCCGGCATTCGACGCCGGGTGTCGGCCTGATCTCGCCGCCGCCGCATCATGACATCTATTCGATCGAGGATCTGGCGCAGCTCATCCACGACCTGAAGAACGTCAACACCCGCGCCCGCATCTCCGTGAAGCTGGTGTCGGAGGTCGGCGTGGGCACGGTCGCGGCGGGCGTGTCGAAGGCGCGGGCCGACCATGTGACCATTTCGGGCTATGAGGGCGGCACCGGCGCATCGCCACTGACCTCGCTGACCCATGCTGGTTCGCCGTGGGAGATCGGTCTGGCGGAAACGCAGCAGACGCTGCTCCTCAATGGTCTGCGCAGCCGCATCGCGGTGCAGGTCGATGGCGGTCTTCGTACCGGCCGCGACGTCGCCATCGGGGCTTTGTTGGGTGCGGACGAGTTCGGTTTCGCCACTGCGCCTTTGATTGCAGCAGGTTGCATCATGATGCGCAAATGCCATCTGAACACCTGCCCCGTCGGGGTGGCGACGCAGGACCCGGTATTGCGCGCGCGCTTCACCGGCCAGCCCGAGCATGTCATCAACTATTTCTTCTTCGTCGCGGAGGAGCTTCGCCAGATCATGGCGGAGATGGGCTTCCGCACCCTGAACGAGATGGTCGGCCGGGTCGACAAGCTCGACATGCGCAAGGCGCTGACCCACTGGAAGGCGCATGGCGTCGACCTGTCGAAGCTGCTGCATCAGGCCACGCCTGCTTATGGCAACAGCCTGTACCATACCGGGTCGCAGGACCATGGGCTGGAGCATGCGCTCGACAATGAACTGATCGCCGCGGCCTCGCCCGCTTTGGTCAGGGGCGAGCCGGTTCAGATCGAGCGCCGGGTGGTCAACATCAACCGCACGGTCGGCGCAATGCTGTCCGGCGAAGTGGCGCGCCGCCATGGCCATGCAGGTCTCCCCGACAACAGCATTTACGTGCGTCTGTCGGGTGTTGCGGGGCAGAGCTTCGGCGCGTTCCTCGCGCACGGCGTGACCCTGGAACTGACGGGCGATGCGAACGACTATGTCGGCAAGGGCCTGTCGGGCGGCCGCGTGATCGTTCGCCCGCCTACCGATGTCGACCGCGATCCTGCGGCCAACATCATCGTCGGCAATACGGTGCTGTACGGCGCCATCGCGGGCGAGGCCTATTTCCAGGGTGTCGCGGGTGAGCGGTTCGCTGTGCGCAATTCGGGCGCGGTCGCGGTTGTCGAAGGCACGGGCGACCATGGCTGCGAATATATGACCGGCGGCGTCGTCGTCGTGCTGGGCATGACCGGGCGCAACTTCGCGGCGGGCATGTCGGGCGGCATCGCCTATGTCTATGACGAGGACGGTCGTTTCCGCGACCGCTGCAACCTCGCCATGGTCGAGGTCGAGGCCATTTCCACGGCGCGCGACGAGGAGGAGGGCACAGGCCGTCCGGCGCAGCGTGCCCTGGGCGTCACCAGCAGCGGCATGGGCGATATGCTTCGCCACGATGCCGAGCGGCTTCGCGTCCTGCTGGAGCGGCACCATCTCCACAGCGGCAGCGCGCGTGCCCGTGCGATGCTGGACGATTGGGATGCCAGCCTCGCCAAATTCGTCAAGGTCATGCCGCGCGACTATGCGCGCGCGCTCAAGCAGCAGGAGGCCGAGCGCCTCGCCACCGCGACCATCGCGGCTGAATGATCGGATAAGAACATGGGAAAGACCACGGGTTTCCTTGAGATCGAGCGCAAGGACCGCACCTACCTCCCCGCCGGAGATCGCCTGAAGAACTGGAATGA
>JBEVNC010000001.1:0-6043 GCA_040508315.1 Sphingobium sp.
GACGCGACCATGGCGATGCAGCGGTCGCCCGCCGGATGGCCATAGGTGTCGTTGAACTGCTTGAAGAAATCGATGTCGAGCATGATGACCGACAGCCATTCGCCGGTCCGCGCGAGGCGGTTCGTCTCGGTCATCAGCGCCTGCTCCAAGCGGCGACGGTTGCTCAGGCCCGTCAGGGCGTCAGTGACGGCCATTTCGGCAAGCTGGTCGCGCAGGCGCTTGAGTTCGATATGGTTGTTCACCCGCGCGCGCAGGATCACCGGCTGGATCGGCTTGGTCACATAGTCGATGGCGCCGAGCGACAGCCCGCGCACCTCGTCCTCCGTATCGCCGAGGCCGGTGGTGAAGATGACCGGCACGTCCGCCAGCAGCTTGTCCTGCTTCAGCGCGCGGCAGACGTCAAACCCGTTCAGGCCCGGCATCAGCACGTCCAGCAGGATCAGATCCGGCAGGATCGACCGTGCGGTTTCCAGTGCCTGCTCGCCCGACGTGGCAAAGCAGATCTCATAGCTCTCCTCCAGCGTGGCATTCATGATCTCGATATTCGAGATCTCGTCGTCCACGATCAGGATGACGGCTCTCTCCGTCATTGTGACGCACTCTTTCTATCTGATGCGGGTTGGGTTTCGTCTTCGGCGTCCATCAGCGCCAGCGCGCTGACATAGTCGAGCTTTTCGAGCGCGGCCTTGACCGGATGCGTTCGCTGCGCCTCGTCCGACAGGCCGAGGGCCGCGGCATAGGCGTCGAAGCCCGATCGCGCGCTGAGGCTGCGGCGCTTCACCAGATCGCGCAGCTTGTCGCGCGCCGCCGCCGCGGCGGGATCGTCCGACGCGATGACGGCCAGTTGCGGCGCGGCGGCGGCGGATTGGGTGAGGCTGCGCGCAGCCGCGACCGCGGGTGCGACAGCCTGTTCCAATGCGTCGATGCGCGACGGGATGCTGCCCAGTTCCTCTGCCGCGATGGCGCGTTCCAGACCGGCGGCGACGCTGTGCACCTCCGCAAGTTCGAGCGAACCGGACACGCCCTTGAGCGTATGCGCGTGACGCCGTGCCTCGGCAAGCTGCCCCGCGGCGATCTGCGCGCGCAGTTCCTCCGCCACATTGGCGTAGCTTTCGCCGAAATTGACGATCAGCTTGCGCAGCAGCGGCCGCTTCCCGTTCATTCGCGCCAGAGCGGCATCGATGCCGAACGGCGGCAGTTGCAGCGGCAGGTCGCCCGGCGCGAGCGCGATGATCTGCGCGCTGGGCACCGGCACGGGCGCGGCACCCGCATCACGGCCCGGCTTGAGCCATTTGTCGAGCGTGCGGACCAGCACTTCGGGATCGACAGGCTTGGCGATATGATCATCCATGCCCGCCGAGAAACAGCGCTGCCGCTCCTCCTCATAGGCGTGGGCGGTCATGGCGATGATCGGCAGGCGGTCGGCCGACCAGGTCTTGCGAATGAAGCGCGTCGCTTCGATCCCGTCCATCTCCGGCATCTGCACGTCCATCAGCACGGCGGCGTAGGTCCCGCCCGATTCCGCCACGCGGTTGCAGGCGATCAGGCCGTTCTCCGCGCTGTCCACCTCAAGGCCAGCGTCGGCCAGCAGTTCCAGCGCGATCTCGCGGTTGATCTGGTTGTCCTCGACCAGCAGCACGCGCAGCCCGCGCAGCGCCGGCGCGACCATCGGCGGACCGGCGGCAGGCTCTGCGGCGCGATGGACCCGTGCGGCATTGCCGTCAGGAAACAGGTCGGAGAGCGTGGAGATGAGGGCGCGCGGCTCGACCGGCTTGGTCAGGAATGCGGAGATATCCGCCTTCTCCACCTCCGCCATGAACTCGTCCGTGCCATAGGCCGTGACCATCAACACGGTCGGCATGACCGAAATCGCCGCGCTGGCGCGCATGGCCCGCACCGTCTCCATGCCGTTCATGCCGGGCATCTTCCAGTCGATCAGCACCAGGTCATAAGGTCTGCCGCTGCCCGACGCTTCCTCCAGAGCACCGATCACCTCGACGCCGGATGCGACCAGGTCGGTCGACATGCCCCATGCGCCGAAGATTTCCTGAAGGATCTGGCGCGACGCGGGGTTGTCGTCCGCCACCAGCACGCGCAGGCCCGAAATCCGGGGCGATGGCCGCAGGGTCAGCGCCGAAACGCCATCATCCGACAGCAGGACGACCGTGAAGGTGAAGGTGCTGCCTTCCCCCGGCTGGCTCTCTACCCGGATGCGTCCGCCCATCAATTCGACGATCTGCCTGCTGATCGCGAGACCCAGGCCCGTGCCACCGAACTTGCGGGTGGTGGAACTGTCCGCCTGCGTGAAGAAGTCGAACAGCGATTCCTGCTGCTGCGGCGTGATGCCGATGCCCGTATCGCGCACCGCGATCTGTAGCGTGACCTGCCCGTCCTTCTCTTCCACGACATCGGCGGAGATGGTGACGAAGCCTTTCTCGCTGAACTTCACGGCGTTGCTCAGCAGGTTGAGCACCACCTGATTGAGCCGCAATTCGTCGCCGATCAGAGTCGTCGGCACCGCCTCGCCAACCTGCGCGCGGATCGCCACGCCTTTGGCATCGGCATTTCCCGCGACAAGCTGGATCTGGTTGTCGATCATCGTGCGAAGGCTGAACGGGTTCGATTCGAGCGTCAGCTTGCCAGCTTCATTCTTCGAGAAGTCGAGGATGTCGTTGATGATGCGCAGCAGCGATACCGCCGCCGTGTTCATCTTCGACAGATAATCCTGCTGCTTGCCCGTCAGTTCGGTGCGCTGCACGAGGTGGCAGAAGCCAAGGATGGCGTTCATCGGCGTGCGGATCTCATGGCTCATATTCGCCAGGAACAGGCTCTTGGCGCGGTTCGCCTCCTCGGCCTCGCGCGTCTTCTCGTCCTTCACCTGTATCTCGTAGCCGAGGCGGTAGATGCGCTCGAAACTGTTCTCGAGCATCCTGGACAGCCACACCAGCACGCCGGTCTGACCCAGGACGATGGCAGCGTGCAGCAATACGCGGCCGAGATTGCTCTGGTCAGGGAACACGGCGAAGGGCAGGAGGTAGGACAATAGCAGGTGATGCAGGCAGACCGCAGTGGCCGCGACCAGCACCGGCCGCGGATCGACCCACGCAATCGTCAGCGCCAGCATCGCGAAGAAATACATGTGCACGTCCATCTGCCACGGATGGCCATGCAGCAGGAACAGCGCGATCGCAGGCTCCCCCATCAGCGCGACGGCGGACAGATAACGCGACGGCGGCGCTGTGCCGACGCGCCACCATGTCAGATGATAGGCGGCCGCCATGGCCCCGCTGGCGAAGGCCGCTCCGACGATGCTCGTGCCGGTGACCGCTGCCAGCAGCGCCATTGCGGGCACATGCGCCCAGAAAAGCAAGACCAGGAAACGCCCGAAGCTGGCGCGCAATTTGTCGAGTTCGGTCATCGGGTCGATCCCTTCGTTAGCGCGCTGCCGCATCCTTTCAGGCTCGGTGCCGCCAGCACCAGCCACGCCCCCGCCCGGCGCAACGCATCGACGAAATCCGGACGCACCGAACTCGCGATCACAATGTTGGAGAAACGCCCGCTTTCCACGATGCCGCCGTCGGAGGCGCGGACGATGTTGACGGTCTGACCGAAGCTGGACCCCGGCGCGGCGATGACGAGATACTGACGCGACCCGGCGCCGGGCCACATATTGGCGACCGCCAGCCCGGCGAGCCCGACCGTCAGCATGAGAATGGCGGGCAGAAAATCACGCAACACCGCACGTCCGGCAACCGGCGCAGGCATAACCCGCCTTCCGGCTCCAACCGACGTGGCTCCCAATGCATCACTCGACGGCACGTTCGTTGTCCTGACAGACCAGTCCCGGAACCATGCCCCGAGGACGTTAACATGTGGTTTACGCCGTCATGGCCCCCGCCCAACGGTAAGTATCATATCTAATTGATCCGCGCATGCGACGCCAGCCTGTTTCGATGAGTGGAGACCGCCGGAATGGCCCACGAATACAGGAGACTATGAGAAGTGTTGTCGCGACGCAGATCGTACATATCGACCGTATCTTATATGAACGATATCGATATTTGACCGCCGCGCCTTTGTGATGAAGGCGCGCGCTGCCCGCTTGGGATCGCGGCCCACCGATGCTAGGGGGCTGCCATGCTCAATCTCTCCGACATTACCGTCCGTCTCGGCGGCCGCACGATTCTCGACGGCGCCACCGCCAAATTGCCCCCGCGCGGCCGAATCGGCCTGATCGGCCGCAATGGCGCCGGCAAGTCCACGCTGGTCCGCGTGATCGCCGGAATGCTGGAACCCGATGGCGGTTCGGCGGATATGCCGCGCGGTGCGCGCCTTGGCTATATCGCGCAGGAAGCACCCGGCGGCGACGCCTCGCCGTTCGAAACCGTGCTGGCCTCCGACACGGAGCGTGCCGCGCTCATGATCGAGAGCGAGACCAGCCATGACGCCGACCGGCTGGCCGAAGTGCATGAGCGCCTGATCGCCATCGACGCGCATTCCGCCCCGTCGCGCGCCGCGCGCATCCTCGTCGGGTTGGGCTTCGACGAAGAGGCGCAGCACCGTCCGCTGGAGAGTTTCTCCGGTGGCTGGCGCATGCGCGTGGCGCTCGCCGCGCTGCTCTTTTCCGCCCCCGATCTGCTGCTGCTCGACGAGCCGTCGAACCATCTCGACCTCGAGGCCGTGCTATGGCTCGAGGACTTCCTGAAGTCCTACTCCGCCACGATCCTGCTGGTCAGCCACGAGCGCGACTTCCTGAACAATGTGGTCGACCACATCCTCCATCTGGAGCGGGGCAAACTGACCCTCTATCCCGGCGGCTATGACGCCTTCGAGCGGCAGCGCGCCGAACGGCAGGCGCAGATCGCATCGGCGAGGCAAAAGCAGCAGGCCGAGCGCGAACGGTTGCAGGACTATGTCGCCCGCAACTCCGCCCGCGCCTCCACCGCCAAGCAGGCGCAGTCGCGTGCCAAGGCGCTGGCCCGCATGCAGCCCATTGCGGAACTGATCGACGATCCGTCGCTCAGCTTCCACTTCCCCGACCCGGACGAATTGCGGCCGCCGCTCATCACGCTGGACATGGCGACGGTGGGCTATGGCACGACGCCGATCCTGCAGCGCCTGAACCTGCGCCTCGACCCGGACGACCGCATCGCGCTGCTCGGCCGCAACGGCAACGGCAAGACGACACTGGCCCGCCTGCTCGCCGCGCAGTTGAAGCCGATGGACGGAGCCATGGCATCGTCGGGCAAGATGCGCGTCGGATACTTCACCCAGTATCAGGTGGAGGAACTGGACCGCACCGAGACCCCGCTCCAGCACATGACCGTGCTGATGAAGGGGGCGAGCCAGTCCGCGGTGCGCGGACAACTTGGTCGCTTCGGTTTCTCCAGCGACAAGGCGACCACGCAGGTCGGCAAGCTGTCGGGCGGCGAACGAGCGCGCCTGGCCCTCGCCCTCATAACCCGCGACGCGCCGCACATGCTGATCCTCGACGAGCCGACCAACCATCTCGACGTCGACGCGCGCGAGGCGCTGATCCACGCGCTCAACGCCTATACCGGCGCTGTGGTGATCGTCAGCCATGACCGGCACATGTTGGAAATGACGGCCGACCGCCTCGTGCTGGTCGACAACGGCACGGCCAAGGACTTCAACGGCTCCATCGAGGATTATATCGCCTTCGTGCTGGCCAAGGACCCGCCGGAAGTCGGCAAGGGCGGTGGTGGTCCCAAGCTGAGCAAGAAGGACCAGCGCAAGGCCGCGGCGGAAGCACGGGAGAAGAACCAGGCCCTGCGTGACCGGGCCAAGAAGGCCGAATCGGAACTGGCGAAACTCACCGATGCGCGCGCCGCCATCGAGATGGCCATGTTCGACCCCTCTTCCGCCGTGCCGGGTCTCGCCAAGCTGACCATGACCGAACTGATGAAGCGCCGCGCCGAACTGGCCGAACGCATGGAGGCCGCGGAACTCGCGTGGATGGAGGCGAGCGAGGCGCTGGAATCGGTTACGCAATAAGCAATTTCGGGAGACTATGATGGATCTG
>JBEVNC010000032.1:0-43993 GCA_040508315.1 Sphingobium sp.
GAGCTGGCGAGACGGGTCCGAAATCGGGACTTGCGCGGCGCCAATTGATATATTCTTATAACTTATCGTGCTGCAACGCAGATCGCTTGTCCAGCCCCGGAGTGAGAATTGATGAATAGCCACGTTTTGCAGGGGTTACCTGGGAGCGACTCGCGCGAATCGAAGCGTGGATGGGCCGTCGTGTTCGCCGCGATGATCGGCGTGGCGGTCGGCCTGAGCCCGGTCCCCTTCTACACCATCGGCATGTTCGCCCCGGAACTGTCGAAGGAATTCGGGTGGAGTTTCGCGGCGCTGATGGGCAGCATCGGCGTGCAATCGGGCGTGGTGATGTTTTCGAGCCCGCTGGCCGGTTTCGCCATCGACAAGTTCGGCGCGCGGCCGGTGGCGATGATCTCCCTGTTCCTGTTCGGCCTGTGCTTCATGAGCCTGGCGTTGAGCAACGGATCGCTGACGCTCTACTACGGCCAGTGGCTGGTGATGTCGGTGCTGGGTACGGGCACCTTGTCGGCGACCTGGACGCGGGTGGTCAACGGGTGGTTCGACCGCAACCGGGGCCTGGCCCTTGGCCTCGCCAGTACGGGGACGGGCCTGACCGGCTTCCTGATCAAGCCGTTCACGGCATGGATCATCGCTGGCTATGGCTGGCGCACCGCCTTCGTCGTCATCGGCCTGCTGCCCATCGTCGTCGGCATTCCGGTGGTGATGGCGCTGTTCCGGGAGAATCGGAACCGGGTCGTGATGTCGGAGGCGACGGCCGATGCGGAGGCGGCGCCGGTGGAGGAGCATGGCCTGACGCTCAAGGAGGGGCTGCGCAGCAAGCGTTTCTGGATCATGGCGGTCGCCTTCTTCCTGATCGCCTTCGCGCTGACCGCGCCGACGCCGAACCTGGAGAATATCCTGAAATCCTTCCGCTTCGGGCTGGCCGAGATCGGCGGGATCACGGCCAGTTTCGGGCTGGCGGTGATTGCCGGGCGGATCATCGGGGGTTGGCTGCTGGACCGGATCTGGGCGCCTGCCTGCGCCTTTGGCATACTCGTCTTTCCGGCGGTGGGCAGCTGGCTGCTGGCCGGCGAGTCGCTGGGGACGCAGGGCGCCATCGTGGCGGTGCTGTGCCTCGGCTTTGGCGCCGGCTTCGAGTTCGACCTTCTCGCCTATCTGATCAGCCGCTATTTCGGTCAGCGCAATTACGGGACCATCTATGGTTGCTTCTACACCGTCATCGCGTTCGGCGGCGGACTGGGGCCGGTCGTCTATGGATATGCCTTTGACCATGCAGGCACTTATCACGGCGCGCTGCTGCTGGGTGTGGGCTGCATCATCGGTGGCGGGGCCTCATTGCTGCTGATGGGACCCTATCCGACATGGCGCCGGGCATGAGGCAATTCGGCAACAATTGTGGACGCATGATGCCTTGAATGTTGAACGCGCTTGACACCGACCCCGATTTGATTTGTCTTATTGTCATACCAATAAGTCAAAGACATGACGCAGGATGTGGTGGGAACGATTTTGGCGCAAAGGGGTCACATGATGAACACGAAACTCTTCGGCAAGGCATCGCTATATGCGGTCGCCACGAGCATGATGGTGATGGCTGGCGGCGCAGCATATGCGCAGACGGCCGATGAAGCGGTAGCGCCGCAGGAAGGCAATCTGGGCGCGGACATCGTCGTCACGGCGCAGCGTCGCCCGGAACGCCTCCAGACGATCCCGCTGTCCGTCACGGCCTTCACCGAGTCGGCCATCAAGAACCTGAACCTGAACGACGCTATTTCGGTTTCCAAATATGTGCCGTCGATGATTTCAGCGCATAACTCGGGTCTCGCGACGGCGAACGCCTATTATCTGCGCGGCCTGGGCAACACCCAGTCGGCGGCGACGTTCGACCCGCCGGTCGGCACCTATGTCGACGACATCTATGTCGCGCGCCAGAACGCCAACAACTACGCCTATTTCGATACCGAGCGTGTCGAGGTTCTGCGTGGTCCGCAAGGTACGCTGTTCGGCCGCAACACCACGGGCGGCGCGGTCTCGCTGATCATGCGCAAGCCCAAGGACGAGTTTGGCGCGAAGTTCGAAGTGACCGCCGGTTCGTACGAGCGCGTCACCGCCAAGACCAGCATCGACCTTCCCATCAGCTCCACCATCCTGACCAAGTGGTCGGCGTTCGTGGTTCGCGACGAGGGCTATCTGAACAACATCACCACCGGCGAGAAGCTGAACGGTGACAAGAGCTATGGCTTTCGCGGCGACATCCGCCTGCTGCCGACCGACGACCTGACGATCGACCTGTCGGGCGAATATACCAACAACACCGGCACCTATTTCGGCGTTCGCACCGTGCCCGGCGCGTCGCCCAAGTATCTTACTGCCTCGACGCCCGTCTTCTACGAAGCGGCGACGAACATGTACAAGACGAGCTGTAAGGGCGACCCGGTCGACGTCCTGCTGCGCACCGGCAACGGCCTGTGCCTGAACTCGGACAATTATGCCGGTACTGCCAACATCAGCTATTCGCCGGACGCCGGTACGCTCCAGGCGATCCTGGGCTGGCGCAAGGTCGATCAGGCCTATGTCAACAGCTACAGCTCTGGCACGGTCAACAAATATGCCAACTTCGTTCTGGCGGACGCGATCGAGAACTATCAGCATTCCGCAGAGCTGAAGTGGAGCAGCGAAGTCCTCGACGGCAAGCTGAAATATGTCGCCGGCGTGTATTACCTCAAGGAGACCAACCACCTGGCGTCGGCGACCTTCCAGGGTGCGGCGACGGCGACTGCCTATAATCTGTCGGCCTATGTGCAGTTCCGCCAGACGGTGGAGACGGCCGCTGCCTATGCGCAGGGCGATTATGAGCTGTTCGACGGCCTGACCGCAACGCTGGGCGCGCGCTATACCTGGGAAGTCAAGAATCTCGACTTCTACAAAACCAACCGTTTCGCCAGCAACTTCCCGAACATCACCGGCTATGACAGCGCTGCCGTCCTCGCGACCGGCGTGCTGCTGCGCCAGACGCAGAGCCGCGTGACGCCGCGCGTCGCCCTGTCGTACAAGGTCGATCCGAACACGATCGTCTTCGCGTCGGCGACCAACGGCTTCAAGTCGGGCGGCTGGAACGGCACCAACGCCAACCCGGTGCTGGTCCTGCCTTTCCGTCCGGAAAAGACCTGGTCCTATGAGACGGGCTTCAAGACGGAGCTGTTCGGTCGCAAGGTTCGCCTGAACGGAACGGGCTACCTCGCCGTCACCGACGATCTGCAGGTCACGTCGGGCATCATCATCCCGCCGACCACGACCACGTCGCAGCTGGCACGTAACGCCGGTACGCTGCGGTCCTACGGCTTCGAGTTCGAGACGATCTTCGCACCGACGAAGTATCTGACGGTATTCGCCAACGGCTCCCTCAACAAGGCCGAGTATCTCTCGACCGTGCTGACGCCCGGCGTTCCCAATGCCTCGCAGGTTCAGACCTCCACTGTCCCGGTTCGTGCGCCTCGTTTCCAGGTTGCAACGGGCGTGACCTACAAGGTTCCGGTGTCGGCGATCCACGGCGACCTGGGCTTCACCGGTTCGTTCCGTCACAACTCGCCCTTCTGGGTCGCGGCGCTCAACACTGCCAAGACCGGTACGGAGAACTTCGTCGACCTGAACGTCACCTATGACGACCAGGACGGGAAGTGGGGCCTCGGCTTCGGCGTGAGCAACCTGACCAAGCAGGAAACGCTTACCGCCAACTTCATCTCGGTATTCCCCGGAGATCCGCGCCGCTTCACCGGCCGCCTCTGGTTCAACTTCTAAATCGCATCCCTCAACGGGTCGCACGAAAGAGGGGGTTGCCGCACGGCGGCCCCCTTTTTTACGTCGAAGCTATCCTTGCCGCATTCTTCAGGACCGAGATATGATCCATCCCTCGTCGCCAACACTCCGCCGCGCCTATGCAGACTGGCAGCATGGCCAGATCCATTATTATAACGGCGGCGGCGACGGCGCCCCGCTGTTGCTGCTTCATCAGTCGCCCGCGTCGTCGTCGGACTGGTTTTCGCTGATACCCTATTTCCAGGCCGCGGGGCGGCGCGTCATCGCGATGGACACGCCGGGCATGGGATTGTCCGACGCGCTGCCGCATGAACCTGTGATGGCGGACTATGCGGATGCGGTTCCCGTCGTGCTGGCGCATGCGGGGGTGGAGCGGGCCGACCTGCTCGGCCACCATACCGGCGTCCAGATCGCGGTCGAGGCGGCTGTCCGTCACGCCCCGCTGGTGCGCAGCGTGTCGCTGTATGGCGTGCCCGTCATGACTGCCCAGGAACGCGAAGCCTATTGGCAGCAGATCGTGCCGAACGAGATCATGGGGGCCATTCACAAGGCCATTCCCGGCGGCGACAATCTGGGCAGCCATTTTCGCCGTATCGAGAAATTCTACAGCCCGGTCGGGTCGCAGCGGATGATCCTGTCGGCGCTGCTCGCCGGGCCGCTATGGTGGCACGGCCATAATGCGGCGCTGCGCCATGACATGGCGCCCGCGCTGGCCGTGGTAAAGCAGCCGATCCTGCTGATCTCCAATCCTGGCGAGATGCTGGATTCCAACACGCAGGCCGCGCGCGCCCTGCGCCCCGACGCGGACTATGTGATGCTGCCGACCGCAGGGCAGATCGCGATGGACGACGATCCGGCCGGTCTGGCGGAGGCGGTTCTCGCCTTCCTCGGCAAGCAGGCATGACGATGGGCGTCAGGCGGTGCCGACGCATCGCCTGACGTCACTCCAGCATTGCGACGGGCCGCAACGACTGGAACGCTGACCGGGCGAGCATCGCCCGCAGCGCGCTCGCCGCGCTCGTCGCGAAACTGTCCTTCACACTCACGAAGCCGAACCGGGACGCGGTTATTCCAGTACCGGGAATGCGTCGAAGCTGCCCCGAGGCAAGTTCCGCCACGACCAGTTCGTCGGCGATCAGGCCGATAAAATCGCCCTGCATGACCAGCAGCTTGATCAGGGTCATCGATGCCGTGCGCACGCTCTTGCGCGCCACCTCACGCCCCGCCTCGGACAATATCGCGACGATATCCTCCTTGCCGGGGAAGCTGCCCATGATGGCGGTGTCGAACTCGACCCAGGCATATTCGGGGATCGGCCGACCCTGGGCGATGTCCCCGAATACGGGGTGATCCGCGTGGGCCACCACGGAATAGTCGAGAACGCTGAGCGGTTCGGCGACCAGCGTGGCGTCGGGACCATGATCGTCCGGTATCGCGCAGCAGGCGAAGTCGAGTTCGCCGCGCTGGAGGCGTTCGAGCAGGTCGGAGCTATATCCCTCCCGCACCCGTAATGTCGCCGATGGCCATTGCCGGGAGAATTCCGCGATACAGCGCGCGAGTTCGTCGGTCAGCAGGATGCAGTGCACGCCCAGCGAAATGGTCTCGCCCCGCGCGCTTCGCTCCACATCCTCCATCATCCGCGCCTGTTCCCGCAGGATCAGGCGTGCCCGCGTCACCAGCGATTCACACAGGGGCGTCGGCAGAATGCCGCGCGGACCGCGGTCGAATAGGCGGGCGTTGAGCGATTCCTCGATATTCTGGATGCTCCAGGTCAAGGCGGGCTGGGTGATGCCCAGCAATTTGGCGGCCTTTCGGAAGCTTCCCGCTTCGTAGATGGCGACCACGCGGTCGAGTTTGTTGAGATCCACATCGTCCTCGAAATTTGGGTCGACGGGCGTATTGCACCGCCATCGCCACCCGTGGCATTTTTCAAATTGATCGCAGGTTAGTTTTGATTATCACTTGTGCCGAGGCCGGTCGAGTCATCCTCGCGCTACCTCCGGAGCGCTTTGTCCTGACAGGCAAATTTCTATTTGACATATTGTTATAACTAAATGACATTTCGGACAATGCGCTGACGAGAATCGCGGGGGCAGGGATCTTGTCCGTGCCTGGCTACTATCCATTCGGGCTTTGCCGAGACTGGTCAGTAGTCGGGCCGCCGATGATTTGAATTTTGGGCTTCAACAGGGTTTCCCACCAGATATTTACTGGAGCGATCAGCATGTCATCTTGTGGAAATCTGCTCAATATCATGTTGACCGGCCGATGAGCGGCGAGGGCGTATTGGCCGATCCGGCGGTGACGGCGCGCGGCTCCGACGAGTTTCGGCGCGGATGGGGGGTGGTGCTCGCCGCGTTGCTGGGCATCGGTCTTGGCCTGTCGCCTATGCCGATCTACACGTTCGGCGTGTTTGCGCCCTATCTGGCGGCCGATTTCGGCTGGTCCATGGGGCAGATCATGAGCGGCCTGGCCGTCACCACGGTTGTCGTGACGTGGGCGGGGCCGCTGGCGGGGTTTCTGGCGGTTCGCTTCGGCGCGCGCCGCGTCGCTTTGCTGTCCAGCCTGTCCTTCGGCCTGGCACTGTGCATGCTGGCCTTTTCCAACGGGTCGTTGCCGCTATTCTACGGAACATGGGCGCTGATCGCCGCACTGGGCGCAGGCACTTTGCCGATCACATGGACGCGCCCCGTGAACCGCATCTTCGACGTGCACAAGGGGCTGGCGCTCGGCATTTCGATGATCGGCAGCGGCATATTCGGCATGATCTCCAAGCCGTATCTGGCTTGGGCGATAGAGGCCTATGGCTGGCGCGGCGCCTATGTGGCCCTCGGGCTGCTGCCGGTCCTGATCGCTGTTCCCGCTGCCTATCTGCTGTTTCGAGAGCCGGATACCGACAAGGCTGGGCGCTCTCTGCAAAGCGCGTCCGCTGCCCCCGATAGCGGAATTTCGTTGCGTGAGGCGCTGCGCAACTGGCGCTTCTGGCTGCTGGCGGTGGCGCTGGTGCCGATCTCCTTCGCGCTCGCTGGTCCCATGCCCAATCTGGAAGTGATGCTGCGCGACGGCGGCCTGTCCGCGCCCGATATTCTCAAGCTGACGCCGCTGCTCGGCCTGATGGCGCTGATCGGCCGGTTGGCCGGAGGCTGGCTGATGGACCGTATCTGGGCGCCCGCCGTCGGCTTCGTCATATTGGGGATGCCGGTGATCTCCTGCTGGATATTCATGGGCGGGGCGCTGGATTTCTATGCCGCCGGGCTGGCGATCGTCCTGATCGGTTTTGCACTGGGCGTGGAGTTCGACCTGATCGCCTTTCTGGTCGCCCGCTATTTCGGATTGCGCAGCTATGCCGCGATCTATGGCTGCCTCTACGTGTCCTTCGCCCTTGGTGCCGGTCTGGCGCCCGCCTTCTTCGGCCGCGATCATGACGTCCATGGAAATTACGACTTCGCGCTGACCGTGTCGCTCGTGATGTTGCTGGTCGGCGCTGCCTCCCTGCTGCTGCTGGGCCGCTACCGTCGTTTCGACGTTGCCTGAGGCGCCTCCCTCTCCCTCTTCCTCAACCCAAACATGAAGGTGATATAATGACCAATCCCCCGCCCATGACGCCTGAGAAATGGGCCGAATTCCGCGAGCGCATGCCTCTGCTGCAGGAAAGCGCTGGCGTCTGGGAAGGCTGGTATCGCTATTACGACGCCGAGACCGGCGAACTTGTCGACCAGCATCGCTCGCGCCTGACCTGCCGCATCATGCCGGAAGGGTCGCCCTTCCCCTATCATCAGACCAACGTCTATTATTGGGACGACGGCCGCGTCGACACGCGCGATTTCCCGGCATGGTATGACGATGGCCGCATCTGGTGGGACAATGAATTGATCACCGGCTGGGCGTCGGAGATGAAGCCCGACGACTATCATCGCAGCACCGTCCTGAACTGGACGCGCAAGGGTGAGCCGGACCTCTATCTGTACGAACTGATCCAGCACGCCTCCAACGGCATCGACCGTGCGCGCACGTGGCAGTGGTTCCGCAACGACAAATGCTATCTGCGCACGCTGATCGACGAAAAGCGGGTGACGCGCGACTGGCAGAACTTCACCGACGAGAGCGCGCCGAACATCTGATGGAGCGCACGAAGACGATCCTTCGGTTGCTGGCCGGTGTCGTCGCCCTGGCGGCGGCACCGGTTCGTGCGCAGGCGCCCACCGACTGGACCGAGGCGGTCGTAAGCGTGCGCGATCCCGTCGCCGCGACCCGTCTTTTCCGGGAAGAAGGTGGCTGGCGGATCAGCGGTAAGGGCAGGATGTCGGCGGGCGAGAAAGTCTATTGGCGCCTTCCACAGACGGCAGGCGCCCGCTTCGTGCGGATATGCGCGCCAGCCGCCACGGCCGGTTGCATCCGCTTCGTCCAGTTCACCGGCGTCGCGCAGCGGCCGATCAGGCTTGCCGCGCGGCCATGGGACACGGGCGGCATCTTTTCGATCATGATCCGCAGCAACGATGTGCAGGGTCTGTTCGACCGCGCCATCGCCATGGGCTGGTGGGCGGAAAGCGAGCCGATTGCGTTCGACTTTCTGGGATCGGACCTGCGCAACGTGGTGCTCAGCGGTCCCGATGGCATCAACATCGCCGCCTATGAGCGCAAGAGCCCGCCCTTCACCGCCTTTCCGGTGGGCCGGATGAGTCAGGGCTTCAACGCCATGCGCTTCGTGCGCGACGAGCGGGCGTCGGTCGTCTTCTACCGCGACAAGCTGGGCTTCAACCCGGTGTTCGACACGGACAATCTCGATCCGGTGCCGACGACGTCCAACTTCTCCATTCCCAAGAACCTGACGCCCACCATCATCCGGCGCGCCGCGGCGCTCCGTCCCGGCAGCAGCGAAGCGGGACGGGTCGAGGCGATGCAGTTGGTCGGGCTGGATGGCCGCGATTTCAGCCAATTTGCCTCACCGCCCAACCTGGGCATCCTGTCCCTGCGCTATCCCATCACCGATTTGTCGGCCTACCGCGCGAAGCTGACGGCGGGCGGCGTGGCGATAGCCTATGAGAGCAAGGCCGTGCCGGTGCCGGGGCTGGGCAAGATCGACCTTTTCGCCGTGCGCGATCCGGACGGCAACATCACCGAATTCTACCAGACGCATTGAAGCAGGACTATATATCATGAGTTACGGGGCTATCGCGCTTCAACTGACCGCACGTTCCATCGAGCAATGCCCTGACCGCGCCGCCGCGCGCGCACAGATGCTGGCGATGATCGAGGACGTGGGGCGCAAGCTGACCGCGTCGGTCATCTTCACGCAGCAGTTCGGCGGCGTCCCGGTCAGGCTGGTCGTCCTGCCCGAATATCTGTTCACCAGCTTTCCCGGCCGCATTTCCATCGGTGACTTCGCCGATAAGGCGGCATGGGACATGGACGGGCCGGAATATGAGGCGCTGGGCCGCATCGCGGAGGCGCGCGACCTGTATATTGCAGGCAACGCCTATGAGGTCGACCCGAACTTCCCCGGCCTCTATTTCCAGACATGCTTCGTCGTGGCGCCGGACGGGAAGGTCGTGCTGCGCTATCGCCGCCTCAACTCCATGTTCGCGCCCACGCCCCATGACGTATGGTCGCGCTATCTCGACCTCTATGGTCTGGAGGGGGTGTTCCCCGTCGCACGCACGGAGATCGGCAATCTGGCGGCGATAGCGTCCGAGGAAATCCTGTACCCGGAGATCGCGCGCGCCCATGCGCTGCGCGGCGCGGAGATATTCGTGCACTCCTCGTCCGAGAAGGGCGGCCCGCTGCCCACGCACAAGGCCATTGCAAAGCGCGCGCGGGCTATAGAGAATCTCGCTTATGTCGTGTCGGCGAACACGGCCGGGATCGAGGGCACGTCGATGCCGCTGGCCTGCGCCGACGGCAATTCGATGATCGTGGATTATCTCGGGCACATATTGGCGGAGTCCAACAGCGGCGAGACCTTCACCGCTTCGGCCGATATCGAGCTGGCCAGCCTGCGCGCGGCGCGGCGCAAGCCGGGCATGACCAATTATCTGTCGCGCCAGCGCACCGAACTGTTCGCGGCGGCTTATGGGGCCGCGATCGTGCAGCCTGCTGACAGCCTGATCGGCGTCGCACCGGAGCGCGAGCATTTCCTGCGCGTGCAGCAGTCGGTGATCGAGCGCCTCGACCGCGCGGGGCTGATCTGATCGTCATGCAGGTCCGCAACCCCCGAACCGGCGCGTTCGACTACGCCATCGTCCCGCTCGACAGCGCAGGTGTCGCTGCCGAGGCGCGGCGTCTGCGAGAGGGCCAGCCTGCCTGGGCTGCCCTCGGTCCGGTGGAGCGGGGCGTGGTGCTGTCTGCATTCGCCGATGCCATCGACAGGCGCGCGCCAGCCATGGCGGCGGCGCTCACCGCCGACACCGGCCGCCAGAGGATCTCGCATGTGGAGGTCGCAGCCGTCGCCGGGTCGATCCGGCGCTGGGCAGGCAGCGCGCCGGGCATCATCGACCGGCTGGTCGAGCCGCCGCGCGCCGCCGCCATCCCGTCCATCGAGACGGTGGGGCGGCTGGAACCCTATGGACTGGTGGGGGCCATCGCCCCTTGGAATTTCCCGCTGATCCTCGCGCTGATCGACGTCGTGCCCGCATTGGCGGCCGGGTGCGCCGCGATGGTCAAGCCGTCGGAGATCACGCCCCGCTTCATCAAGCCGCTTCGGGACGCACTGGCGGAGGTGCCACAATTGGCGGCGGTGTTCGCGATTATCGAGGGCGACGGCGCGACCGGCGCGGCGCTGGTCGAGAATGTCGATTTCGTCGCTTTCACGGGGTCAGTGGCGACGGGGCGCAAGGTCGCCGAAGCCGCAGCACGCGCCCTGATCCCCGCCAGCCTCGAACTGGGCGGCAAGGACCCGATGATCGTTCTGGCCTCTGCCGACCCGGCGCAGGCCGCCGCGATTGCCCTGCGCGGTTCCATCGCGAATACGGGGCAGGCGTGCCAGTCTATCGAGCGGGTCTATGTGCTTGGCGCCATCGCCGAGCCGTTCCTCGCCGAACTGGTGGCCCAGGCGGACGCGGTACGGCTGAACTATCCGGATATCGACGTGGGCGATATCGGTCCCTTCATCGATGCCCGGCAGGCGCATGTCGTGGCCGCGCAACTGGCCGACGCGGTCGCACGCGGCGCAGTGGTCCGCACGGGCGGCGCGGTGGAAACGCTGGGCGGCGGCCTGTACCTGCGGCCGACCGTGTTGACCGACGTACTGCCGGACATGGCCATCATGGCGGAGGAGACATTCGGTCCCGTCATTCCGGTGACAATCGTGGAAACGGCAGAGGATGCGATCCGGCTGGCGAACGACACGCCCTTTGGCCTGTCCGCCAGCGTCATCGCCGGGTCGGTGGGCGAGGGGGAGGCGGTGGCGACCCGGCTTCGCGCGGGTGCTGTCTCGATCAACGATGCGGGGCTGACCGCCATGGTCTGGGATCGCGAGAAATCATCCTTCGGCCATTCCGGGCTGGGGCCATCGCGCATGGGCGATTCGGCGATTTCACGATTCTTTCGGCGGCAGGCGATCTTTCGCCAGTATGGCGCAGCGCAACATATAGCTGCAATTTCGGAGGATAATGCTTGACGGGCGTCTGATCGCAGTGCGGTAAACTGTGTCATCGGTTCCTTGACGGGAGCGTGCAAAGGCTGAACTAGGCAAACGACGTATTTTTTTGAAGAACAGGTCGCCGGACCAGGGGGTTGTGACAGTGATTGACCGGGATGCGGCAGTACCTTTGTATCATCAGATATTTCTGCAATTGCGCGATGAGATACTGAACGGCCAGCGCCCCATGGGCAGCGCGCTCCCCACCGAGCAGGAATTGTCCGAAATCTATTCCGTGTCCCGCATCACGGCGCGCCGGGTGCTGACCGAACTGGCGCAACAGCATTTCGTGGAGCGCAAGCGGCGGCTGGGCACCCGCGTCATCTTCCAGTCGCCAGCCAAGCCGATGGAAGCCAATATCGATCAGGCGCTGGATTCGCTGCTCGCCTTCGGCCGCCGCACTATCGTCACGGTGATCGAGGTCGCGACCGAGACGCCGTCCGCCACCGTCGCCACCGCGCTCAAGATATCGATGAAGGATCAGGTCGTCCGCGCGGTGCGCGTGCGGTCCATGGATGGCGAGCCGCTCGGCTATATCGTGAGCTATGTGCCTGCTTCATTCGGCGACGTGGTCACGGCCAAGGCTCTGGCCAAGACGCCGATCCTCAAAGTGCTGGAAGAGGCAGGTCACAAGGCTGAGCAGGCCGAGCAGACGATCAGCGCGATGCAGGCCGATACGGTCATCTCGCAGGCGCTGGAGATCGAATCGCGTTCCGCATTGCTGCGCATCACCCGGACCACCTATGATCGTCAGCACAAGCCGTTCCTGCTGACCTTCGCCCATTATCGTGCGGACAAGTTCACGATCCGCCTCGACCTCCAGCATCCGGGCGGTGCCGCGGTTACGCCAACGCTGACATAGCATCGCAATTCGCGCCGTGGGGCGCAATTGATATATAGACAATACAATTAAAAGAACGGATAACGACCCGGACGCCAGCAGAATCGCGTCCGGCGTGCGCGGCTGCGCGCGCCCTGCATGTGCTGGCAAATCAGATCAGGAGCATCAGGTGAAAGCATTTCAGATCGGCGAGCAGAACGGTATCGAGGCTCTGAGCGCGACGACGCGGCCGGACCCCGTTGCAGCGCCGGGACAGGTTGTCATCGCGCCGAAGCTCGTCAGCCTCAACAACCGCGACAACCAGATCATCCGCGGCGCATACGGCGCGAAGAAGCCCGCCGAGCGCATCCCCGTGTCCGAGGGCGTGGGCGAAGTCGTGTCGGTCGGCGAAGGTGTGACCAATTTCAAGGTTGGCGACCGCGTCATCAGCGGCCACTTCGTCAACTGGACGGGCGGCGATTTCGGTTATCATGCCTTCGGTTTCGATCTGGGCGTCAGCCATGACGGCTGGCTGGCCGAAAGGGTCGTCATCCCCGCGAGCGCCCTCATCAAGGTGCCGGACGCCCTGACCGACGAGCAGGCAGCGGCACTGCCGTCCGCCGGTCTCACCGCCTGGCATGCGCTGGTCGAAGTCGGCAAGGTGAAGGCGGGCGACACCGTCCTGTGCCTCGGCACCGGCGGCGTCGCTATCTATGCGCTGCAGATCGCAAAGGCCAATGGCGCGCGCGTGGTCATCACATCGTCCAGCGACGAGAAGCTGGAGCTAGCGCGCCAGTTGGGCGCCGACTTCACCGTGAACTATCGCACGCATGAGGATTGGGCCGCCGAAGTGATGAAGCAGACCGGCGGTGCTGGCGCCGACATCGTGGTGGAGACCGGCGGGCAGGGCACGCTTGGCCAGTCCATTGCCGCCGCCGCCGTCAATGGCCGCATCGTCATCATCGGCGTGACGGCAGGGCAGGGCGTGAGCGTCCCGGGCTATGGCACGATCATCGGCAAGAACCTGACCCTGCGCGGCATCGCCAATGGCAGCCGCCAGATGCTGGTGAACCTCGTCCGCGCGGTCGAGGCCAACAAGATCGAGGCGGTCGTGAACAAAGTGTTCGCGTTCGACGACGCGCCCGCAGCCTATGCCTATCTCGCGGCGGCCGAGCATGTCGGCAAGATCATGATCCGGTTCTGATCATGAGCGACGCGGCCGGGGCGTTCGTCGACCATGCGCTGGCGACGGAGTGGGACGATCTGTCCCCCTCCGCCCGGCAGTCGGCGCGCAATTTCCTGCATGACAGCATTGCGGTCGGCGTCGCCGGTCGCAATGCCGCTCTGGCCGATGCGGCTTTCGGCGCGGCGAGCGGATGGAGCGGGGCGGGTGGCTCGGGCTTCCTGCTCGGGCGACCTGGCGAGCGGCTGACCGCGCCGCATGCCGCATTCGTCAACGCCTATCAGATCCACGCGCAGGAATATGACTGCGTGCATGAGCCTGCAGTCGCGCACCCGATGGCGAGCGTGCTGGCGGTGTTGCTGGCCGAGGCGAGCCGGGGGCCGGTGAGCGGCGCGGATTTCCTCGCGGCTATGGTTGCTGGTGTCGACGTGGTCGGGGCGCTGGGCGTCGCCGTCAAAAGCCCGCTCAAATTCTTCCGCCCGGCGACGGCTGGCATTTTCGGGTCGATCGCGGCGGTATCCCGCCTGCGCCGTCTGTCGCCTGATGTGGCCCGCAACGCCATGGGCTATGGCCTCGCCTTTGCGAGCGGCACGATGCAGGCGCATGTCGAGGGCAAGCCGACGCTCGCGATACAGGTCGCCGCCGCAGCCCGCTCCGCCATCGAAGCGGTGGACCTGGCCCGCGCCGGGTTCGAGGGGCCGCAAAATTCCATCGAGGGGCCGTTCGGCTATCTCTCCCTGTTCGAGACCGAGGTGGACGTGCCGCCGGTGCTGGATGCGCTGGGCCGGGTGCGCCGGATCGAGGAACTGAGCTGGAAGCCTTTTCCGACCGGCCGCGCGGCGCATGGCGCGATCATCGCGCTGCGCGAACTGATCGCCGACCATGGCATCACGGCGGCCACGCTCAAACAATTCACCTATCGCGCACCGCCGCTGATCCATCGGCTGGTCGGGCGGCGTCCCTATGCCGGGATGAGCGTCGCTTATGCGCGGCTGTGCTTCGCATGGCTGGGCGCGCTGGTGCTGACGCGTGGCACGGTCGATCTGGCGGACTTCACGCCGGAGCGGCTGGCCGACCCGCAACTGCTGGCGCTGGCCGCGAAGATTTCGGTCGAGGTGGATGATAATCCCGATCCTGCGGCGTTCGTCCCGGCACTGGGTGTCGCGGTGCTGGCCGATGGAGCGGAGCATCGCTCGGCCGTCGCGCGGCAGTTCGGTTCGCCCGAATGGCCGCTCAGCCGCGACGAGCATATGGCCAAGGTCCTGCGCTGTCTGGAGTTTGGCGGAATGCCGCAGGTGCATGGCGACCTGGCCGACCTGATCGAGCGGTTCGATGCCCTCGACGATGTCGCGGCGGCTTTCAATGCACTGATGGAATAGGAGCGCCGGGGCGGGTCTTACGCCCCTTACGGAGACAGGTTCCGGCGTTTCTGGCCCGGATGACGAACGCTAGTGTGGTGGTGCAGCGTTCGTCGTCCGGGCCGATTTTGATCCCTCTCAACCGTCATTCCCGCGCAGGCGGGAATCCAGAGCCACGCAGAACTGCGCTTGCGGCCCTGGATTCCCGCCTGCGCGGGAATGACTGGTGAATTATGGAACGTCTTTGGGGGAGAGCATCACGGCCGAAGCCGCTCTCAGTGCGGCTCCTCGCCGCCTGAAACGTTCAGCGACTCCGCCGTGATGTATCCGGCTGCATCCTGACACAGGAACGCGACCGCATTGGCGGTGTCCTGCGGCAGGCCGGGGCGGCCCATGGGGATGCGCCCCGCCATGTCCTTCATATATTGCTCGACGGTCTTGCCCTGCTTTTCGGCGAAATAGGCGTTCTGCCACGCGCCGAGGCCGGTGGTGACATGGTTGGGGCAGACATTGTTCACGGTGATGCCATGTTCGCCCAGTTCCGTCGCGGCGGAGCGGACCAGCCCGACAAGGCCATGTTTGGACGCGGTATAGGCCTGCATGTTGGGAAAGCCGCTCTTCGCCGCCTGGCTGGCGATGTTAATGATCCGGCCGCCCTTGCCCTGGCTGACCATGCGCTGCGCCGCGGCCTGCACGCCGTAGAAGGCGCCGGTCAGATTGACGCCGATGACCGCGTTCCACTCATCCTCGGACACGTTGAGCAGGGGCTTAACGATATAGCCGATGCCCGCATTATTGACCCAGATGTCGAGGCTGCCATGCGTTGCGACGGCGTGGTCGGCCAGCGCCTGAACCTCGGCCTTGCTGCGCACGTCGCACGCCTTGGCGGACGCTTCGACACCCTTTGCCTTGATGGCGTTGAGGATCTCCGCCATCTCGTCATTGCCGCCGATCATGGCGTCCGGCGTCGCGGCGTCGCGCGATGCGCCGACGTCGGACAGGACGATGTTCGCGCCGTCCTCCGCCAGACGAAGCGCAATCGCCTCGCCCAGACCGCCCTTGCGGCCCGATCCGGTGATGACGGCGGTGCGGCCTGCGAGCGGGCGACTCATGCCGCGCCCCCGACCGCCTTCGTGACGATGAAAATGGGGGTGGACCATTCGTTGAACTCGGCGGCGATTCGGCCCATTGCTTCGGTCGAGACTTCGCCGAAGAACAGGTCCATATCCTTCACGTCGAGAACTTCGATATAGTCATAGGGCGGCTTGTCATCGCTGCCGAGGATGCTCACGCTCTGATGCAGGGTGAAGGAATCGATGGATTCCAGTGCGTTGACCGTAGGAAGGTCGGTCGTGGTCGCCCACGACTCATAATCCGCCGCGCTTTTTCCCGGCTTCAGGTTCAGCAATACGATGATCCGCGTCATAGGTAATTCATCCCCTTGGCATTCGCGAGATGCGATGTCATATGTTATAAACATATACCAAACTAAGGGAAGCGGCATTCTGTCATGACACTGTCCAACGCGCCCCAGCAGCAGCCCTATGACGGCCCCCCCGATTACCGGGTGGTCGGTCGCCACGGCGTCTTTCCCGAGACCAATCATGACGAGATCGAGCGGATCAATTTCCTCGCCCAGATGAACCGGCATTTGTCGGCGCGCGTGGTGCCTGGCGTGCGTGCGGCCTATGAGCAGCGGGTCGTGCCCGCTTTCGAGAAGGCGCAGGGTCGCCCGATCGCCGACCGGCATGAGGCGCGGCGCGAACTGCTGGAAGATCCCGCTTTCCGCCTGTGGTCGGCGATCCGCCGCATGACGATGGAGCAGCGCCAGCAGGCCGGTCGCTGGACCGCGATCCGCCAGCGTGAGGCGCTGGCCCAGAAGGCGGCGGAACTGACGGACGGTGACGACCGGCTCCAGCTCGACCCCACGCTGGCGATCCCGCGCTATGTCTCGGCGGTGGACCATCACTGCATGCCGGGTAGCTATCACAGCGAATATTTCCCCGGCGACGTCACCAATGGCGCCAATTACGATCATGGCGGCTTCGTCACCACGGCGGGGCTGCTCGGCAAATATTCGGACGGTGGCGGCCATGCGGTCGTCAACTGGGTACGGCGCAACCTGAAGGATTTCGCGCCCAAGGCGATCCTCGAGATCGGCGGCACGGTCGGCCATTCCAGCCTGCCCATCGCACAGGCATGGCCCGATGCGGAGATGACCATCGTCGATCTCGGCGCGCCGGTGCTGCGCTATGGCCTAGCCCGCGCAAAGTCCCTCGGCGTGGACAATGTCCGATTCATACAGGCGAGCGGCGAGGATTTGTCGCGCTTTCCGGATGCCAGCTTCGACTGGATCCAGACCACGATGTTCCTGCATGAACTGTCCAACAGCGCGCTGGCCAACATTTTGAGCGAGACGCGGCGGCTGCTGCGACCGGGCGGTGTCGTGCTGCATGTGGAGCAGCCGCAATACACGCCCGACATGGCCCTGTTCGAGCAGGCGATGCGCGACTGGGACGCCTATTACAATAATGAGCCGTTCTGGAGCCGGATGCACGAACTCGACCTCGATCAGGCGATGGTCGACGCCGGGTTCGAGCGCGAGAAGCTGATCCATGGCGGCGTCACCGGCGTCGTGGACAAGGATCTCTTCCCCGACGCGGCGGAGGATGAAACCGAGGATTATGGCCGCAAGGCCGCCTGGCACGTGATCGGGGCAACCGTATAATGAGCATCGCCGACGCCATCGCCGACGCGGGCGCCAAGCCCGCGGGCAAGCGCCCCTATTTCCTCGACGAGGAAGTCGAGTCCATCCTCGCCATCACCATGGCGGTCGCGCAGGAACTGGCTGTGTCCCGCCAGCGCGTCGATACGCTAGAGCGCCTGCTGGAAGGCAAGGGCGTGCTGAGCCGCAGCGAGATCGAGAGCTTCGCGCCCGATCCCGCCGCTGCGGTCGAGCGTGCGCTCGCCAATCAGGAATATATCGCCCGTATCCTGCGCATCGTGCAGCAGCGCAACGAGGCGGCCGACCTCAAGAACGATGTAGCATCGGAGGAAGTGGGCAGCGAGATCGGCGCGGCTGGATGAGCGACTTCGACTTTACCGTGCCGGTGCTGGTCGCAGGGTCGGGCGCGTGCGGCGCGGTGGCGGCGTTGGCGGCGGCGGACGCGGGCATGATGCCGCTGGTGATCGAACGGGACGACAGGGCCGGGGGTTCTACCGGCATGTCGCAGGGCCTGTTCTGTGCGGCTGGCACCGAGTCCCAGCGAGCGCATGGCATCGATGACAGCGCCGACATCTTCTTCGCGGACATCATGGCGAAGGCGCGCGGTAAGACCGATCCGGTCATCGCGCGCACGCTGGCCGATCATAGCGCGCCGACGCTGGAGTGGCTGCGTCAGGCGCACGACCTGCCGTGGGAACTGGATACAGGCTTCGGCGCCGCCTATGGTAACAGCCGGGCGCGTATCCATGGCTGGCCGGGGCATAGCGGGCTGGAAATGGTGCAGTTGCTCCACCGCCGCATGGGCGATGCGGGCATCGATGTGCTGATGCAGACGAAGCTGATCGACATTTTCGCGGACGGCGAGGGCCGGGTGACCGGCGTTGCCCTGGAACGCGCGGACGGCGCGATCGAGCGGATCGGCTGTGACAGTCTGGTCCTGGCATGCGGCGGCTTTGGCGCGAACCGGGCGATGACCGACCGCTATATGCCCGAGACGAGCACGCTCAAATATAACGGCCATGAGGGGAGCCATGGCGAGGCCATCTTCCTTGGCGAACGGCTCGGTGCCGCACTCGGCGACATGAGCAGTTATCAGGGTTATGCGATGCTCACCCAGCCGCAGGGCATTTCGGTGCCGCCGCCGGTGCTGATCGAGGGCGGGATCATCGTCAATGCGGCAGGCGAACGCTTCACCGACGAGTCCGCCGATATCGCAGGCATGGTGCATCCCTTGGCGGGCCAGCCTGACGGCTTGGGCTGGGTCATTTACGACGCACGGATAGAGGCCGCCTGTGCGCATATCCCGGAACTAGCCGCATTGATGGAGTTGAACGCGCAGAAGGTCTCCGATTCGGTCGAGGGGCTGGCGAGCTTGATCTCGGTCGATGCGGCGAAGCTCGGCAGCGCGTTGAACGCGGTTCAGTCGGCCGCAGCCACGGGCGGGTCGGACAGCTTCGGCCGGTCATGGGCGAACGATGTGCCGCCGCAGGGGCCATATCGGGCACTGCGCGTCACGGGTGCGCTCTACCACACCCAAGGCGGTCTCCAGATCGACGGCGCGGCGCGAGTTCTGCGCAGCGATGGCTCCGGATTCCCTAATCTTTTCGCAGGCGGCGGGTCGGCGCGATCCGTATCCGGGCCGTCATCTTGGGGTTATCTGCCCGCAATGGGATTGACGACGGCGGTGGTTCTGGGCCGCCTCGCGGGGCAGGCAGCGGCGTCTCTCGGCAAGATCTGACCGTAACGCGATCATTCGTGTCGAGGGGACTTGCAACCCGAATTTTATATGTCATAACTTTAATACATATCGAGCGGTCGTATCGACCTGGGAAACGGAAATGACGATGCAGCAGGACATGATGGTGGCGCCCCAGGCCGGGGCAGGGGAACTGACCGAAACGCTCTCGCGCATCGTTGGCGCAGGGCATGTTCGCTCCGATATCGATTCGCGCAAATTGGTGAGCGAGGATATCTGGCAGGCGGCAAAGTCCACCGTCGCACTGGTCGTCGCGCCCGGTTCCACCAGCGAAGCCGCTGCCGTCATCGCCGCCATCCACGAGTCAGGCTTCGCCATCGCGCCGCGCGGTGCGGGCATGAGCTATACCGGCGGCTATGTTCCGGCGTCGGACCGTACCGTCTCGCTCGACATGTCGCGCATGAACCGCATCCTGCGCGTCAGCCGCGAAGACATGACCGTCACGGTCGAGGCGGGCGCTACATGGCTGGCGCTGAACGAGGCGCTGGCGAAGGACGGTCTGCGGACCCCCTTCTGGGGTCCCATGTCCGGCCTGTCCTCCACCATCGGTGGCGGCCTGTCGCAGCTTAACGCCATGTTCGGCGCGGGCCAGCACGGCACGTCGAGCGAGAGCGTCATCGCACTGACGGTGATCGCGTCGGACGGCAGTATCGTGCGTACCGGCGCGCGTGGGCCGGATGGCGATACGCCGCATTACCGCCATTTCGGTCCCGACCTCGCCGGTCTGTTCTGCGGCGATTGCGGTACGCTGGGCATCAAGGCCGAGGTTACGCTTCGTCTGATGACCGCGCCCAAGTTCGAGGATAGCGCCTCCTTCTCCTTCCCCACCGGCGAGGCGCTGCTGGCGGCGATGGCCGAAGTGGCGCGTTCGGGCATCGCGGCGGAAACCTGCGCCTTCGACCCCGGCCTGACCGAAGTCCGCATGAAGCGCATGTCGCTCATGTCCGACGTCAAGACGCTGGGCGCGGTCGTCGCCAAGGAAAAGAATTTCGGCAAGGGTCTGCTGGCCGCCGCGAAGATCGCAATGGGTGGCCGCAACTTCATCGCGCCGACCGACTATCCCTTCCACCTGACGTGCGAGGGCCGCTCCAAGGCGGCGGTCGAGCAGGACATGGCGGAAGCGCGCCGCATCGCCGCACAGTTCGGTGGCACCGAGATCGAGAACAGCATCGCCAAGGTCATCCGCGCGATGCCCTTCCCGCCGCTCAATTCGATGCTTGGCCCGACTGGCGAGGCATGGATTCCGGTCCACGGCGTCACTTCGCTGTCGACCGCGCCGGCCATTTTCGCCGAAATCCAGGCGCTCTATGCAAGCCGCAAGGCCGAGATGGTCCAGCACGAGATCCACACAGGCTATCTTTTCTCCACCATGTCCACCAACGCGATCATTCTCGAGCCGGTATTCTTCTGGCCCTCGGGCTGGCGCCCGGTGCATGAATCGGCGGTGGAGCCGGCGCATCTTGCCCGCCTGACGCAGCGTCCGGAGAATCCGGAAGCGACCGCGCTGGTGGTCGAACTGCGGAAGGCGGTTGTCGCGATCTGCCACAAATATGGCACCGGCCACTTCCAGATCGGCCGCACCTATCCCTATCGCGAGAGCCGCGACGACCTGTCGAAGACGCTGCTCGACACGATCAAGGGCGTGATGGACCCCGATGGCCTGTTCAACCCCGGCGTGCTCGGCTTCCCGGCGAAGGGCGCGCAGTAATGAGCAGCTATCGCGCCATCCAGTTGCAGAAATTCGCGGGCAGTTTCCGCGAGGGCGCCGCCATCGTCGAACTCGATCTTCGCGATCCCGCTCCCGGTGAACTTGTCGTGCGCAATCATTATTGCGGCATTAACGGCATCTTCGACACGCAGATCGCGCGCAATGCGGTGGACTATGTGAAGATCGGCCTGCCGACCCTGACCGGCGTCGAGGCGCTGGGCGTGATCGAGGCGGTGGGCGAGGGCGTGACGGATTTCGCGGTCGGCGATGCCGTCGTCACCACGCGCTTCCCCGGCGGCTACCGCGAAGTGAATATCGCGCCCGCCACCCATTTCGTGAAGGTGCCGGACGCGAAGCCGGAATGGCTGGCGCTGGCGTCCACCGGCGTATCGGCGTCCATGGCGCTGGAGCATATCGGCGCGGTGAAGGATGGCGAGACCATCGCGATCTCCGCGGCGGCGGGCGGCCTCGGCCATCTCATCGTCCAGCTTGCCCATCTCCGCGGCTGCCATGTCGTCGCAGTGTGCGGCGGCGCGGCGAAGGGTGACTTCGCGCGTTCGCTGGGCGCGGACCGGGTGATCGATTATCGTTCGGAGTCTGTCCACGATGTGCTGGCAGCCGAATATGCGGACAAGCTGGACGTCGCGATCGACACGGTGAGCGGCAATATCTTCGACGCCTTCCTGCACAATGTCGCGCCGCATGGCCGCGTCGTGGTGGGCGGGGCTGCCGCCGACCTCGAAGGCCAGCCGGAAATCGTCACCCAGCCCCGTATCGCCCACAAGCTATATTATAAGGGCGCATCGGTGCGCGGCTTCATGAACGGCCTGCTGACGGATCATTGGCCGCAGGCGCGCGAGAAGGTCTTTGGCCTCTACAGCGAAGGCAAGCTCAAGGTCACGTTCGACGCGGTCGAGTTCAAAGGCCTTGAAGGCATTTTCGATGCGGTGGAGCGCCTGCTCTCCGGTCAGTCGATGGGCAAGGTCATCGTCGACCTTCGTCCGTAAACCCTTTTCTTAACTCAAATATTCGCAAGGATCGTCCATGGCCTATCGGTTAGGTGTTGATGTTGGGGGCACGTTCACCGACCTTCTGTTGCTCGAAGAGGGTACTGGCGCATTTTGGCGTCACAAGACCCCGTCGACGCCGCATGACAGTTCGGAGGGCATTCTCAACGGTCTGAACGCGATCTGCGAGAAGGCGTCGATCACGCCTGCGGATATCGAAATTTTCCTGCACGGCACCACGGTCGCCACCAATGCGGTGCTGGAGGGCAAGGGCGCGCGCGTCGGCCTGATCGTGACCGAGGGCTATCGCCAGGTCATGCAGATCGCGCGCAGCTTCGTGCCGGGCGGCCTTGCGGGCTGGATCGTATGGCCCAAGCCGCAGCCGCTGGCCGCGCTGGAGGATACGGTCGAAATCAAGGGCCGCATGACCGCGCAGGGCGAGGAATTGCGCCCCATCGACGATGCCGACATCCGCGCCGCGCTCGAAACGCTGAAGGCGCAGGGCGTCGAGGCGCTGACCGTCAGCCTGATGAACGCCTATCTCAACGGTGCGCACGAAGCGCGCGTCGGCGAACTGGCGGCAGAGATCATGCCGGACGTGCCGGTATCGCTCAGCCATGTCGTCCTGCCCGAGATGCAGGAATATGAGCGCACCCTGACGACCGTCGCCAACGCGGCGGTGCGCCCGGTGGTCGGCCGTTATGTCCGCAACCTGCGCGACCGCCTGCGTGGTGCCGGGATGGCGGGCAAGCTGTCGCTGCTGCGCTCCGACGGTGGCCTGATGACGTCGGAGAAGTCGGAAGAGCATCCCGTCTCTCTGCTGATGTCGGGTCCGGCGGGCGGCGTGACCGGCGCGATCTGGGTCGGCAAGAATGCGGGCATCAAGAATATCCTGACGCTCGACGTGGGCGGCACGTCCACGGACGTCGCACTGATCGAAAATCTGGAAGCGCGCCGCGTGCGCACTACCGAGGTCGGCCATCTCGCCGTGCGCGCGTCCGCGCTCGACGTGAAGACGGTCGGTGCGGGTGGCGGATCCATCGCCTATGTGCCCGAACTGACGGGCGCGCTTCGCGTCGGCCCGCAGTCGGCAGGCGCGGTGCCCGGTCCCGTCGCTTACGGCAAGGGCGGCACGCTGCCGACCGTGACGGACGCAAACGTGGTGCTGGGCTATCTGCCCGAGGCGCTGCTGGGCGGCACGTTCAAGCTGGACAAGGAAGGCTCGATCAAGGCGGTGCAGACCATCGCCGACGCACTCGGCATCGACCTCTATGCCGCCGCACGCGGCATCATCGACATCGTGAACGAGAATATGTTCGGTGCGCTGCGCATGATCTCCGTCCAGCAGGGCTATGATCCGCGCGACTTCGCGCTGATGGGCTTTGGCGGTGCCGGTCCGATCCACGTTAACGCGGTCGCCCGCCTGATGGGAAGCTGGCCCGCCGTCTCCCCCGTCAGCCCCGGCGTGCTGTGCGCGCTGGGCGATGCGACGACGCGGATGCGCACGGAGCGCGCGCGTTCCTTCTCCAAGCTGGCATCGAAAACCTCGCTGGAGGAACTGAGCGCCATCCTCAAGGACATGGCCGAGGGCGTCACCACCGAACTGGAGGAGGAGGGCACCGCCCCCGCCGACATCGATGTCTCCTTCGAGATCGACGTTCGCTATTCGGGCCAGGCGTTCGAGGTGCCCATGGAGGTCAAGCCGGAAGAACTGGCCGAGAAGGGCGTCCAGTGGCTGACCGGCCGCTTCGACGAGGAGCATCGCCGCCTGTTCACGTTCAACATGGACTCCGAGCATGAGATCGTGAACCTGCGCGCCGTCGCGATGGGCGTCACGCTGGAACTGCCCGCTGCCCAGTTGCCGGTCGGCGACGGCGATCCATCGCCCGCCAAGATCCGCGACCACAAGCTGTGGATGGACGGGGCCATGCAGGATGCGGTCATCTACGACCGTGCCCGCCTGCGTCAGGGCGACAAAATCCCCGGGCCCGCCATCGTGACCGAGATGGACTCGACCACGCTGATCGAGACCGGTTGCATCGCCACCGTCGATGCGGTCGGCAACATCCTCATCAATCTCGCCTGATCCAGAAAGGTAGCATAAGCCATGTCCGCACGGATCATCCAGAGCAACGAGACGCCCTTCACCAAGGTCGCCATCGATCCCGTCACCCTCGACATCATCGAAAATGCGCTGCGTAATGCACGTGTCGAGATGGATGCGACGCTGGTGCGCACCGCCATGTCGCCCGGCATCCGCGAGCAGGGCGATGCCTTCCCGCTGATCGCCGACCATAAGGGCCGCATGATCGTCGGCCAGTTCGGCAGCTATATCGGCCCCTTCCTCGAAGGCTATGCCGGCACGGTGGAGGAGGGCGACCTCATCATGCTGTCCGATCCCTATTCGGTGGGCGGCGCCGTCAGTCACTGCAATGACTGGCTGGTGCTGCTGCCGGTGTTCAAGGATGGCCGCCTGATCGCCTATACCTCCATGTTCGGGCACCAGTCCGACATTGGCGGCATGGTCGCAGGGTCGATGCCGATCGTCGCCACCAGCATCTTCCAGGAAGGTGTCCGCATCCCGCCCGTCAAGCTGTACAAGCAGGGCATCTATAATGACGACGTCGTCAGCCTCATCATGCATCAGGTCCGCACGCCGGACTGGTGCAAAGCGGATTTGAACGCGCTTATCGCGTCCTGCCGCGTCGCCTCGCGCCGCGTGGTCGAGATGGCCGAGCGGTTCGGCGACGATGTGTTCACCTCGGCCTGCGAGGAACTGCTGGCGCGCAACCACCGCGCCATGACCCAGCTGATCGCGGGCGCGATCAGCGAGGAGAAGGTCAGCTTCCAGGATTATATCTGCGACGATGGCATGGGCTTTGGCCCGTACAAGATCAAATGCACGATGTGGCGGGAGAATGGCCGTGTGGTCCTGGACTTCGACGGCACCGATCCGCAGAGCGTGGCCTCGATCAACTTCTTCCTGAACGAGAACATGATGCGCATGTTCTTTGGCATCTACATGATCATGGTCTTCGATCCGCAGATCCTGTTCAACGACGGCTATTACGACCTGATCGACGTGCGCATCCCGGAAGGTTCGTTGCTCAAGCCGCGCTTCCCGGCCGCACTGTCGGGCCGCACCCATGCGCTGGGCCGGATGTTCGACATATTGGGCGGCCTGCTCGGCCAGAAGACGCCGGAGTTCCTGACGGCCGCCGGTTTCTCGTCCAGCCCGCATCTGTTCTACTCGGGCACGGACAAGAAGGGCGAATATTTCCAGCTGTTCCAGATCGGTTTCGGCGGCATTCCCGGTCGTCCGATGGGCGACGGGCCGGACGGGCATTCGCTGTTCCCCAACTTCACCAACGTCCCCAACGAGTTTCTGGAACGCTACTTCCCGCTCGTCATCGAAAATTACGAGACGGTGCCGGATTCGGGTGGCGCGGGTCTCCATCGCGGCGGCAATGGCATCAAGATGTCCTATCGCTTCCTGGAAGCGGGCATGATCGCCATCCATGACGACCGCTGGTTCGTGCCGCCATGGGGCGTGAACGGCGGCGCGCCGGGTGCACGCGCGACCAAGATCCTCGAAAAGGCCGACGGCAGCCGGATCGTCGTCGGCAACAAGGTCGAGGACGTGCATGTCGATGCAAACGACATCTTGCACTTCATCACCTGGGGCGGCGGCGGCTGGGGCGACCCGCTCGAGCGCGATCCGGCGCTGGTGGCCAAGGAGATCGTGCAGGGCCTCGTCACCGTGAAGGGCGCGCTGAACTATGGCGTCGTGATCGCCGACGATGGCAGCGTGGACAGCGCGGCCACCGAAGCCCTGCGTGCGAAGATCCGGGGCGAGCGCGGCGAGATCGCGGTGTTCGACTTCGGTCCCGACATCGAGACGCTGCGCGCCAATTGCCTGGCCGAGACGGGCCTCCCTGCACCGGTCGCACCGCAGTGGAACCACCTCGCCATCGCTGCCGAATAGGCGCGTTCCCAGCTCGTCCACGGCCGGCGCCCTCCCTCTCCCTGCCGGCCGTGGGCATCGCATATTGACCGACCCGCGGTGAATGCCGCGCCGCTGGCCGTGGTTTGCCAGCCGCACTCTCATGGAGGCCGCATATGAAGGACAATCTGGACGGAGATTATGCGAGCGCCGGGTTCGGCGGAAAGCTGGAGCCGGGTGCGAAGGCCGCGCTGATCGTCGTCGATGTGGTGATGGCCTATCTCGATCCGGCCTGTCACCTTTATGCGGGCGAGCTTTGCGAGAGCGCGCTGGCGTCCAACGTTCGGCTGGCGGAGGCTGCGCGCGCGGCGGGCGTCCCGGTGATCTTCACCAATGTCTCCTATGCGTCCGGCGGGATCGATGGCGGCGTCTTCTTCCGCAAGGTTCCTGCCCTGCGCGCATTCGAGCCGGGATCGCCCTATGGCGCTTTCCCGGAGACGTTGCAGCCGGAGCCGGGCGAACTGATCGTCACCAAGCAATATCCGTCCGCATTCTTCGGCACGTCGCTCGCGTCCACGCTGCATGCCGCTGGGGTCGACACGGTGTTCGTTACCGGCTTTTCGACGTCGGGCTGCGTGCGTGCATCGACACTGGACGCGCTGTGCCATGGCTTCGTGCCGTTCGTGGTGCGCGATGCCTGCGGCGACCGCGACCCGCGCCCGCACGAACAGAACCTCTTCGATATGCAGGCCAAGATGGCGGAGGTTGTGAGCGAGGCGGACGCCATCGCGCTGTTCGCCACCGTCGGCGGCCAAACTCCACAAGGATAATAGGTCATGCCTGCCTCGCAATCGGTCACCAGCATTCACGGCCCGATCATCTCATCGAGCGACCTCGACGCGCATCTTGCGCTGTTCGAGGCGTTCGGGATGCGGGAGGCGGGCCGACTGGACCGGACCGAGGCCGAGACGGCGGCAATCTGGGGGACCGAGGGGCAGGCATCGAGCGAGATCGTGCTGGAGACGCCCGGCACCGCATTCGGCCTGCGGCTGGTCCGCTTCGATCCGGGTCTGGACGTCCAGATCCGCGATCCTTCGCGCGGGTCCGATGCGGAGGCGCTCAAGGTCATCGACTTCTACGCGCCCGACCTTGGCGCGGCCATGGCGAGCATCGAGGCGAAGGGGTTTCGGTTCAAGGGCGACATTGCCGACTATGAAACCCCGGAAGGCCGCTTTCAGGAGGCGCATCTGTGGGGGCCGGACGGCGTGGTCTGCGCGCTGATCTCCGGCGATCGGCCATTGTTCGAGAAACTGGCGACCGTCCGCGACCGGCTGGTCAGTGAACCGCAGAGCATTTCCGGCCCGGTGCAGGACCCGGATGTGACGCTCGCCTTCCTCAAGCATGTGCTCCGCCTCGACGTCATCCATCGCTATGGGGTGGACGATGACAGTTTTGACGCGCTGGTCGGCACGAGCGCCCATCTGAAGCTGCGCGCCTGGAATGTCGGCGTGGATACCGCGGAACCCTATTTCGGGATCATCCACTATGGGCTGCCTGCGGGCACGCAGACCTCGCTGATCGACGTGGCGCGTCCGCCCGCACGGGGCCTGTTGGGCGTAACGGTGCGCGTCGACGATGTGGCGGTCGTGGCGCAGAGAGCAGGGGGCGCGACTGTGGACATGGAGCTGCCGGGTTTCGGCCCTGTGCGTTCGGCCACTTTCCAAGGACCGAACGGCGCGTGGTTTCAGGCGGTGCAGGGCTGAGCCCAAGTTCCATAATGCCGTCATTCCCGCGCAGGCGGGAATCCAGAGCAGTGCGGAACTGCGCTTTTGACCCCGGATTCCCGCCTTCGCGGGAATGACTTAGTTGGTAATCCGCCAGACGCTGAACGCCCGTTTACTCCGCGACCCGGCTTTCGCGGGTCAACGTGACCTTGAACAATCGCTCATCGCGGAACCAGTGCCAGGTGCGCGCGCGGCTCTGCCCGTCGGGTGCGACCTGGATCATCTCGCAGACGCGCACCGACGGATCGTCGGCATAGGTAAAGTTGAGGTAGACGCTGTGGTCATCCGGTTCGGTCAGGAAGCCGACCAGCCGCTCGCGCCATTCCAGCCGGTCGTTGCGATAGTCGGCCAGCAGCGTGATGCGCGTCTCCCGCCCGTCCGGCCAGACATTGTGGATGCGCAGGCGAAAGTCGGACGTGCCGTCTTCCGGGAAGTCCGAGATCGTGTTGACCTCATGGCTGTCCAGCAGGACGCCATCAGGGTCGAGATGGGTATAGGTTCCGGTCCAATGCCCCGTGCCGCGCGCGAGGACGGGGAAACATGTCGCCATATCGGGCATGGAAAACCTCCAGATGATCGGAAAGTCGTCTTGTCTAATATGGCATAATCTTATGTCAATTGCGCGAGGCGACAGCCATCAGCACATCGGCGAGATTGCGAGCGGCAGGGCGCTGACGTGAGCCGCGCCGGGTCGAGACGAAGGCAGGGCGGCTGCTGCCGAAGCCGAGGTCGGGCAGGGTGGCGAGCCGTCCCGTGTCCAGTTCGAACCGCATGATGTCCTCGCCGATCAGGCAGATGAACGGTTCCTCCATCAGCAGTCCGCGCGCCAGTTCGCTGCCTTCCGAGCGCAAGATATAGGGTGGCGGCGGCAGTCCGCTGGCCGCGAAGACGACATGGATACGGTCGAGCCGGGCCGACCGGCGCGGCACGATCCATGGGAACTCCAGCAGGTCGGCAAGGGCGATGGTCTCCCGTTCCAGCAGCGGATGATGGGCGCCCACGACCAGCGCATCGCGTTCCTCCAGCAGGAAAGTGCGGCTGATCCGCGCATCGACGGCGAGGCCCTCCTCCGGCGCGCTGAGGACGAGATCGAGGTCGCCGCTGAGCAGTCCGTCGAACAGGGGAGCGGAGAGCCCCACCTGAACCGACATGGTCACGCCCGGCCAGCGGCGACGAAACCGGGCGATAGCCTTGGGCAATATGGTCTGGGACAGGCTGAGGCTGGCGCCGATGGCCAGTTCCTGATCGCCCGCATTGCTGAGCGCGCGCAGTTCGGCCTGCGCCAGCGCATATTCGGCCAGGATAACGCGGGCGTGGGAGGCGAGCAGATCGGCATAGCGCGTAGGCCGCGCGCCGGCCCGGCCGCGCTCGAACAGGCTGACGGCCAGATTGTCTTCGAGCGCGCGGATGCTCTTGGTCATGGCCGGTTGGCTGATGCCAGTTTTCTGCGCGGCGAGGGCGAAGGTGCCGGAGTCCAGCACCGCGAGGAAATGCCGCAGCTTGATCGGGTCGGTGCGCGTAATGTCCATAACCAAGGGTTATCGATAATCTCGTTCAACGCAATAGCTTTGGCCTCGGCTCCATGGAAGATGGACATGACAAGGAGGATCATTGTCCATGGTGCAGGATCGAAACGGGGTTGGATCGACGGTTGCGGATCGCAGCCTTCGCATGGTGACGGCGCTGTCCGCCGAAGTGGTGGTTCTGCGTGAGCGGCTGGAGATCGTCGAACGGCTCGCGGCCGCGTATGGTCTGTTCGGGCCTGAGGATGTCGATGCTTTCCGTCCTGCCCCGGATGTGGCCGCCGCGTTGAAGGCCAAGCGGCGGACGTTCCTCGAACGGGTTTTCGGCGCGATGCGCGTCGACGCGCAGGGATGACAGTCATGCAGATGCCGCACGAGATGATGATCGAGCCGAACTCCTCCGATGCGACGCGCGAAGCATATTGGGGCGAACTCCAGACCTTTCTGGAGGCGGAAGTGCGTCCCGGCTTTCGCGCACATTATGAAACGCAGGTAGCCCCCGCCTATACCGAGGCGCTGGGTTCCCCGCCGGATCGCCATGCCATCGCCGCCGCCATGCTGGACTATGAACCCAATCGCGCCTGGTACATCGCCCGTACCGAAGCGCAGCGAAAGGCCTTCGACATCTCGCGGGAGATTGTCGATGCGCAGATGGACCAACTGTCCGCACGCGCTGCGGCGCTTGGCAACGGGCCTGCGACCCTCGAACTGAACGACGCGCTGCCTTTCCCCGATTATGTGCAGCCCGAGGCGCATAATATGCAGGGCGGCTATGACGATGTCGGGCGGAAAGACCCGCTCGCCGCCGGGGCCGCCTATGACCGGGCGCTGGCGGTGCACCGTGTCGCGGCGATGGGGCCGCTGGTGGACGATGTCGGCCACAGTATCGCGGCACGACTGAAGGACGCCTTCCCCGATTTCGCGCCCCGCCGCATATTGGAACTGGGCTGCACGGTCGGGCATACGCTGCTCCCCTTCAAGGACGCCTATCCCGATGCCGAGGTGATCGGGATCGATGTCTCGGCCCCTTGCCTGCGCTACGGCGCGGCGCGCGCCTCGGCGCTGGGTTCGGCGGTGACGTTCAGCCAGCGCAATGCCGAACATACCGGTTATGAGGCGGGCAGCTTCGATCTCGTATTCTCGCGCATCCTGCTGCACGAAACCTGTGAGGAGGCGACCCGCGCCGTCTTTGCGGAATGCCACCGCCTGCTGCGTCCCGGTGGCATCATGTTCCATTCGGACGCACCGCAGTTCGATGAGCTGGACCCCTATGTCCAGTCGTTGCGGGACTGGGACATACGCTTCAACGCCGAACCGTTCATGGACGGCTATTATGCGATGAACCTGGAGGCCGAGTTCGCGCTGGCCGGTTTCGACCGCGACCGCATGTTCCGCCTTTTTGCACCCAGCCAGATCGTCCGCGGCGGTTTCCGCGCCGAAGAGACACGCATACCCAGCGGCCGCTACTTCCTGGCCGGTGCGCGCAAATAATCACATGAAGGAAATGAAGTGACCGATACCGTGATCGAATTCGACGCCAACTGCGCCCTCGTCCTCATCGACCTGCAGGAGGGCATTGTCTCGCGCCAGACCTCACCGCATGACGCATCGGCCGTGGTCGCCAGGTCGGCGGCGCTGGCCAAGGCATTCCGGGCCAAGGGCTTGCCGGTCATCCTCGTCACCGTCGGTTGGGCGGCGGACATGGCCGATGCACCGCGGCAGCGCTACGCGGCCGAAATCGCTCCCCCGGCCGATCCCGAGGCATTTGTCGCGATCGATCCGGCGCTGGACGTCGCACCGACCGACATCCATGTGCGCAAGCATCAGTGGGGCGCGTTCCACGGCACCGATCTCGACGTGCAACTGCGCCGCCGCGGCGTGAGCCAGGTCGTGCTGGCGGGGATCGCGACCAATATGGGCGTGGAATCGACCGCGCGCGCTGCGTGGGAACATGGCTATTCCATCCTGTTCGCGGAAGACGCGACCAGCAGCTTCTCGACCGACATGCACCGCTTTGCATTCGAGAATATCTTCCCCCGCCTGGGTCTGGTGACCGACAGCGAGACGATTATCGCGGGTCTGTCCGTCTGATCCCATGGAGGCGCCGGGCATACGTGCCGGGCGCCTCCACCCGACACGCCTGATACCCGGCGTCACCGCCCGAATTTGGGCCTTTCGGTGGCGAGTTTCTCCGCTTCCTCGTCGGCGCGTCGTTCGGCGGCTGCATTCACGAACAGCATTACGAGTTGAAAGCCGTTCGGCTTGCTCAGTATCTGCATGGTGAGTTTCGGCGCGCGGATGTCGCGGGAGGTGGCCAGCCAGTCGCGCACCTCCGCCGGTAGCCACGCGATCTTGTCCTCAGGCTTTGCGGACAGGACCACCGGCGGCGCGGGGTGTCCCGACTGGATCGCGAGGGCAGGGAAGGATCGGGACGGCCGTGCATAGCGCACGATGCCGTCCTTGATGAAGACGAGCGCGCACATCGCCGGGGTCAGGTCGGCATAGCGGCTGGCGGCGGTCTCGAGGGTGACGTCATAGGTCGCGGCTATCGTGGGCAGATGCGCGACGGTCGGTTTTCCGAGGTCTTCGAGCAGCGCGGAGAACAGCGGCTTTGGCATCAGCAGGCCCGCGGCGAAGCGATTGGCTTGCATTTCCTCCTTGTGCTGCTCGGTATCGCGCCTGCTCTCGGCCAGATCGCGATTGGTGCAGTGCCTGTCGCCACGCTGGGACTTGAGCAGATAATGGCCCAGTTGATGCGCGACGGCAAAGCGCCGTCGCTGGGCCGACATGCCCCTGGCGCAAAGGATGACGCCCTTGGTCTTGCCGATGTCGGCCATCATCGCGCTGGAATGGCCCGACGTTTCGCAATCGCCGAACTCGGTGATGCCGGTGCTTCGCGCGATCGTCTCGATATCGATGGGCGCGCGCAGGTCGGGATGATGTTTCAATATCGCGGCGAGAAGGGGTTCGGGAGACCTGCAATCCGCGAGGTCTTTCAGGAGGGCGCGGTTCTGCATTCCTGCGTCACTATCCCAAAACGGCGGAATGCGCGACGCCTGACTATTTGGTGGTCGCGCCCGAAGCGCCTTCCTGAAACTCCGGGAACAGCGCCTCGATCTCGGCCCGCATGTCGTCGGAGCCGGGGAGAAGGCCGAACTGGTCGAGCAATCCCTTCACCATTCGCGCCCTGTGCGGTCCGATGCCCGGCACGGTTTCCAGTCCGGGGAAAGCTGGATCGGCAAGACGCTGCGCAAGATCGCCCAGGGTGCGATAACCCGCCGCCTTCAGGCATTGCCGAAGGCCGGAGGGCAGGGCGGATTGCGCAACCGGCAGATCGCGATCGGTGGCGTCCGGCTGCGCGGACCTCAGCCGGGTGCGCGCCGCCTTTGCGCGGCTCAACGTCCGGCGGATAAGGCCGAGCTGGCTGGATGTGAGCGCGAGCGTGCGGCGTATCTCGCGATAGGACATGCCCGCCGCGCGCAATTCCCGCGCCTGGGTCAGGTTCAGGGTCGCCTGCTCCGGCTTGCTCAGCATCGATCATGTACCACCGCGCCAAACTACAGCGACGCGGGGGGCGTCCGCAAGGCATCTCCGCCCGGCGGGACATCACTATGGAATTGGACGGTGCAGAAGGGGCGCGCTCGTCACGCGCCCCTCCGGCTGTCAGATCTTGACCCGTGCGGTCAGGCCCATCGTGCGGGGATTGCCCGGATAGCCCTGCACCACGCCGCTGTTGCGGGTCAGGCCGAGCAGGTTGGCGTAATAGGACTTGTCGAACAGGTTCTCGACCCAGAACTGCACATCATATTTGCCATGGTCGAGCTGCATGCCGACGCGCAGGCTGGCCAGCGCATAGCCGCCCTCTTCCGCCGAGGGATCGAGGATGATCGTGTAGTTCTGCTTCGAGCGCCAGTTGACGTCGACCAGGCCGTAGACGTCCGCCGTCTCGCTGACCGGCACGGTGTAGTCGACGGTGAAGTCCGCCGTCCACTTGGGCGCCCATGCCACCTGACGGCCGGTTAGGTCGCAGGTCAGCGTCGTGACCTGCGCCGGGCAGGCCGAGTTGGGGAAGTAGGAATAATAGGCGTGGTTGTAGCCGATAAAGCCCTTGGTATGCAGGCCCTTGGCCAGCCAGGTCTCCATCTCCGCCTCGACCCCGTCCGACGTCAGCGAACCGACATTGGCGAGGAAGCGCAGCGCCGTGCTGCCCTGGCCCACTGCCTGGTTCGCCTGATAATTCTGGACCACCGTGTGGAAGCCCGTCAGGTTGAACTGGACCTTGCGGTCGAAGAAGCTGGACTTGATGCCCACTTCGAAGCTGTCGGCCTTCTCGCCCTCGACCGTCTGCTTGGCGCCCAGTGCGATGGCCGAGGTGACGCCGCTGTCGGGGTTGGTCGCGTTGTAGGGCAGCAGGTTGAAGCCCGCCGACTTGTTGCCGCGCGCATATTTCGCATAGAGGAAGATGTCGGGCGTGACCTTGTAGTTGACGCCCGCCTCGCCGGAGAGCGCCTTGTCGGTCAGCCGCTCGTCGACCCGGCCCAGTTGTGCGTTCGCACCGGCCGACGACATGGCGCGCAGCTGTGCTAGGGTCAGGTTGCCGGGGTTGGATTCCACCCAGCCGTCATAATATTGCGAGCGGCGCTCCCAGGTATAGCGCAGGCCGAGGTCGATCGACAGGCGGCGCTCCGCATCCGGGCGGATGCTGACATTGCCGAACACGGCGTCGGTATTGGTGCGGAAGGTCGCGACGCTCTTGAAGCCCGCGCCCGTGCGCTGTGCCTGCGGCGCGGCGGTGTTGCCCGACCAGATATTATACTGGCTGCCGAAGGTGATGCGCGAGTCGACTTTGAGCCGCTGACGGCTCAGGAAGCCGCCCACGGTCGCCTCGATCATCTCGCCGCGTTTGGACGCCCAGCGTACTTCCTGGCTGAACTGGTCTTCGCGGTTGCATGAGCCATAGTCGCGCACCGCATCGAGCTGCGTGAAGTCATTGTCGTTATTGGTGAAGCAGGACCAATATTGATAAGCGGTCAGCGATGTGACCGTACCGGCATCGCCGAGGTCGAGATTGATCTCGCCGCTGCCATTGTCCATGTCCGTCTGCGCGTTGAGCGGGCTGTTGATGTTTACCAGCCGGTCCTTGTCGCTGCCGACGGTCAGCACCTGGCCGATGGCGGCCATGCGAGCCTGAAGCGCCGCCGGGTTGAAGATGGAGATGGCGACCGGCGAGGTCGTGTTGAAATCCTGGCGGGCATGGGTGCCGATCAGGCGGATTTCCAGATTGTCGGTCGGCGTGGCGAGGATCTGCGCACGGATGCCCGAACCCTGCCGCGCATTCTGGCGGCCGCCGTTGAAGACGTTGAAATAGGTGCCGTCGCGATCCGAGTAGAAACCGGAAATGCGGAACGCCAGCTTGTCCGCGATGATCGGGCCAGTGACGCTGCCCTTGAACTCGTGAAAGTCGAAATTGCCGAGGCTGGTCTCGCCGGTGAAGCCCCACTCGTTGCTGGGCTTGAGCGTGTTGATGATGACCGCGCCCGCCGTGGTGTTCTTGCCGAACAGCGTGCCCTGCGGACCGCGCAGCAATTCCACATCCGCGATGTCGTTGAAATCGTTCGAGACCATGCCCTGACGTCCGGTATAGACACCGTCCACGAACACACCGACCGATCCGTCGATACCATCGGTATTGAAGCCGTTATTGCCGATACCGCGAATGCCGAGATTGAGCTGCTTGGGGTTGGTCAGATAGACGGAGAAGGCGGGGAACTTCGCCTGGAAATTGGTGAAGTTGACCAGATTCTGCCGCGTCAGTTCGCTCGCCGAGATGACGGTGATGGGGATCGGCACCTGCTGCACATTTTCCTGCGTCTTGCGCGCGAGGACCATGATTTCGGCGCCGCGATCGGCCTCGTCGGCTTCGGCTGCGGGCGATGTCTGCGCATGGGCAGTGGCCACGATGGAAAGAAGACTTGCAGACAGCAGGAAGTATCCGCCGTTCCTCAGGAACGGACGAGCAATGGAACGCGACATTATATAAAACCCCTGAATGGACCTATGCCGCAGACATGGAGCATCCTGTTCATGGTCAGGCTGATCGATGCACGGGCCATTCTTATGGTGCCCCTGCCACGTCTACGATGTTGCGCCGTTAGGAGAGTTTTGTGGACGTTATGTTACATTGCGTTGCAGAATGTCTCATGCTTCAACATTCAAACCCGGCCGACCCGCTTCTACCGAAAAACGGGCGAGGTCGCTGACCCCCGAATCCTCGCGCAAGGCGTCGGCCAGCCCGCGGAACGTGATTGCGGCACCCTGAGGCGTCACGTCCATGCGGCCATAGCCGCGCACTTCATTCTCCGCGAAAGCGAGGCCGTTGCTCCTGGCGAGCGGCTTGAAACTGGCGTCGTGGAACAGCGAACTGATCGACCCGCCCACGAACTCCGACGCGACCGGCGGATCGTTCGGTCGGTCCGGATGGTGCAGGTCGGCGGCCGCGAAAGCGTGGATGTCGCCGCCCAGCGCCAGCGGGTTGCTGGTGTTTGCCTCGGCCCAGCGGCGGAATATGCGGTCGCGCGCAGCAGGATAGCCGGTCCATGTGTCCGCCGGAACCTTTGGCGGGGCGTCGGGCGCGGCGGGGCCGGTGCGCAGTTGCTGGTGCATGATGGTCTGCTGCGCCAGGATGTTCCACCGCGCCTTGCTGGATACTAGCCTGTCCATCAGCCAGCGGTCCTGATCTGCGCCCAGCATAGTCCGCGCAGGGTCGCCCAGATTAGGGCAGGGATCGACCAGGCTCGCAATCTTCTTGTGGGCCTCCACCGACCCCGGCGGCTGGCAGGCGCGTGCCCCGCGATATTGGCGGTCGTCCACGATCTGGAACTGCGCCAGCCGCCCCCAGTCGAGCGTGCGGTAGATCTTCATGTCCGGCCCGACCGGGCGCATCGATGGTCGCAGCGGCAGATGTTCGAAATAGGCGCGATAGGCTGCGGCGCGGCGGCGCAGGAAGGTGGCCGGATCGCTGTTCCTCTCGTCCGACGCGTCGGCATAGTCGTTCGCGACTTCATGGTCGTCCCATGTCATCGCCCAGGGCGCGGCATGGTGGGCGGCCTGTAGCTGCGGGTCGAGCTTGTAGGTCGCATAGCGGACGCGATAGCCGGCGAGGTCCATCGGTTCCGGGTTCTTGTGCAGCCGCACGGCGTCCTTGGCGCTGGGCGCGCCCTCGTAGATATAGTCGCCCAGGAACAGGATCAGGTCGGGTTCCTCCGCCGCGACATGGCGCCATGCGGCGTAGAAGCCCGCCTCATATTTCTGGCAGGAGGCAAAGCACAGCCGCAGACGCTCGACCGCCGCGTCGCGGGCAGGCGCGGTGCGCGTGCGGCCGATGGGGCTGGTCTCGCCATTGGCGATGAAGCGATACCAGTAGGGGCGGGCGGGTTGCAGGCCGGACACCTCGACATGGACGGAATGCCCCCATTCCGGCTGGGCCCGGGCGGTGCCTGACGCCGCGATCCGCCTGAACCCCTCGTCCGTCGCCACTTCCCATCGCACGGGTACGGCGGTGGGCGGCATGCCGCCATCGCCCTCCAACGGGGCAGGCGCGAGCCGGGTCCACAGCACCATGCCGTCGGACACGGGTTCGCCGGACGCAACGCCCAGTGTGAACAGCCCCTGCGGCGCCAGACCCGCAGCGCGAGCGCCCATCGTCAGGATGGCGGCCGAGACGCCGGCCCCTGCAAGCAACTGGCGCCGGTTCATGGCGAACATCACGATCATCCTGTGTATCGCATGCCCGTGGCGGGCATGGCGGACATCGCCCATGGCACCGCTATGTTGCAATGTTGCTACAAGCCCGAACCATCCGCGCTCGCCGAGGTGCAAGGACTATCTTATTTTTTCGGCGTGCCGTTCATCACGGACATGCAGCCATGACCTGCTATGCGCGTTGCGTGATGATGCGAATGCAGAGAGCCTTTTGGGCGGGATCGATTCCGGTGCTTCTTGCCGCGAGCAATCCGGTCGCCGCCTTGGCAAGCGATCCTGCTGCCGGATCGGTCGTGCTGTGCGCAGGCGGGCGGAGCTTTGCATTCCGGCAGGACCGCGAAGGCGCCGTCGTGGCCTTCGACAAGCGTGTCGTGCGGATGGAGCGGAAACCATCGTCGCTGGGCAGTTCCTATGCGTCGGGCAAGGCGTCGCTCATCATCGACAAGGATTATGTCGCGTTCGTTCTGGACGACGATCTCGGCTTTCGCGATTGCCGCCTTCAGGTGTCGACCGCGCAGGGATAGCGGACGCCGCGCTCACGCATATTTATAGGGGCCGCCGCTGGCGAGTGCCGCCTGATAGGCAGGGCGCGCATGGATTTTCTCCAGCCATGCGATAGTCGCCGCGCGCGATCCGTCGAGGCCGCCGCGGTCGCGGGCAGCCTCGAGCGGGAAGCTCATCATGATGTCGGCGGCGGTGAAATCGTCCCCGGCGAACCACGGCCGCTGCGAAAGCTGTTGCTCGACGAAATCGAGATGGACGTCGATCATCGGTTGCATGCGTCCCTGCGCGATCTTGCCCATGATCGGTATCTGCCCGAGCACCAGCTTGATGAGCAGGGGCGGCATCAGCGACCCTTCGGCATAATGGAGGAAGTAGCGGTAGTGCAGACGTGCCTGTCGCTCCTCCGGCGGCCCCAGGGTTCCGCCCGCCTTTTCAACGAGATATTCGGCGATGGCGCCCGTCTCGGCAATCGTCGACCCGTCCTCATCGACGATGACCGGCGACTTGCCGAGCGGGTGGACCCGGCGCAGTTCGGGCGGCGCGAACATGGTGGCGGCATCCCGCTCATAGCGCTCGACACGGTAGGGCAGGCCGAGTTCCTCGAGCAGCCACAGGATACGCTGGGAGCGCGAGTTTTCCAGATGATGGACAGTGATCATGGAGGGGGTAACACCCCGCGCCGCCGGAAAGGTCCGGTTCAGGCCATGGCAGGCTCCGGCATCGTCCGCCTGGGTTCCCGAATCGTGAATATGGCGACGGCGGCGATGAGGCAGAGGATACCGGCGATGAAGAAGGCGGGCAGGTAGCTTTCATAGGTGGTCCGGCTGAACCCGCCTCCCCATGCCGCGAAGGCCGCGCCTAGCTGATGCCCGGCGAACACCCAGCCGAAGACGAGGTTCGCGCGCTCCCCGAAGCGGTCGGCGGCGATCTTGACGGTGGGCGGTACGGTGGCGACCCAGTCCAGCCCGTAGAAGATCGCGAAGATCGACAGTTCGTAAAAGCTGAACGAGGTGAAGGGGAGGTAGATCAGCGAAAGCCCGCGCAGGCCGTAATAGACGAACAACAGCGTGCGGCTATCGAACCTGTCGGACAGCCAGCCCGACCCGACCGTTCCCACGAAATCGAAGATGCCGATGATCGCCAGCATGCCGGCGGCCGCGACGGGCAGGATGCCGAAATCGCCGCACAGCGAGACGAAATGCGTCTGGATCAGCCCGTTGGTGCTCGCCCCGCAAACGAAGAAGGTGCCGAACAACACCCAGAAGGTGCGTGTGGCCGCGGCTTCCCTGAGCGCGATCAGCGGCGATGCGAGCATGGCGCCGAACGACAGTTGCGGCGGGGCAGGGGCGAGCGGTGCGTTGAGCGGAGCGCCGTAAGGAGCGAGACCAATATCGGCGGGCCGGTCGCGCATCAGGATCAGCACGATCACTGCCACCAGGAACAGCATGGCGAGGATGAGGCTCAGCGCGCTACGCCAGCCAAGGCTCTCAGTCAGCTCGGCGAGCAGCGGCAGGAACACAAGCTGCCCCGTCGCCGTACTGGCGGTCAGCAGCCCGACCACTAGGCCACGCCGCGCCGCGAACCAGCGGGTCGCCACCGTCGCGCCCAACACCATGGCGGTGAGGCCAGTACCGAAACCGACGACCACGCCCCAAAGCAGGAACAGGTGCCAGACCTGAGTCATCCAGAAGGACCCGAGCACGCCGGCCGCGATCAGGCCGAGCGCCGCCGCGACCACCCGCCTGACGCCGAAGCGGTTCATGAACGCTGCGGCGAACGGTCCCATCAGGCCGAACATGCCGAGCCGCAGCGCGAAGGCGGTCGAAATCTCCGACGTCGACCAGCCATATTCCTGCCGCAGCGGGCCCATCAATATGCCGGGCGCCCCGACTGCCCCCGCCGTCACCAACATGGTCAGGAAGGTGACGCAGGCGACCACCCAACCATAATGCACGCCGCGACGGGCGACCATGGCAGCTATGGCAGGACGAGATGCGGCGGATATTGGCATGATCGTATTCCCGTTTGCGGGTAGATGCCCGTTTTGGGGCGGAAAAAGGGTCAGAGCAGGCGGTCGAGTTCGGCCAGCGCGTCCAGGCGGTCCTTGCCCAGATGCGCCTCGATCTCGGTCTGGCATTGCTCCCAAAGCGGTTCGGCGGCGCGCAGGGTCGTGGTGCCTTGCGGGCTGAGCTCCACCATCGCCTCGCGCTGATCCTCGCCGCGCGCCATCTGGAGCAGGCCGAGTTTCTCGACCACCCGGACGTTGCGGCCCATGGTGGAGCGGTCGAGTTCGAGATGCTTGCCTAGATCGGTCAGGCTGACCGGCTGGCGTCGCTCAATGGTGCGCAGGAGCGAGAATTGCGCGATGTTGATGCCTGTCGGTTCGAGCGCGGCGTCATAGCGCGCGCCGAGTTTGCGGGCGGCTTTACGCAGATGGACGCAGTGGCAGGGGGATGACATGATCGCGGGTATATACCCGTATATTGGATCGGTCCATAGGTTTGCCGCAGGCGGCGGCCTCAGCCGATGACCTGCCGCCCGAGTCCCGGATCGTCGGTGAAGATGGCGTCCAGTCCGGTCGCCAGATAGCGCTTCATCTCCGCCACGCTGCCTGCTTCATTGCGAGCGGCATCGCCCGCATCGTTGCGGAAATCGGCGGCGAGAAAATGATTCTCCGGGCGGAAGGTCCACACGCCGACCAGCAGGCCCGCTTTGTGCGCGGCATCGACCAGTCCGGTGGGCTGGGCGAGGCGCTGGTCCGGGCCGAGCGGGATGATCATCCGCACGGGCGGCGCGAGATAGGTCGCATAGCCTGCGATTTCGGCGAGCCCCGTAGGCGACAGCAGGTCGCCATAGGTGCGCCTGGCTGTCACCAGGTCGGCGGGCGGCATGCGTGGATCGCCGATCAACTGCATGAGTTGCACGTTGCCCCCGATCCGGGGCTTCAACGCCTTGAGATTGCCCGTCTCGAACGACTGGATGACGAGCGGCGCGCGGCGCAGATAGGCGCTGCGGCCGATCAGGTCGAGCAGGCGCTGCTCCTGCGGGAGGTCGATGCTGGTGAAATAGGTGGAATGCTTGATCTCCGGGATCAGGCCGATGGTCCGCCCGCGTGCGGCCGCCTCCGCCGCCACGAAATCGGCGATCTCCTCGAAGGAGACGATCTGGAACTGGCCGTCATATGTGCGGCTCTCGGTCCGCATCGCGCCGAGGCGTTCCTTTGCGCGCAGCGTCTTCAACTCGGCGAAGGTAAAATCCTCGGTGAACCAGCCGGTCTGCTGCTCGCCGTCGATGGCCTTGGCCGTTTTGCGCGCGGCGAATTCGGGCCGGGCGGCGACATCGGTCGTCTCGGTAATGTTGTTTTCATGGCGTGCGACGAGGATGCCGTCCTTGGTCGGGACCAGATCCGGCTCCACGAAATCGGCCCCGTCCTGGATGGCCTTGGCATAGGCGGCCAGCGTATGTTCGGGCCTGAGCGCGGACGACCCGCGATGCGCGATCAGGAGCGGCTTTTCGGGCCGCTTGAGCGATGTGGGAGCGGCCATCGCGGCCCCTCCCGCCACCGCTGCGGCGAGGCCAGCGCCCGCACGAAGCAGGCTCCTGCGCGACACTGGCCCCGCGCGCATCAGAACGTCACCGAGAATGTGCCGAACCACTGGCGCGGCGCGATCGGGTAGACGTTGTAATTATTGGTGTTGGCACTGGCCTGCACGGTGGACGCGCCCTTTTCGTCGAAGATGTTCGTGACGTTGAGGCTGATCTCCGCCTTTTGCAAGCCAAGGCCGACCAGTTCCGCCGGCAGGCGATAGCCGATGCGGCCGCTGGCCTGGAAATAGGACTTCACCGAGGCGTCATTGGTGAAGGTGGCGAAGCGCCGCCCGACATAATCGCCGACCAGCTGCGCGTCGAAATCCCCAACGGTCAGCGTCGCGACGGTCTTGTTCATCCACTTCGGGCTGACCGGCACCTGCTTACCGCCGGTGGGGACGACGCCGCCGACGGTCGCGATGCCGCCGATCTGCGTTCCGGTCGCCTGCCCGGTGATGGTGCTATAGTCGCTGTCATAGGTCGAGCTGTTGTAGGACAGCGCGTTGTACAGCGTGAACACCGACCCGAAGCGCAGCGTCACCGCCGCGTCCACGCCGTCCGTCTTGACGTCGCCGACGTTGAACACCGCAGGCGTTCCGCCCGTGATGCCGCCGCCGCCAATGCCACCGATCGCGCCAGCAGGCGTGATGCCGAGCAGTCGGTCGGAGAAGTCGACATGATAATAGTTCACCTGCGCCTCAATGCCGGTCAGGAAATCGGTGTCGATGCTGCGGCGGGTGCGCAGGCCCACCTCATAGGTCCACGCGGTTTCGGGGCGGCCATTAAACTTGAGGTTGTCGAACGCCGCCTGGCTGCCGCTGCTCCACGGCGTTGCGCCGCCAGCACCATACGCCTGGAAGTGGCGCAGGTTCTTCTGGACGTTGACATAGACTTGTTCGCTGTCGGTCACGTCCCATTTTGCGCCCACGGCAGGCAGGAACCATTTCTTGGTGTTGATCTCACCATCGGGCAGGGCGCTGGACGATCCGGGTAGCGAGCCGATGATCGGCTGGACGGTGAAATTGCCGCTGGCGAACTGAAGGCTGGACTTGAAGCCGCCCTGGATCAGCAGTTCGGGCGTCAGCTGCCAGTTGTCCTGAACGTGAAGCTGGACCGTGTTCGTCCGCATCTCGCTGCCATATTGGGTGAACAGCGGATTCTTGGGCTTCTCATAGGGGCTGTAGTCCTGCGGGCGTGTGACATCGAGGCCGTACCAGCGGCGATAGGCGGCGGAGCTGTTATACTCATACCATGCGCCCGCCTGAATGCTGTGGTCGCCCAGCGTCACGTCCAGCGTCGAGATGACGCCGCCACGGTCGATGCGATATTCGGTCGTGCGGACCGCATAGCCCGAATTGCCGGTCGCGACCTTGAGGTTCTGGCCGGGGAAGTAGAGCGAGAACAGGTTGGGCAGGCCAGCCACGCTGATCGGCCCGGCGACGATGCCTGCGCCGTCATTGTGATGATAATAGACCTGATTGGACCAGTCGACGGCGTCGCTCAGATGCGCCTGATATTTGACATAGCCCAGATAGTCGGTGCGGATCGCCGCGCTGTAGAAGTTGCGGTAATTCTGGCTCTCTCGCGAAGGCACATTGCCGTTCGCGTCGAGATAGGCGACCGCCGCATTGAAGTCCGGATAGAAGAAGGGGCGGACATAGGGCTGATATGCCTGCGCCGCGGTGGTCGGCGTCTTGAACACCGTGGTCGCGTCCTCGTTCGGCTCCTGCTTGTCCGAATAGGCGAAATAGGCGGTCAGCTTGCCATTGCTGTCGTCATGGACGAACTTGGCGTTGGCCTGCCAGCCGCCCTGAATGCCGTTGAAGTCCCACGCGCGGGCGCGCTGGCGCAACACCGAGACGTAGCCGCTATTGCCGTCGCCGAACTCGCCGCTGTCGAGGCGGACATAGGTGCGGGCCGTGCCGTAGCTGCCCAGCGTGTGGTTGAACTGCGCGCCCATCGTCTTGCGCGGATCGGCGGAGAAATTCTCGATCGCGCCGCCCAGATTGCTGGTGGAGGCGATACCGAGTTCCGCCGCGCCGGTGGCAACGACGACGCTGCCGACATTTTCCGAGATGATCGCGCGCTGGGGCGAAAGGCCGTTGAAATTGCCGTAGTTCTGGTCGCCCAGCGGCACGCCGTCGAGCGTATGGCCAAGCTGGCCGCCGCTGAAGCCGTGGATGAACAGCGATGCGTTCTGCTCATTATTGCCCCATGGATCGGCGCTCACATACATGACGCCGGGCAGGGTCTGGATCGCCTTGAACGGGGCGACGCCGGGCAGGATCTTCTGGATCTCGGTCGCGGGGATGGCGGTGGCGGAGCGGGTCGCCTTTACGCCGGTCACGACGATGGAGGTTTCGTCATTCTGGGCCGCGGCGGCGCTGGCTTCATCGGCGGGCATCGTCTGGGAATGGGCGTGCGTGCCGATAGCCATGGAAAGGATCGCCGCACTGGCAAGCAGCCACGCCCGCTGATGCGAGTGAAAAGTCATGATGGAATTCCCCTTGGAGCGCCGTGCGGTTTCGCACTTGCAGCGCGGCCTTTAGGGGGAGGGGATGACGGTTTGCGGTCGGGGGGATTGCAGTTTTGTGAAGGGGTTAAGGATGACGACCGGGATTATGATCGGGCCCTGAGCGTGAAGCGCGTCACATCGCCTTCATCCGCGATTTCACAGCACCACCCCCGCGCGGTCGCCATTTCCGGCACGTCCTTGCGCGCGATCGCGTCGTCCGAGAGCAGCACGACATGGCTCGCTCTGCGCATGACCCGCGCCGCGCGCAGCACTGGCCATGGGCAGCGCATGCCCCGCGCGTCGACGATCACGGCGTCCTCAGCTTTTTTTATCAAACGGGTTCTTGCTGCTGCGCAGGTGGAGGCG
>JBEVNC010000042.1:0-4626 GCA_040508315.1 Sphingobium sp.
CATGCTTCCCCCACAACAATCTATCGTGCTCCTGCGAAGGCAGGAGCACTGAACTGATAGGACGGACGTAGCAGCGAGCGTCTCATCAAAGGTTAAGCCGCCGCGTCGGGCTTCAGATAGCGACTGTAGAGCCAGCCGATCCCGATCAGGCTGAACCCCAGCGCCAGGAAAGACCCGATCCGCAGCAGCCCTTCGAGGCCGGATGCGTCGAACAGGAACACCTTCATCACCGCGCCGAGCATCAGCAGCAGCGACCCGATCCGCCAGCTACGCTGCCCGCTCCTGATACCCCACAACAGATAGCCGACGCCCAGCGCGATACACAGGACGGACAGGAGGATATTCTCCGTCGGTCCCAGCGCGATATGGGCGATGATGCTTCCGCAGAAGATTTGCCGCATGCTTGCCACCGCGACGAGCGCTAGGACGACCATATGGAGGATCGCGGCGGGGACCGGCAGATGCGGCCGCCACTCGGGCATGAGCTTCGCAACCAGAGAAGGCCCGGCATAGGCAATGCCGAAGGCGGGCAGCAGCAGATTGACGAGCGGCCACGGTCCCACTGCCTGCACGGCCCAGAGCGGATCGTGGAGCAGCAGCGAAAAATAGAGATTATGGGCCAGCCCAAGGCCGACCAATATTGCCGCCTCACGCCATTTACGGGCGAGGGCAGTGCCGATGGCGCCCAGCGTGACCTCCCACAGCGTACGCTCGGCAAGGCCATGGGCGATAAAGGCTGCCATGTCGCCGATAGCGAATAGCTGCTTGTAGAGGATATGCGCCCCGATCAAACCGATGACGCCCATCTGCGCGAATGCGACTGTGCGGGCCATGGCCGGCAGTCCATCCCGCACGCGCCACAAGGCGGTGGCCCCGATCGATGCAGGCACCAGCATCTGTCGGAGCGCGGACCAACGGTCGGGTAGGTCGCCGACGAACATGGGATCGCCTGTCAGGGCGGCCATGCCCGCGAACAGCCAGCGGGCGAGAGGTTCCAGTGCCCAGAGCGCCGCAATGGCAGCCAGCACCGCCGCCGCCACTCGCAGGTCGAGTGCGGGTTTCGACCGTTGCACCTCGGCGGCGGCGAGCATCCCCAGAGCAGCGGCGATGGCGAGCCACTGGGCGGGAACGACCTGCGCGATCAATCCGTAGCACAGGATCGCAGCCAGACCCTGCACGACCATCCCGGTCCGCGACCCCGACAGCCGCCATGCGAACAGGGCGGCGGTGACCAGCAGTGCCGACCAGCGCACTATCGCCTGCACAGGGGCTTCCAGCGGCGTTGTCGTGACAAGCCGGGAAATCTCGCCCGCCGCTCCGCCCGTGCCCAGTAGCGCGACGGTTGCCAGGGCGATAAAGGCGAGCGCGCCTTGGCGTACCTTCGGACCTGCCTTCACGCCCAGCTCCAGCAGGATCGCGGCGACGAGGGCAATGGAAATGGGGACTGTCCATAGGGGCAGCGCAAGCGTCGCGGCGATTATGACGAGCAGCCCGGCGGCGGGGCTGAGCATAGCGAAGCGCATATGCTGGCGCCGTTCGGCATGCGGCCAGCCCAGTGCAGCGCCTGCCGCCGGAAGGAGCGCGAAGGCGAGGGCGATGAGTGCGTCGCCAGACGAAGCGCTGCCGAACTGCCAGTAGGTCGCGCCAAATCCGCCCAACGCGGTCAGTACGATCTGCCCCGCATCGAAGGTCATGCCGTCCATGCGCCACAATCGCCACAGCGCGCTCCCGACGAAGATCGCGACGATCCCGATCATGACCATGGTGAAAAGCGCCGCCGAAGGGTTGGGCCATGTCGCCGCCAGGATCATGCTGGCGATCAACGGCACCGCAACGGTCAGGCGCAGCGTCGCGACGCGCGTCGTCAGCCAGATCAGCGCAGTGGATAGCAGGGCATAAAGCCCCCAGTTCAGCATCGTATAGCCGCCGGTCGCGACCAGTGCGGCAAGCTGCAATGCAGAGACGAGCGCCGCGACACCCTGAAGCATCGGGTTTCGGCGGTCGGCAGAGGCCATCATCGGCAAGGCGAGGCCGAGGATCACGATGAGCAGGCCGACGGACAGGCTCGACGATCCGTCGAGGCCGCCCAGCAGGATCATGATGGCGCTCCAAGCGCCGCCGCCCGCCAGCGCGCTCACGCCCAGCCAGAACCAGCGCTGGCTGCGTGAGAGCAGGGTGATGCCGCCGGTGACGAGCGCAAGATAGGCGGCGAGCAACGGCACGTTCGGCGCGACCGAACTGACGAGGGCAGGGGCCGCGAGGCCGCCGATCAGACCCAGCACCGCCGTCGGCGCGCCGAAGCGAATCGAGAGGCCAAGGGCGAGCGCGGTAATGATGCCAAGCGCCGCAAAGGCGACCCCCGACCCGATCAGGCCGTAGAGATTGGCCGCAGCGAGGGTGGCCGCATAGAGGCTGCCGACACCCGCGCCCGCCAGCGCCTGCGCGATGCGCTCGTCCTGCACCAGATCGGCCCGCCGCCTGGCAATCCCTGCTCCCCCGATCAGGCCCGCGCCGAAAACGATGCCGATGACGACGCGCACGACAGGGGACAGCAGGTTCGCGTCTATCGAATATTTGACCAGTAGGATGGCGGCCACGACCAGCGTGATGCCACCTGCCCAGATGGGCAGTTTGCGGCCGAACAGATCCTCGAAGCCGGAACCGGACGGTTTTTCGACGCGAGGGACTGGCGGCGGCTGGGACGAAGGCTCCGGCTCAGTAAAGAGCCCCTCCTCCTGCGCGCCCGCCCATATGGATGGAGCCTTTTCGACGGTTGGCCTGGGAAGGACGGCCTGCTCTGCCTCGACCCTTGAAGGCGCAACCGGCTGGTCGGTGATGATGACTGCGGGCCGATATTCCTCGACCGCCGGGGCGTCTAACTGCCGGAACCGCGCCTCCAGCGAAGCCAGCCGCTTACGCGCATCATAAAGCAGCACGCCCAGAACGAGAATCGCGACAAACAGGATAGCCGTCATCGTCATATCCTCGTCATGGCCCGGCACGCGATGGGGAGAGCGTTGGGAAACGCATCCCGCACATGTCCGGCAATGCCGATAGTCTGGTCATGGCGTCAACGGGCGGTCACGCATCTGGGCCGCAATGGCTTACGGGCGTCGCTGGCGCCGGTCAGCCGAACAGGTCCTCGATGGCCTTGGCGATATTGTGCGTCGTGTATGGCTTCTGCACGACTGCGGTGGAGCGATGCTCCATCGGCAGGTTGGCCTGCTCGCCATAGCCGGACGCGAAGAAGAACGGGATGCCCAGTTCCGTCAGCCGGTCGGCGATGCCGAAACTCGTCTGATCGCCCAGGTTTATGTCGAGGATCGCGAAATCCATGCGGTCCTTGTCCAGAATATCATGCGCCGCCTCCGGCGTGGAGGCAGTCGCGACCACGGCCCCGAAGCGGTCCAATATGTCCTCCGCGTCCAGTGCGATGATGAGGCTGTCCTCGACCAGCAGCACGGCCTTGGCTCCGAGCAGCGCCGGATCGATGGTCTGCTGGCTCGACACCTGAGGGCGCGACACGCGGATTTCCGTCCCGCCATAGGTTTTCGGCTCGGACACGTGCCGTGACGGAATGGTGAACTGTGCGCGTACGCCGTCTACCGCATAGTCGATGCTGGCCTTGCCGCCAAGATCGTAGGGGACCGACCGATTGACGATGGTGGTCCCGAACCCTTTTCTTTTCGGCGGCGATACGGGCGGCCCGCCGACCTCCTGCCAGATTAGGACCAGATCGCCCACATGGTCGCGCGACCAGTCGATATGAACCTCGCCGTCGCCAGACAGGCTGCCATATTTGGTCGAATTGGTGACGAGTTCGTGGATGACGAGCGCCATCGTCGAATAGGCCTGCGGGTTCAGCAGGATCGGCGCTCCACTGGAGATGATCGCGCTTTGCCGGGTCGCGGCGAACGCGGCGGCCTCCGCATCGATCATCGCGGCGAGCGGGGCGGGGCCCCAATGATCGTCCGTAATCTGGTTGTGCGCGCGGGCGAGCGCGTGGATACGCCCGTCCACCAGCCGTACGAAATCCTTCACCTGCGCACTGTCGGGTTGCGACTGGCGGATGAGACCGCGGATCACGCCCAATATGTTGCGCACACGGTGGTTCAGTTCCGCGATCAGCATTTCCTGGCGCGCGTTGGACTGGCGGCGCTCCGCGGCAGCCTCATCGGCGAGACGAAGGACGACTTCGATCAAGGTCGCGCGCAGGGTTTCCGCCACGCGCACTTCCGAAGGGGTGAAGGGCTCGGCATGGCCATCGACCGTTTCCTGCCACTCCGCGAAGCTCTCCCGCGGGGTCAGGCGGGGGCCGTTGGGGCCATATTCGATGGGCTTGTGCGGGTCGCCCGCCCAGCGGACGGATTGCTTCAGTTCCGACCGGAACAGCACGACATAATCGCGCGGCGACCGGGAGATGGGGATAGCGAGCAGACCGGCGGCGACGTTCGCAAATTCGCCAGCGCCGTCGATCAGGCCGCCGATATGGGCGGTGGTATAGACGCGCCCGGCGGCAAGGCCATTGAGCGCGCGCACGATCCGCCGGAAATCCTCGGTGGGCGGGGTCAGGCCGGAGAAGGCGTAATTGCCATTGATCCACACGCCGACACCCGTCGCCGGTAT
>JBEVNC010000048.1:0-19514 GCA_040508315.1 Sphingobium sp.
ACACAGGATCAGCGGCGGCGACCGCGGCGGCGATCGCGCTTGTCGTCATTGTCGCCGATGACCGCACCGGCAGCGCCGCCGATGGCCGCGCCTTCGACGGTGCCCAGACCGGTCACGCTACCGACGACAGCGCCGCCAGCGCCGCCGATCAGGCCGCCGCGCGTCGCGCCGCGCGAGCAGGCCGATAAGCTGAAGACGGTGGTGGCGAGCGCCGCAACGATCCGCGCCGGGTTGAGATGAGGGTGCATGGGAGACTCCTTTGTTCAGTCCCAGTGCTTAACCCAGTATAGTTGTGCGCGTTCCACGCCCGGTCGACCTTCGCACCTTCGCAACCGATTGAAGGGGTTCAGCAACATTTCCCGCCGCCTGCACCGCCGAAGCGGGCCTGCTCCCGATTGCGGAAATAATCGACGCGCCCCATCGGCTCTGTATCGGGGTGATGGCGGGCCATGTGGGCGAGATAGGCTTCGTAGGGCGGCTGCCCCACCATCAGACGCGCCATGGCGGTGAGCAGGCCCTTCATTCCGCCGCCACCACTTGAGCCGGCGTTTCATGCGCGCTCGGCCGGTCATTGCGCAGCGCCGCGATGCAGGTCCTGACCGTGAAGAACAGCAGCGAAACCACCACCGCCAGGAAAATGGCGCACAGCCCCGCATCGACCCGGTCGTTGAAGACGATCGCATTCATTTCCGCCGTCGACTTGGCGGGGGCCAGCAATTCACCGCGCCCTGCCGCATCGGCATAACGGCTGGCATGTGCGAGGAAGCCTACGGCCGGGTCGCTGGAAAACAGTTTCAGCGAACCGGCGCTCAGTGTGCAGATCAGCAGCCAGACGGTCGGGATCACCGTCACCCAGGCATAGCGCTGCTGCTTCATGCGGAACAGCACCACCGTCGCCAGCATCAGCGCGATGGCGGCGAGCATCTGGTTGGAGATGCCGAATACCGGCCACAGCGTGTTCACGCCGCCCAGCGGATCGGTGACGCCCTGATAGAGGAAGAAGCCCCAGCTTGCCACGCACAGCCCGGTGGCGACGATGCCGGGCGCGAGCGAAGTGCCCGCACGGAACGACGGCACCGCAAGTCCGATCAGATCCTGCAACATGAAGCGTCCGGCGCGGGTCCCGGCATCGACGGCGGTGAGGATGAACAGCGCCTCGAACAGGATGGCAAAATGATACCAGAAGGCCTTCATCGCCGGGCCACCCACGACATGGCTGAAAATTTCGGCCATCGCGACCGCCAGCGTCGGCGCGCCGCCGGTGCGCGAGACGATACTATGCTCGCCCACGTCGCGCGCTGTCTGGACAAGGACGTCGGCCGAGATCGGAAAGCCCATGGCGGTGACGGCCGCGGCCGCGCTGGCGGGGTCCGTGCCCAATATCGCCGCCGGGCTGTTCATCGAGAAATAGATGCCGGGATCGAGGATGGACGCGCCGACCAGCGCCATGATCGCCACGAACGCCTCCATCAGCATCGCGCCATAGCCGATGAACGGGGCGTCGGCCTCGCTCGCGATCAGTTTGGGCGTTGTGCCGCTGGAGATCAGGGCATGAAAGCCCGACACCGCTCCGCAGGCGATGGTGATGAACAGGAAGGGGAACAGCCCGCCCGACCACACCGGTCCGCCGCCGCCGATGAACTGGGTGAGCGGCGGCATGCGCAGCGGCGGGGCCATGATGACGATGCCGATAGCCAGCGCCGCGATGGCCCCGATCTTGAGGAAGGTGGAGAGATAATCGCGCGGCGCGAGCAGCAGCCACACCGGCAATACGGAGGCCACCGCGCCATAGCCGATCAATATCCAGCAAAGCTGCTGCGGCGTGAAGGTGAAGATCGGGCCCCAGAAGGGCGAGGCCGCGACATTCTGACCGAAGACGATGGCCAGGATCAGGCCGATAAAGCCCAGGATCGACACTTCGCCGACCCGCGCGGGCCGTATCCAGCGCGTATAGACACCCATGCCAAGCGCCAGCGGGATGGTGGCAGCCACCGTAAACATGCCCCACGGGCTTTCCGCCAGCGCGCGCACGACGATCAGCGCAAGCACCGCGAGAATGATGACCATGATCATGAAGGCGCCCGCCAGTGCGATGGTCCCGGCGACTGCCCCCATCTCCATGCGGACCAGTTCGCCCAGCGACTTGCCGTCGCGGCGCATCGAGATGAACAGGATCATGAAATCCTGCACCGCGCCCGCCAGAACGACACCGACGATGATCCACAGCGTGCCGGGCAGATAACCCATCTGCGCGGCTAGCACCGGACCCACCAGCGGCCCCGCCCCGGCAATGGCCGCGAAATGATGGCCGAACAGCACGCGCCGGTCGGTCGCGACATAGTCCATTCCGTCGCCGCGATAGATGGCAGGCGTCGCGCGGGCCGGGTCCAACCGCATGACATGGCTGGAAATATAGAGCGCATAATAGCGATAGGCGACGAGGAAGCTACTGACTGCCGCGACAACGACCCATAGCGCATTGACCGGCTCGCCCCGCGTCGTCGCCACGATGGCGAGGGCGACAGCGCCGACGATGGCGAGAATGATCCAGGGCAAATGTTTCACTGCATGCGACTCCCGCGTTTCTCTTTTCCGCTCCAGCCTTGACAGGAAAATGACGAAGCGCAACCGGTGTCGCGGGCAATATCCTGCCCGGACGGCCTCCGCCCGGTCAAAACGAAGCGCGAGAATATCGAGAAATTGAGGGGCGGGCACCCCGGTTTTTCTCCCGCAACGGCTCGCCGCGCCGACACTTGCCATCGTCGGCGGACGCTGCCAGAAACGCGCCCGCGTCGGCGTAATTTATCTGGGCCACCCGATTTAGACGCACCGACATTGCCATTCAGGCCCACATCCAAAAATCCATGCCGGAGACTTGCACCCATGTCCCTTTTCGAGCGGGTCGGCGAAATCAACCGGATCGATGCGCCAGGCTATGGGACACAGGACGATGTGTCGATAGCGCGGCTGGCGAGCGGACAGACCATCACCGTCTGGACGGATCAGGGCGCTGGCGGCGCCGGAGCAGGCTGGGGGCTGAGCGGCAGGCTGTCGGCGGCCGACGGCACGGCATTGGGGTCGGAGTTCACGATCAACGGCGCAGCGTCGGGCAATCACAATCAGCCCGCGGTCACCGCACTGGCCAATGGCGGGTTCGTCGTCGCGTGGATCGATGGCGCGAACCGGGCGGACAGCTCGTCGGGAACGGCAAGCTACACCATCCGCGCACAGGAATTCTCCGCCAATGGCAGCCGGGTCGGGTCGGAACGCGCCCTGTTCACTGGCACGCATGACGACCCGGTCGCGCCTGTCGTCACGGCCGTCGGCAATGGCTGGGCGGCGGCCTTTCTGACCCCGCCCGGCCTCAACCAGACTTATAATCTGTCCGCCATGCTCTTCGCCAATGGCGGCACAGGCTCCGGCACCGGATGGTCCGTCCCCGCGCCCAACGATTTCGGCCGCTTCTCGCTGACGGATATTTCCATCGTCAAGGACCCGCAGGGCGGATTCCGCGCGACCTATGTCGGCCTCACCACGCTCGCCGACAAGCAGTGGTTCGAGGGTGTCTATACCGTCCGCCTGTCCGCGACCGGCGCGGTCGTCGGCTCCGTCCAAACGATCGTCGAGGACGAACCGCACGCCCAATATGATACGACGGCACTGCATCTGAACTCGGCGAACGCCGCCTATCTGGCCAACGGCAATCTGCTAGTGGGATGGACCCGCATGACGGACGGCTATGCCGCCGCATTGCAGGAAATGACCATTGCGAGCCGCGTGCTCGCGTCCAACGGCGCATTGTCGGCCATCCAGACCGAAGGGGTATCGGGCTATTTCCCGCTGAGGGAGAAGGTCGATGTCGACGCGCTGAGCGATGGGACGGCGGTCGTCTCCTATGGCGGCGATGCGTGGCGGGTCGCGTCCAACGGCGCGGTGCTGGGCGATCGCATGCTCATCGCCCCGGGCGCTGGCTATTCCCATACGACGGACGTGACGGCCAGCGGCGACAGCTTCCTCGTTTCCTGGTCGGGAGCGGCAGGCAATATCGACGGCGTGTTCACGCAGCGGCTGGATTTCACCATCACGCCGATCACCGACATCACCCTGTCCGGCGCGCTCAACGAGGCGGATGTCGGCGGATTGCCGACCCTGAAGCTCGGCACGGACACGAAAATCCAGAACGGCCTCTCGACCTACAGCATCGTCAGCGACCCGTCCGACCTGTTCACCGTTTCCGGCGACCAGCTGGTGCTCAAGGCGGGCGGCAAACTCGACTTCGAGACGAAACCGACCGTCACCGTCACCATCAAGGCGACGGACGCCGCGGGAAACAGCGTGACGGAGACGCTCGTCATTCCCGTCGTGAATTCGGCGGAGGAGCGCATGCGCTTCACCGCGGGCGCGAACCTTGTCGTGGCGACGACCCAGAGCAACGCCGACATCGCCTTGGCTGGCCTGCGCTATGACGACGGCATCGCGGTCGCCACCAACGGAAATCTCGCCGTGGTGGACGTCGATGGCGCAAGCCATGTCTATGCGCCCGGGATCAGCAGTCGCGCGGCGGTATCGGCGACGGCCGATGGCGGCTTCGTCGTCGTCCAATCCGCGAGCAGGGGAATTTACGGACAGACATTCTCCGCCGACGCTGTCCGCACTGGCGCCGCGCGTGAGTTGTCGGCGGGCACCGCCCTTCAACTCGACGTGATCGGCAACAAGGATGGGGGCTATAGCGCAGCCTGGGGGCCGAACATCTATGTGGCGACCGTTTCCGGCGCAGGTGTCGCCAGCACCCCCCAATTTATCTCCAACTATTTCGGCTATAATCCGCAGGAGCCGGCCATCGCCCAGTTGGTCGACGGCCGAACCATTACGGTCTGGGACCGGGACGGCGGCGGCTATGGCCGGTTCACCGACAGCCAGGGCAATCCGCTCGGCGCCATATTCCCGGTCGGCAGCGGGACGCTCGATGTAGCGGCGCTGGCCGATGGCGGTTTCGTCGTCGCGGGATCGACCGGCGGCATCCATGCGGCCGGCGCGCTCACGCTTCAGCGTTTCAATGCGGCGGGCGCGGCTGTGGGCGAACAACTGTTGGTCCATGATCTGGCCAACCGCGTATCCATCGCCGCCTTGCCCGATGGCGGCTTCGTCGTCGCCTATGCAGCGTTCGACGATTACGCCACCGCCCATGGCGAGGCGCAGATTTTCAACGCCAGTGGCCAGCGCGTCGGCGATCCGCTGGTCCTCACGACCAATCCCATCACCGCCATCAATGTCACCACGACCGCCAGCGACAGCTTTGCGATCAGTTGGAACGAGGATGGCGCGGTCCACATGCAACGGTTCGACTGGATCGTGCGCCCCGATGCGCATGACGATGTCGCCACCGTCATGACCGGCCAGCAGATCACCATCGACGCGCTGGTCAATGACGTGGACATAGCGGGTAAGGGGCTGACCATCCCCCATGCGACGGCCCGATATGGATCGGTCGGCGTCGGCGCGGACGGTCGCCTCTTCTATACCGCGCCCCAGAACTGGTCGGGCTTCGACACCATATCCTATCATCTCGCGTCCAGGGCGGGCGGCGCGGACAACGCCGTGGTCAAGGTGGCCGTGACGACGCCAGAAGGCTACCTCCTGTTCACCGGCACATACCTGGCCGAGACTATCGAGGGATCGTCCTATAACGACCGGATCGAGGGGCTGGAGGGCAGCGACAAGCTGGACGGCCTGATCGGCGACGATTTCCTCATCGGCGGATCGGGTAACGACTATCTGTTCGGTCGTGAAGGCGCGGATATCCTTCTTGGCGGCGACGGTAATGACTGGCTCTATGGCGGCCTCGACTACGACACGGCCAGCTACAGCACGGCGACGTCGGGCGTTTCGGTGACGCTTGGTCTGACCACGGCTCAAAACACCCTGGGCGCTGGCATCGATGTTCTGAACTCCATCGAGAACCTGCTGGGGTCGGACTATGCCGACATTTTGACCGGCAGCAGCGGCTTCAACATGATCGAGGGCGGCGCTGGCGACGACGTGCTGGACGGAGGCGCTGGCATCGACACGGCGAGCTATGCCGGTGCGAGCGCTGGCGTAACCGTCAGCCTCGCCATCACCGCTGCGCAAAATAGCGTGGGCGCGGGAGTCGACCGGCTGGTCAATTTCGACAATCTTGTGGGCTCCGCGTTCAACGATGTCCTGACCGGCAACGGCCTCGACAATGTGCTGACAGGAGGCGCGGGCAATGACCGGCTGGACGGCGGCGGCGCCAGCGACACCGCCAGCTATGCCACAGCAGGGACAGCGGTGAAGATCAACCTGGGCACCACCGCCGCACAGAACACGCTGGGCGCTGGCACCGACACGTTGATCTCCATCGAGAATATCGTCGGCACCCGCTTCAACGACATATTGATCGGCAACAGCCAGCATAATGTGATCGAGGGCGGCGCGGGCGACGACGACATCAAGGGCGGTGCGGGCATCGATACCGCCAGCTATGTTAGCGCCACCAGCGCCGTCACCGTGAATCTGTCGCTATCCACGGCGCAGAATACCGGCGGCGCGGGCACCGATACGCTCTCCAATATCGAGAATATCTCCGGCTCGGCTTTCAACGACCGCCTGACCGGCAATGGCGGCAACAATATCCTGCTGGGCGGCGCTGGCGATGACGTGCTGGACGGCGGCGCGGGGATCGACGCCGCCAGCTATGTCGGTGCGACGGCCGTCAAGGTCAGCCTCGCAATCGTCGGACCGCAGAACACGGGCGGAGCGGGCACCGACACGCTGATCGGCATCGAGTCCCTGTTCGGCTCCGCCTATAATGACGTGCTGATCGGCAATGCAAGCGGCAACACCATCGAGGGTGGATCGGGCGACGACATGATCGATGGCGCAGGCGGTACCGACAATGCCAGCTATAGCCGCGCCGGCGCGGGCGTGACCGTGAGCCTGGCGATCGCGGGCGCGCAAAATACGGGCGGCGCAGGCATCGACACGCTCATCAGCATCGAGAATCTGTCGGGGTCGATATTCAACGACATATTGACCGGCAATAATGGCAACAACGTCATCAATGGCAGCGACGGCGCCGATATACTGACGGGCGGCGGCGGGTCCGATACTTTCGTCTATTCCTACGCCTCCTATAGCCGGGCAGCCACGCCCGACCTCATCACCGACCTGTCATCGGTGGACAGGCTCGACTTCCGCGCGCTCGATGCCGACAGCCTCGTCGCCGGGGTGCAGCATCTAACCAGGGTGGCGGCTTTTGGCGGCCATGCGGCGGAATATGTGCTGGCCTATGATGCCGATACGGACATGAGCCACTTCGCCGCCGACACCAATGGGGACAGCGTCGCGGACATGACCATCCTGTTCGACGGCGACGTGACCGGGTTCGCCAGCGGCTGGCTTTTCGCCTGACGGCTTCGGTGCCATGCCCGGCGCGCACCGCGCTTTGCTTTTGACAAGTCGATTGGTAGAGAACGGCTGAACCATCACCGGCCACTGGTCCGGTCTCCAAGGACAGCATGTTGCCCGGCATTTCGCCCCACGATAACGCAGGCCCGCCCGGACGGCCGCCAGCGATCCGGCTGGAGAATGTCGCGCGGCGCTTCGACAGCGGGCACCCGGCCCTCGATGGCGTGAGCATCCAGATAGCGCCCGGCGAGATATTCGGGATCATCGGCCGCTCGGGCGCTGGCAAGTCCACTCTGATCCGGCTGCTCAACGGCCTCGAGCGTGCGGATGCCGGGCAAGTCGTGGTGGACGGGATCGCAGTGGACAGCCTCGGTGGCGAAGGGCTGCGGACGCTCCGACGTCGCGTGCAGATGGTGTTCCAGAATTTCGGCCTGCTGTCGTCGCGCACCGTCGAGGACAATATCGCCTTGCCCCTGCGCATCGCAGGAACGAAGCCAGCCGACATTGCGCCAAGGGTCCGCACCCTGTGCGAGCGCGTGGGCCTGACGGACCATAGGCGGAAATATCCCGCGCAGCTTTCGGGTGGCCAGAAGCAGCGGGTGGGCATCGCCCGTGCGCTGGCGACGTCCCCCGACATATTGCTGTGCGACGAAGCGACGAGCGCGCTCGACCCCGAGACCACGGCCAGCATCCTGACCCTCATCGCCGACCTCAACCGCGAACTCGGCCTCACCATCGTCGTCGTCACGCATGAGATGGACGTGGTTCGGCAGCTATGCGACCGGGTCGCCGTGCTCCATGCCGGGCGCATCGTGGAAAGCGGCCCCGTCGCCGAGATATTCCTTTCGCCCAGGACCGACGAAACCCGCGCCCTGCTGCGCGAGGCAGGCCTCGGCGCGCAGCGCGCGCGGGCGGCGTTCGATGGGCGGATCGTGGATTTTCTGCTGACCGGAGACGCACTCGCGCAGCCGGTGCTGAGCGAGATCACGCGCGAAACGGGCGTCGATTTCGTCATATTGGAGGGCCGCATCGATCATCTGCGCAGCGGCGCCTTCGGCCAGTTCACGCTGGGCCTGCGCGGCGACGGGCAGGAGCGCGCGCTCGCGCTGCTGGCCGATCGCGGGAGGGTCAGCGCATGAACGGCGGGCTGACCAGCATGGCCTGGGGGGAGATTGGCGCGGCCTGCCTCGACACACTCGCCATGCTCGGTGGATCGCTGGTGCTGACCATCCTGCTCGGGCTGCCGCTGGGCATCCTGCTGTTCCTGACCGGCCCGGGTCAGGTGTGGGCAAGCCGGATCGGCAATGGGCTGCTCGGCATGATCGTCAATTTCCTGCGGTCGGTGCCGTTCATCATCCTGTTGATCGTGATGATCCCGCTGACCCTGCTGCTGGTCGGGACGTCGCTGGGCGTCGCGGGCGCGATCCCGCCCCTCGTCGCTGGCGCGGCGCCTTTTTTCGCGCGGCTCGTCGAGACGGCGCTCCGCGAGGTCGACCGCTCCACCGTGGAGGCGGTGCAGGCGATGGGCGCGACCACGCGCGACCTAGTGCTCCGCGCCCTATTGCCCGAAGCGTTGCCCGCCATCGTCGCCGGTGCGACGGTGACGGCGATCACGCTGGTCTCCTTCACCGCCATGGCCGGCGTGGTCGGCGGCGGCGGGCTGGGCGACCTGGCCATTCGCTTCGGCTATCAGCGTTTCCAGACCGACGTGATGGTCGTGACGGTCGCGCTGCTGGTCTTGCTCGTCCAGGCCCTGCAAAGCCTTGGCGACCGTCTGGTTCGACATTTCAGCCATAGGTGAGACATCCGATGACACGCGCTTTCCTGCTTCTCGCGCTCGGCACGCTGACCATGCTCACCGGCTGCGGTGGCGGTGGAAAGGAAGCCGATCCGTCGGCCACCACCCTCACCGTCGCGGCGACCGCCGTGCCCCATGCCGAGATATTGGACGCGGTAAAAGGCCAACTCGCCAAGGACGGCGTCACGCTCGAAGTGCGCGTGTTCAACGATTATGTGCAACCGAACGTGCAGGTCGCGGAGCGCAATATCGACGTCAATTATTTCCAGACCGAACCCTATCTCAAGGAGTTCAACGCGGCGCGCGGCACGAAGCTGGAGACCATCGCCGCCATCCATGTCGAACCCTTTGCCGCCTATTCGCGCCGGTGGAAGACGCTGGCGGCCATTCCCGACAAGGCGGATGTCGTCATTCCCAATGACGGGTCGAATGCCGGACGCGCGCTGCTCCTCCTCCAGAAAGTCGGCCTGATCCGCCTGAGACCGGAGGCAGGCGCGCTGGGCACGGTGCGCGACATCGTCGCCAACCCACGCCACCTCGCCATCCGCGAACTGGAGGCCGCGACATTGCCGCGCGTGCTTGGCGAGGTGGACCTGGCCCTCATCAACACCAATTATGCGCTGGACGCCGGACTGAACCCGGTGCGCGACGCCCTCTTCATCGAGGATCGCGATACCCCCTATGCCAATTATGTCGTCGGCCTGCCGGGTGCGAAAGACGATCCGCGCGTCAAGAAACTGGTCGCCGCCCTGACCAGCCCGGCGGCGCGCAGCTTCATCGATCAGCGTTACAAGGGCGCGGTCATTCCTGCTTTCTAGGCAGGCAGCGGCGCGGCCGGATTGACCAGACCGGCAGCGCGCAGTTCCTGCCAGAAATCGGCCGGTATCACCTCGTTCAGCGCCGCGCTGTCCTCCGCGATCCGGCCCGGACGGCTTGCGCCGGGGATCACGGCCGACACTGCCGGATTGGCGAGCGAGAATTGCAGGCCCGCTGCCTTCATGCTGATGCGGTGACGGTCGGCAATGGCCTTGATCCGCGCGACCTTGTCGAGGATCGCGGGTGTCGCCGGCGCATATTCGAAGTTCGGCCCGCCGACGAGCGCCCCCGAACTATAGGGGCCTCCCACGACGATGCCCAAGCCGCGTTCCGCCACCGTCGGCGTCACGCGCTGGAGCGCCTTGTCATGGTCGAGCAGCGTATAGCGCCCAGCCAGCAGGAAGGCATCCGGGCGCGGCTCCGACAGGTCGAGCAGCGTCTCGACAGGCTCGCACAGATTGACGCCAAGGCCCCATGCCTTGATCACGCCCTCATCCCGCAGCCGGTCGAGCGCGCGAAACGCGCCGGTGCGGGCTTCCTCGAACCGGGCGATCCACTGGTCGCCCCAGAAGTCGCGGGCAAGATCGTGGACGAAGACGATCTCTACATGGTCGGTGCGCAGCCGTTTCAGGCTGTCCTCGATGGACCGCAGCGTCGCATCATAGCCATAGTCGTTGACCACCTTGTTGGCGCGGCCGTGGGCAAACACACCCGCCTTCTCGCCCTGATCGCGCGCGCTGACATCCTCGACCTCATCGAGGATGACCCGCCCGACCTTGGTACTGATGACATAGTCGCCGCGCGGCTTCCCCGCGAGCGCTTCGCCCATGCGGATCTCGGCGAGCCCCGCGCCATAGAAGGGGGCGTTGTCGTAATAGCGGATGCCGTCGTTCCAGGCCGCCTCGACGGTCGCGAGCGCTTCCTCCTCGGGAATGTCGCGGAACATGTTGCCGAGGGGCGCTGCGCCAAAGCCCAGCTTGCCGGGCAGGATATCCTTGAGTGCCATTGTCGGTCCTTTCGTCAGGCGACCTGCACGGGAACGAGCGCAATGGCTTCGCGCTCGGCCAGGTCGTTGATTGTCGCAAGATAGGTCTGGAAGTGCGGTGTTGCACGGTGCGCGGCAACGGCGGCGGCGTCGGTATAGAGTTCGTCTATCACGAACCGGGCAGGGTCCGCCTGATCCTGCCACAGATCATAGCGCAGATTGCCCGCCTCCGCCCGGCTTGGGTCGATCATCCCGTCGAGCAGCGCCCGCAGGCTTTCCGCCTTGCCCGGGCGGGCAGACAGGATCGCCACGATCTTCACGGTATCGGACATGATGGTCTTCCTTTTCGCATAGGATGGCCCGGGAAGGCGCTGGCGTAGCACCCCTCCGGTCATCCGTGTCCTCACGCCCCGGCCGACAGACGGTCGAGCGCCTCGACCAGCTTCGTGGCGACGAAATGGTCGGAACGCGGATTCTGGCCGGTGATGAGTTCGCGGTCTACGACCACATGCGGCGCGAAGTCGACATCCGTCGTGACCACATCGCCCCCTGCGACGCGGAGCGCCTTCGGCATGGTGAAGTACATGCTGGCATGCAGGATATGGTCCTCCACGACCTTTTCCTCCGTTTCCGAAAACACCGTCATGCGATAGCCCGCATATTGCCAGCCCTGCGCCCATTGCGCCGCCTTCGCCGCATCGCCTGCGATCAGGGCCGCGCGAAACTCACGGGCGTGCGGCATGGCGGACGCGATGGCCACGGGACCATGGCATAGCAGGACCGTAGGCTTGGCCTTTTCATGGAAGTGGCGCAATATCTCGCCGGTCTCCGCATCCTGCATCAGGTCGACCACGGGCGCCTGCCCGCCCGGCACGAACACGCCGGCATAGTCGTCCAGCCCTGCGTCGATCACCGAGCGAAGCGTACGCACCGCGTTCATAGACGGATGCTCGGTATAAAAGGTCTTCGCGCGGGCGTAGGCGTCCTCGTCGCCATCGAAATGCTGTGCCGAGTCCGATGCGGGGTCGATGGTCGGCTTCGTGCCGTCCGGGGTCGCAAGGACGACCTCATAACCCGCATCGATCGCCGCCATCACGGGAATGACGGTTTCGTTCAGATATTGGCCGGTCGCCGCCCAGCCGCCGCCACGGATCTCGATCCGGGTCGCGTTGGAACCGATCACCAGCAATTTTCCCTTGGTCATATGAGCCTCCATTGGTCCGTCTTTTCGACATCGCCAACGTGGCCCCTGCCGATATATTCCAGAACTTTATTTCTTTTATTCCAGATATATCGATGACATTATAAGTCATGCGCTACGACCTCAACCTTCTGCCCATCTTCATCGCGCTGATGGAGGAACGCAGCGTCACCCGCGCCGCCGAACGTATGGGCATGACCCAACCTGCCCTGTCGAACGCGCTGTCGCGGTTGCGCGCGATGCTTCAGGACCCCCTTTTCGTCCGCGAACGCTATGGCATCCAGCCCACACCGATCGCACTGGAACTGGCGCCTGGCATTGCCGAGGCGCTGGCGAGGCTGGACGACGCGGTCCTCGGCCAGCAGGATTTCGACCCCGCCAAGGCAGAGCGCCTCTTCACCATCGCGCCCAATGGCTATGTCGAGTTCGTGCTGACGCCGATGATCGTCGCCCGGCTTCAGGAGGTCGCGCCCGGCATCACGCTGCGCCTCACGCCGTTTGGCAATGATCTGGCCGAAACCGGCGTCACCTCCGGCACCACGGCCATGGTGATCGGCCGCATTGTCGATCCACCGGACAATCTGGTCGTGCAGCATCTGATGGACGAAAGCCTCGCCTGCGTGGTGCGGGCGGACCATCCCCAGATCGCCGACAGCATTTCGCGCGAACAGTTCGAGCGTCTGCGCCATGTCAACGTGATGCCCCCGGGGCGTCTGCGCGCCGGTTTGTTCCAGGCGCTGGCGCAGCAAAGCCTGAAACGCGATGTGGCGATATCCGTGACGAACTTCTTCGCGGTCGCAGAAATGATCGCGGTCACAGACCATGTCGCGACGCTGCCGACGCTGATCTGCCGACGCCTCGCCCATGATCCGCGCCTCAAGATACTGCCTGCCCCCGTCGATCTCGGCAGCTTTCCGGTCGAGATGGCCTGGCACGTGCGGTATCGCCACGATCCGGCGCATCGCTGGCTGCGCTCGCTGGTCGCCGACGTGACGCGGCAGATCGCCGCGCGGTAAGGAAAAGCGGACATTGGGAACGGGCCATGGTTGTCCGGCCGCTCATGGTGCGATAGTGGATCGTCATTCGCATGGACCCGGTGAAATTCCGGGTGGCTATTCCGGCCGCCGATCCGCCGGACAACGCAATGCCGCCTGACCGACATCGCCCCGGGGCGCGATGACATGGCTGCGGCTTTCCGCTGGTTTCCACCCGATGACTTCGCAGACTCTTTCGCGCTACCGTGCCGAATGGTTCACCGACGCGCGCGGCGCGCGCCGCGACATATTGGCCGGGATGGTCGGCACCTTTGCCCTGATCCCGGAAGTAATCGCCTTTTCCTTCGTGGCGGGCGTCGATCCGGAAGTCGGCCTGTTCGCATCCTTCGTCATCGGTATCGTCATCGCCATTGCGGGCGGACGTCCCGCGATGATCTCCGGCGCGGCAGGGTCGGTGGCGCTCGTCGCGGCGGCGCTGGTCCATGCGCATGGGTTGCCCTATCTGCTCGCCGCGACATTGCTCGCGGGACTGTTCCAGATCGCGTTCGGCCTGATGAAGCTCGATGTGCTGATGCGGTTCGTGTCGCGCTCCGTCCGGACCGGCTTCGTCAATGCGCTCGCCATCCTGATCTTCTCGGCGCAAGTGCCGCAGATGCTGGATGTCACCTGGCACAGCTATGCCATGATCGCGGCCGGGCTGGCGATCATCTATCTGGCGCCCCGGATCACCACCGCCATCCCCTCGCCGCTGATCTGCATCGTCGTGCTGACCGCGATCAGCGTCGCCTTTCCCATGCCGATCCATCTGGTCGCGGACTTGGGCCGCCTGCCCGCGTCGCTCCCGTCCTTCACCTTGCCGAGCGTACCGCTGGACTGGCAGACGCTCCGGATCGTCGCGCCCTATGCGCTGGCCATGGCGGCCGTCGGCCTGCTGGAATCGATGATGACTGCGAGCGTGGTCGACGACCTGACCGAAACCACCAGTTCAAAGGCGCGCGAATGTACCGGCCTTGGCCTCGCCAATGTCGCGGCGGGGCTGTTCGGCGGGATCGCCGGGTGCGGGATGATCGGCCAGACGGTGGGCAATGTACGCTATGGCGGGCGCGGGCGGCTCTCTACGCTGGTTGCGGGCCTGTTCCTCCTCATCATCATGGTGCCGCTGCGATCCTGGGTCGCGCAGGTGCCCGTGGCGGCGCTGGTCGCGATCATGATCATGGTTTCGATCAGCACCTTCTCCTGGGGATCGATCCGCGACCTGGCCCGCCATCCCAAGGTGTCCGGCGTCGTCATGCTGGCGACCGTCGCCGTCACCGTCGCGACCCACGACCTGTCCATCGGCGTCGCCGTCGGCGTGCTGCTGAGCGGTGTGTTCTTCGCCTTCAAGGTGACGCGCCTGATGAGCGTCACGCCCGTCTACGACGCGCAGAGCGACACGCGTACCTATGTGGTGTCGGGCCAGATATTCTTCGCCAGCGCCGACATCTTCGCCGATCAGTTCGACCTGCGCGACAGCGCCGCCCATGTCCGCATCGACCTGACCGCCAGCCATTTGTGGGACATCACCGCAGTCGGTGCGCTGGAGGATGTGGTCGGCAAGATGCGCCGCCACGGCATTGCGGTCGAACTGATCGGCCTGAACAGGGCGAGCGCCATCCTGGTGGATCGCCATGCCCCGGCCATCGGCGACGCCATTCTCTAGGCCAGCCATCGCCCAAAACGAACGGCAGTGAATATGACACCTCCATAAGCGACCAGCGACGCCGCCAGCACTGCGAACATCATGGTCATCGAGCCGCTCAGGTGGAGCGCGAGGAAGCCGCCGCCAATCGCTATGGCGAGGCGGGCAAACCCTGCAACGATGGGCCAGAACAATCGCCCCGCGCCCTGCGACGCAAAATAGAGCGACAGGCCCAGCCCGAAGAAACCATAGAACGGACCGACCGTGCGCAGATAGGCGCTGCCCACCGCTATGGCAGCGGGATCATGGGTGAACAATGTCATCCAGACGGTCGGGAAAAGCGCCGCGACCAGCCCGATCGCCTCCGTCATGACGAACGCCAGAGTCGCACCGGTCAGCGCGATATGGCGCGCGCGGTCGCTCTGCCCCGCACCGATATTCGTGCCCACCATCGCCACCATCGGCGCACCGATGCCGAAGATGAGGGGAATGAGCAGATATTCGAGCCGGACGCCGGTCCCGAAGCCCGCAACGGCCGCCACCCCGGCGACCGAGGCGACAAGCGCCGTCGTACCGGCGATGACCAGATTGGTCAGGATGGAATTGATCGCCGACAGAGAGCCGACGCGAAGTATGCCCGACAGCAACCGCCAGCGCAGCCGCGCCCAGCGAAACCGCACCGGTGCGCGGCCCGCCATAATGTACCAGGCCATGGCCACGGTCCCGGCCATATAATAGGCGACGAGCGCCATTCCGCCCCCCGCAATACCGAATCCGGGGATGGGCCCAAAGCCGAAGATTAGGACTGGAGAGACCGGGATCAGAAACAGCACCCCGACGCAGGTGACGATGGCGGGATAGGCCATATTGCCGGTGCCGCGCACGACGCTGGCCAACCCGTTCATCAGCCAGACGAAGCTGTTGCCGATGAAGACGACGCCAGAATAGACGAGTGCCGCCTGCAACTCGCCGCCCACACCACCGAGCATGCGATAGATCGGCTCGCCCAGCAGCAGGAACAGCAGGGAGAAGGCCACGCCGAACAGCAGGTTGACGACGATGGCGTGAAGGACGAGCGCATCCGCATCACCTTGCCGCCCTGCGCCCAAAGCGCGCGCCACTGCCGAGGATATGCTACCGCCCAGCGCGCCTGCCGAGATGGTCGTCATCAGCATGACGGCAGGAAAGACCAGCGCCATGCCCGCGAGCGCATCCGTCCCCAGCCTGGACACCCACCAGGTCTCGATCAGCCCGGTGGACGCCTGCGCCAGCATGATGAGGATGTTGGGCAAAGCCAGCCGGATCAGCAGGGGAACGACCGGCGCGTTGAGCATCCGATCCGTGCGAACATCGCGCCCACCCCGCGACGCGGCGCGCGTGGCCTGCATCATGGCTGCGCGGCGCTGGCGGTATAGGCGGCCAGTTCTGCCGGGGCCTGCCACCCTCCGCCCAGCGCACGATAGGAAGCGATGGCGGCCCGCGCCGCCTCAGACCGGGCCTGCGCGCGGGCATCGCGTGTGTCGAGCAGCCTGCGGTCGGCGTCCAGCACTTCGACCAGACTGACGACCCCGCCCTTATAGGCCGCGAGCGACGCGGTCTGCGCGCGAATGAGCGCGGCTTCACCGCGCGCCAGCATGGCGGACTGCGCCTCGCGCTGGACGAGGGCCGAGAAGGCGTTCTCCACATCCTCCGACGCGCGCAGCACAGCCAGGCGATAGGCGGCAAGCGCTTCGGCATTGGCACCCCTGGCCGCCGCGATCTGCGCATCGACACGGCCGAAATCGAACAATCGCGAACGCAGGCCGAGCACGCCCTGCGCCTGATTGGCGCCGCCGGTGAACATATTGCCGCCGACCGTGGTCGCACTGCCGATCAGGCCGCTCAAGGAGAATTTCGGGAAATATTCCGAGATTGCGACCCCGATGCGCGCATTGCTAGCCGCCAGCTTGCGCTCCGCCACGATGAGGTCGGGTCGGCGGCGCAGCAGGTCGGCGGGCGATCCGGTATCGACGATGGCGGGAGCGGCTGGAATGGACGATGCCCCCGCCAGCAAGGGCCGATAGGTGCCGGGCTGCGCGCCGAGCAGGACGTCGAGCGCGTTCATCGCGACATCCAGCGCGGATTGCAGCACCGGCACGCTGGCCTCGACCTGTGCCAGCGCGCCCTCCGCCTGCCGCAGTTGCAGTTCCGCCGCGATCCCCTTGTCATATTGCAGGCGAACGATATCGACGAGGCGCTGCTGCGTGTCGCGCTGCTCCTGAGCCACGGACAGCCGGTCCTGAAGGCCGCGGATCGAGACATAGGTGTCGGCCACCTGAGCGGTCACGGCGATCCGCGCACCGGCGACGCCCGCCTGCGACGCCTGATACTCCGCACGCGCCGCCTCATGCCCCCGGCGCAGTCCGCCGAACAGGTCTATCTCCCATGAAGCGCCCAGATTGGCCTCGTAAAGTTGCCCATCGCGGTCGAACCCTGGGACGGTGCTGGCAATCCTTCCGGTCGGCGTTTCGAGCGACTGGTGCACTGCCGCCGCCGATCCCGACAGGGACGCAGAGGGCAGCAGCGCGGCATCCGCCGAGCGGAGCGATGCGCGCGCCTGCGTCACGCGCGCTGCCGCCTGCGCGATGTCGAGATTCTGGGCGAGCGCCTTTTCGACGAGGCTCGTCAGCACCGGATCGTTGAAGCGCGCCCACCAGTCGAGCGCTGCGATACCGTCGCGATCAGGCCGCGCCGTCACCGCAGCGCTGCCGATATAGGCGGGCGGCGCTGCCAGTTCCGGACGATGATAGTCGGGGCCGACCGCGCATCCCGCCAGCGACGTGGCAGTCAGGAGCAGGGCAAGGGATTTGCGGAAATCGTGCATGGCAGTCCCGATCCGAGGGAAGAATTGTGACTGATATACAAAATGGTCACTTGTTGTCAATCGCGTATGGATTTGATATGATCGCTGCCATGAACGATATCAGGACTGCACCGTCGGGCGTGCGCGGACCGGCGGAGACCGAGAAGCGCGACGCCATCGTCAACGCCGCCAAGGAGCATTTCAGCCTCTACGGCTATGGCAAGACAACCGTATCCGACCTCGCGAAAGCAATCGGCTTCTCCAAGGGCTATATCTACAAGTTTTTCGACTCGAAACAGGCCATTGGTGAGGCGATCTGTGCCGGTTGTCTGGGCGAGATCACGTCTTTGGTCGAAGAGGCATTGGTCGACGCAACCACTGCCACCGAGAAATTCAGACGCGTTTTCAAGACTATATCGGAGAATAGCGCCGCCCTGTTTTTCGATGAGCGCAAGCTCTACGACATTGCCGCCGTCTCCGCGCTGGAGCGGTGGGGATCGTCTCAGGCCTATGTGGATCATGTGTCCGCCCTGCTCCAGACGATCATATTGGAGGGCCGCGAGTCGGGAGAATTCGAGCGCAAGACGCCGCTCGACGAGACGTTGCGCGGCATAATGCATGTCCTGGAGCCCTTCATGAATCCGCTCATGCTCCAGCACAAGCTGGACGAACTGCCCGACGCGCCCAATGAAGTCACCAATCTGGTCCTGCGCAGCCTCGCGCCCTGACCGAAACAGCGATTTCGTGACCAGTTGACATATTGGTCACTTGATGCGAATTGGACTCCATCCTCGCCGGAGAGAGCCCATGTCACGCACGCACCCCTTCCTTCCCCTGCTGCTCACCAGCACCCTGTCGCTGTCCCTCGCCGCATGCGGCAAGGCGGATGCGGACCCCCGCACCGGGCCGCAACTCGTCCGGGTGGCGACGGCAGGCGCGGCGGGCCAGACCGGTCGCAGCTTCACCGGCATCGTCTCGGCCCGCGTGCAGAGCGACTTGGGCTTCCGCGTCGGTGGCAAGGTGGTGGAGCGGCTGGTCGATACCGGGCAGGCGGTGCGCCGGGGCCAGCCACTGATGCGGATCGACCGCACCGATCTGGCCCTCGCGACAGCTTCACAAGCCGGTGCCGTCGAGGCAGCCCGCGCGCGGGCGATCCAGACGGCGGCCGACGAACGGCGTTACCGCGACCTCGTCTCGGCGGGCGCGGTCTCGGCCTCCGCCTACGACCAGGCGAAGGCCGCCGCCGACACCGCCCGCGCGCAACTGGCCGCCGCGCAGGCGCAGGCGGGGGTCGCGCGTAACGAGGCAGGCTATTCGGTGCTGGTGGCCGATGCGGACGGGATCGTGGTCGAGACGCTGGCCGAACCGGGACAGGTGGTCACGGCCGGGCAGACGGTGGTACGGCTCGCACGGGCAGGCGCGCGGGAGGCGGTGATCGACCTGCCGGAAACCGTACGCCCCGCCATCGGCTCCACCGCGCGGGCGACCGCGTTCAACGGCGGATCGGGAATGGCGCGGCTGCGCCAGCTGTCGAACGCCGCCGATCCGCAAACGCGCACCTTCGAAGCGCGCTATGTACTGGATGGCGCGGCGGCGACCGCGCCGCTCGGCTCGACCGTCACCGTCGAACTGGCCGAGGCCGGAGCGCAGGGCGCACAGCAAATCCCGCTCGCCGCCATACACGACAATGGCAACGGTCCGGGCGTGTGGGTGATCGGCGGCAAGCAGGTCCATTGGCGGCCCGTCCAACTCGCCGCTCTGGGCGAGGAGA
>JBEVNC010000061.1:0-13918 GCA_040508315.1 Sphingobium sp.
AAGGAAGCCATCTCGCGCCAGATCGCCGACTCGGTCGACCTGATCGTCCAGATCAAGCGCCTGCGCGACGGATCGCGCCGTGTCACCGGCATCACCGAAGTGATCGGCATGGAAGGCGACGTCATTGTCACCCAGGACCTGTTTAAGTTCGAATATCTGGACGAGGATGCGGACGGCAAGATCATCGGCGAATATCGCTCGACGAACCTGCGGCCCTATACGCTGGAAAAGGCGCGCGCCTTCGGCTTCGATTCTGCGCTGCTGGAGGCATGCCTGTAATCGCACACGCGTCGCGCGCCCCCTTGTAACGGCTGCTCCATTGGCGCAGGTTCCCGGCTCCCGAAGCAACCGAGAGCCATTCCCCCATGCGTTCGCTCCCCATCGGCCTGGCGCTCAGCGCGGCCGTCGCCCTTGCAGTACCCCTCGCGGCCAAGACCGTGGCCGTACCCGCCCCCATCAAGACCGCCGTCGCCGCGCCCACCCGCACGCCCGCCAATGTCGCGCGCGACCCCTATCGCCACCCGGCCGAAACGCTTGCCTTCTTCGGCGTAACGCCCGGCCAGACCGTGGTCGAGTACAGCCCCGGTGGCGGCTGGTATACGGAGATCCTGGCGCCGCTGACCCGCGACAAGGGCCTGCTCTATGCCGGTCAGGCGGCAGGGCGCGGCTATGATGCGCTGGCGGCGAAGATCGCGGCCGACACCGCCACCTATGGCAAGGTCAAGCTGGTCGCATGGCCGGCCGAGGGCCTCATACCCGATGGCAGCGCCGACACGCTGCTGACCTTCCGCAACATCCACAATATGGTGATGAACGGCAGCGCGGACGCAAATTTCAAGCGCTTCTTCGCGATCCTCAAGCCCGGCGGGGTCCTGGGCATCGTCGATCACCGCCTGCCGGAGGCGCGCGATACTGCCGCTGAGAAGACAAGCGGCTATCTCAAGGTCTCGACCGTCCGCGCGCTCGCGGAGAAGGCCGGTTTCGTGTTGGAGGCCAGTTCGGAGGTCAACGCCAATCCCAAAGATACCGCCGACTGGCCGGGCGGTGTGTGGACGCTGCCCCCGACCTACGCGAAGGGCGATGTGGACCGCGCGAAATATCAGGCGATCGGCGAGAGCGACCGAATGACGCTGCGGTTTCGCAAGCCGAAGACGTAGGTTTTGCGGGGGGAAGGGGTCCTTGTACTCCTGCGAAGGCAGGAACCCAGGGTTGTGTGGCGTTTCCTTACTCTGGGCTCCTGCTTTCGCAGGAGCACGGCGGAAATAGCGTCAGGCGGTAAGAATCCATGCCCCGCTTCAATCCGGCGCCATCCCTCCCCTAACTTTCCCAGTCATTCCCGCGAAGGTGGGAATCCAGAGCCACGCAAAACCCCGCTTGCGACTCTGGATTCCCGCCTTCGCGGGAATGACGGCCGAGAGGGCAATAGCGAGACTTCGCGCAGCCTCACCCCCGATTCAACAACGCCCGCGCCCGCGCCGCCGTCTCCGCCAGCATCGCGGCACTCGGACTGCCCGTCCGCGCACGCGACAGCAGCGCGCGGAACTGCGCGACGGCTTCGGTGTGGCGCTCCAGCCATTGCGTAACCTGATCCGTCAGTGACCCGTCGCCCGCCCTCCGCAGGAAGGCGAGGCGCATTTCCTGAATGTCCCGTTCCACGCCAGCGACCAGCAGCCGCTCCCACGGATCGGCGGGGTTGAGCTGCACAGCGGCCGCCTGCACCCAGTCGAGGCCCAGCGCCGCGCCCAATGCGATGATCGCATCCGCCACTTCCGCCGCGTCGCGTCCGGTGCGCCGCGCAAGGTCGGCGATACCTACCGCGCCGGACAGCCGCTCGACGCCCGCTACGGCGGCGGCGAGGCTGGCGGGCACATCCTGTCCCACCAGCTGCGCCTCGACCTCCGGCGCCGCGCCGAAGGGCGTCAGCGCGGTGACGCCAGGCCGCAGCTGCGCGATCGCCTCTCCAGGGTGGAGCGATCCTGCGCTCAGGCGGCACAATTCGCTGACATGGCCCGTCACCGCGTCGGCAAGGCGTCGGAAGATCATGATTCGCGCCGGTTCCGGCATCGCCGCCATGTCCGCCTGCGTCCAGATGGCGGGCAGGCCGAACAGCGCCTCCACCACCACGAAGGCCGAGGCGACATCGGACAGGATATAGCCCTCATCCTCCGCCAGCAGCAGCGGCGGGATAATGCCCAGCCGGTTGACGATGCGGTTGGCGACCTCCGTCGCGATGATCTCCCGCCGCAACTGATGCTGTGCGATCCCGTCCGCCTGGCTTTCGCGCATTTCGGGCGGGAAGGCGGCAAACAGGTCAGCCTGTGTCATCGGATCGTCGGGCAGGTCGTCATGCTCGATGGCGTCCTGCAACGTCAGCTTGGCAGTGGCGAACAGGACGGCGAGTTCCGGTCGGGTCAGCCCCTGCCCGTCCTGGGCGCGGCGCATCAATTCCTGGTCGCCGGGCAGCCCCTCCACCTTGCGGTCGAGCTTTCCAGCCTTGGACAGTCCTTCGATCAGGCGGACATAGGCGGCGATGTCGCGCGCGCCGCCAGCCTCCGCGATCGACAGGCCGAGCGCCTGTAGCCGGTTATCCTCCAGCACCAGATGCGCCACGCTGTCCGTCATCGTGGCGAGGAGGGCGTTGCGGGCGTCGGGCGTCAACGCCCCCTCCGCCACGCCGCGGTCCAGCGCGATCTTGATGTTCACCTCATTATCGGAGCAATCGACGCCTGCGCTATTGTCGATGAAGTCGGTGTTGATGCGCCCTCCCTTCAGCGCGAAGGCGATGCGCCCGCCCTGCGTGACACCCAGGTTCGCGCCCTCGCCGATCACTCTTGCGCGGACATTCTCCGCGTCAACGCGCAGCCGGTCGTTGCTGGTGTCGCCCACCTCCGCATTGCCCTGCGCCGCCGCCTTTACATAGGTGCCGATGCCGCCGAACCACAGCAGGTCCACGTCCGCCGTCAGCAGCGCCGAGATAAACTGCACCGGGTCCATGGTGGCCGCAGTCGTGCCGATCAGCGCCTGCATCTCCGGCGAGAGCGGGATCGTCTTGAGCGTGCGCGCGAAGACACCGCCACCCCGGGAGATCAGTGCACGATCATAATCGTCCCAGCTCGACCGGGGCAGTTTGAACATCCGGTCACGCTCGGCCCATGCCTTTTCGGCGTCCGGGGCGGGGTCGATGAAGATATGGCGATGGTCGAAGGCGGCGACCAGCCGGATCGACCTGGACAGCAGCATGCCATTGCCGAACACGTCGCCCGACATGTCGCCCACGCCGACCACCGTCACCGGGTCGGCCTGCACATCGACGCCCATTTCGAGGAAGTGGCGCTGCACCGACATCCAGCCGCCGCGCGCCGTGATGCCCATCGCCTTATGGTCATAGCCGTTGGACCCGCCACTGGCGAAGGCGTCGCCCAGCCAGAAGCCCTGTTCCTGCGCAATGCCATTGGCGATGTCGGAGAAGGTTGCGGTCCCCTTGTCCGCCGCCACGACGAAATAGGGGTCGTCCCCATCGCGCGCGATGACTCCGCGCGGATGCTTCACCTCGCCCTTCACCACATTGTCGGTGACGGACAGCAATGCGCGGATGAAGATGCGATAGGCTTCCGTCCCCTCCGCTGCCCAGGCGTCGCGTCCGGCGGCAGGATCGGGCAATTGTTTGGGGAAGAAGCCGCCCTTCGCACCTGTCGGCACGATGACGGCATTCTTGACCCGCTGCGCCTTCATCAGGCCAAGCACTTCGGTACGGAAATCGTCGCGCCGGTCGGACCAGCGCAGGCCGCCGCGCGCAATGGGTCCGGCGCGCAGGTGGATACCCTCGACACGCGGCGAATAGACCCAGATCTCGCGCCACGGCACGGGCGAGGGCAGGCCCGGCACCAGCGCGCTGTCCATCTTGAACGCCAGCGCGACCTGCCCCGCCGCCGTAAAGGCATTGGTGCGCAACACCGCCTGAATGACCGACCGGATCAGCCGCAATATGCGGTCGTCGTCGATGGCGGAGACGTCCGACAGCGCATCCTCTATGCTGCGGTCGATGCCGTCCGCACCCACGATGCCGCGATGGACGGGATCGTGCAGCGCGCGGAACAGCTCGACCAGCGCCGCCGTGATGCTCGGCGCACGGCGCAGCGCCGCCACGACCGTCGAGAGACCATAGGCGCTCCCCGTCTGGCGCAGATAGCGGAAGATGGCGCGCAGCAGCACCACGCCCTCCGGCGACAGGCCTGCACTGATCAGCAGGTCGTTGAAGCGGTCATTCTCCGCATGCCCCTCCAGCACCGTCGCGATCACGCGCTCGATGATGTCCGTGCGCGAAAGGGTCGCGGTCACCAGCGCATCGCTGTCCAGCGCCAGCACCAGCGCCTGGATATGGCCAAGCCCGCCCTCCTCGCCCAGCGGCGTGCTCATCTCCTCCAGCACGCGGAAGCCGAAATTCTCCAGGCTCGGCACCGCGTCGGACAAGGCGATGGGATCGGGGCTGTAGAGCTTGAGCCGCAACTGGCGCGGCCCGTCGCCCGGCCCGCGATAGAGGCGCGCGTCGCGTGTGCCGGGCTTGGCGAGGCGGTGGATGCGCAGGATATCGAGCGCCGCTTCGCCAGCGCCGGTGCCCGTACGATACCCGCCCGACCCGTCGCGGTAAGCGCCGGGAAACCCCGCCGCATAGCGCCGTGCCAGCACGGCGGCGCGGCGCGCCTCGACGTGACCGCCCAGCGACGCCTCTACAGCGGGCAGCCAGCCGCGCAGCATCTCGCTCAGCCGCGTTTCCAGCAATTGCTGGTCGGGTATCTGCGCCTCGCCGCGCAGGTCGAACACGAAGCGCAGCAGCGCAAGGCCGCTCTCGTCCAGCGCCATCGACCAGCCCAGCAGCGGCGCGCCATTGGCCGCATTGCCCAGCATCTGCGCGATGGCCACGCGGCGCGCGGTCGACACATCGTCGCGCGGCAACCAGACGAAGGCGAACAGATGGCGTTGCAGCGCCGACGCCGCCAGTTCCACCTGCACGCGCGGCCGGTCGCCCAGCGACATGGCGGTCAGCGCCAGCCGCTCCCGGTCGTCCGGCGCCAGCGCGATCAGCACGTCATGCGGCAAATAGGTGAGCGCGTGCACCAGGCTCTTGCCCGCATGCCCGACCGGATCGTAACCGAACCGCTCCATCAGCCGCTGGAGCGCCAGCCGCAGCACCGGCACCTCGCGCGGCGGCGCGCCCAGCGCGGCACTGGTCCACAGGCCGGCATGGATGGACAGCGCGGCAACCCTGCCATCCTCCATCAACGGCAGGACGAACAGGTCGACCAGCACCTGCCGGTGGACGCGCGACGGGCGGTTGGATTTCAGGATCAGCGGTGCGGCGTTGCCCGCGTCGAACCAGTCGAACGCGCAGTCGATGGTCGCCTTCGCCAGCAGCGGTTCGTCTTCGGTGCGGCAGATGCCGCGTGCGGAGCGCTGCGCCCCGTCCCGTGTCCGCACTTCATGGCCGAGCTGCGTCAGATTGCCCTTGAGCAGCCAGCGCAGCAGATCACCCGCCTCGCCCGCGCCCAGCGTGGTGGCGTCGGTCAGCATCGCCTCGATCATCGGATGCCAGTCGGCTACCGCCGCGCGGACCTGCGCCAGGGCGCGGCTCAGTTCCGCCTCCAGCGCATGGCGTCCCCGCGCATCCTCCCGGTCGGTCTCCAGATAGACGATGGATTCGCGCGGTGCTCCGTCATCCCCGACGGCGATCAGCGTGCCATCGGCATCGCGCGCGACCGGCAATACGGGATGGACGATCAGGTGGATGGCCAGCCCCGCCTGGATGACAGCGCCCGCAATGCTGTCCACCAGGAACGGCATGTCGGCGTTGATGACCGCGATGCGCATGCGCCGCGCGCTTTCCGGCAGGTCGGTATCCGCGTCCATGGCGCTGTCGATGCGGATGATCGCCTCGCCCGGCGCGCGTTGCCACAGGGCGTCGGCCATGAACAGGCTCGCCGCGTCCAGTCGCACGCCAGCCAGCAGGTCCGGCTCGGTGCGGGCAAGGGTCGCTGCCACGGCCTCCGCCAGTTGGGCGGCGGTCGACGGGTTCACATCCTGCGGGGCGTCCATGGCCTCTCCTTATCGCAAGGCGGCCAGGGAAAGATATGCGCAGCCACCGCGCCCTCTTTGCCCCAATTCCTCTGCGCCGTTAACCCCGGACAGCATAACCACCGCGCAGGAGGGCCGGTTCGTCCGGTGCACGGCGCAGCCGGATCGGATCAGGCCCAGATCGCGGCCGATGGCGGCATAGGCACCAGACCGGGCAGCAACGCACCGATGGCGCGGTGGATGTCGAGGGTCAGCGCGTCGCTCGCGACCTCCTTCCAGTTGATGACGCCGTGGATGTGGGACACGCGCCCCTCGGCCGCGGAAAAGGGCATCAGCACGCCGCGATACCACAGCTCGACCCCCCGAGCGTTCATGAACTCGGCCTCGAACTCTGCGGCTTCTCCGGTGGTCGAGACCTTGCTGACGGGGTCGTGGAGTCGGGACAGCAATGTATGTGCGGGCGCCTCGCTCATCCGGCTATCCATCGTATCGACGCCGCATTCGTTCGCCAGCGCGGAGCCGAGGAAAACGATAGAGGGATCGTCGGCATCGATGGTCAGGTCCAGGAGGATGCTGTGCGGCCCCACGTCGCTCATCGTCCGGGCATCGAGATCGCCGATCCACGGCAACCCGCGCCCGCACATCAGCGACGCCCAATAGCCCTGCGCACGGGCGGGCATACGTCGCTCTGCGACTCGCGCCACAGGCCTGGCGCCGACCCGCCCCCATCCAGAATCCACCATATCCCTGCCCGCCTCTCAAGCCCTGTGACGCATAATCTGGGAGCAACCGGTAAATTTCCGGTGAACACATCGCCGCATTGATGCGGGAGAGGCTTGCATGAAACACGCGCTACTGTTAATCGCCCCGCTGCGCCGAGCAACCGTGCTCCCGGCGCATGATCGTCATCGATCAGTGCCGCTTTAGCTCAGCCGGTAGAGCATCGCATTCGTAATGCGGGGGTCAGGTGTTCGAGTCACCTAAGCGGCACCATATTTTGAAACCAGCGGGAAAGCTGGGTTTCGACAGACTCCATAAATGATAATCTAAGAATTGTGCTTTGTGGCTCAAGGTCGTCGATGCCCCCCATGCGCGCGCTCAGCTATTGCGCCAGTCAGAGGCTCTAGCGCACAACCGCTCCATTGGAACCTGGGAAGTTCCAAATGAAGCCGGGCGCTTCGCTGCGCTCAAGTTGTTTAGGAAAATGAAGGTAACATAAAAGTTAGGGTAGTCAAACCATGATCGCTGAACAGATTGCACGAATTTTGGCGGATTTTTTTCTGTTCTTGAATATGACTGATGAGGATTTGCTAGATATTGATGCGTCTGTCGGCATGATGGAGGATATGGCGGGGAGGCTTCAAGATCTGGACAAAGGCTTCCTTCGAGAGTTGGTCGATGCTTTTCCCGTGATTGCCTCAGAATATGGCGGCGATTCACACAAATTGGTACTCGACATACCCTATAGCTTCTATCTTGAGGAAACACTTGCTGCTGGCGATCCGGTGAGGCTGGCCGAACTGGAAGCACTCCGCGACGCGAGGGATTGAACGTCCGATTGTCGGCGGGGTCGTTTCACTGGCCTATCGGCGCCGTCTTGCTGCTCGCGATCAATAGAAATTTCCCGATGATTTAAGTGCTATCTTTGGATGGCTCGAAAAGACCTGTGAAGTGCGGCGGCGTGCCAGGTGAGCATCCAATCGATCGGAAGTGGAAAGTCGTGATCGCTCCGAGAGCCCGAGCCCAGTTGATGCGCCGATTCAAGGCGCTCGCGCCGAATGGCGTGATAAGACATGGGAGGTTTGCTACGGTTTCCCAGAAGGCTAAAGCGCTCAAGCTGCTTGAAAGATGAAGGTCACCAACATCAAAGCACGGGTGGTAAAGCCATGATTGCGACACAGATTGCACGGATTATTGCTGACGTCATATTATTCCTGGATACGACCGACGACGAAATTCTCGATCCTGATGCAGCTGTCGAAATGATGGAATGGATATCGCATAGACTTGAAGGGCTCGAAAAAGACTTTCTTCGGCAACTGGTGGACGCGTTCGCGGTTATCGCGCAGGAATATAGCGGCGATTCGCAAAGTCTGGTGCGCGACATACCGTTCGACTTTTATCTCCAGGAAAAGCTCGCCGCTGACGATCCGGTGAGATTGGCCGAGTTGGAGGTGTTGCGCGACGCGAGGGATTGAATATCGGGTTGCGAGCGACAATGGACAGCCAACGTGCAACCCGAGTGCCGACGCTCGCTATCGACGGCGATCATTGAAGAGGGACACCACTCCCTTTTAGCAGGCGAATATTGGTAGCCCCGTGAGTACAGGTCCGAAATTGCGAGCCCGCTCTACAGATATGAGATCCCATCGGGCGCGTCGTACGACTTCTTAACAGGAGCGGCAGCTTGGCCAACGCGATATGGCGGACATATCCGGTCAGCGCTCACACATCGATGCTTTCCAACGCGTTCACCGTACCAGGATTACGAAATGGTCCAATCACGATCATCGTCGATCCCGGTTGCCGCGCGATGAGGGCGCATCACCTGGCACTGCTCAGGCCATCCAAGACAAAGATTAGCATTTATCATCCGCTTATTTTACCAGACAATTTGGCACAAACTCCACCAGAATATACAGACTATACTTAATCAATATAGCAAATAGTCCGAGCCTGTGCCGAAACATCAGTCATACCGGACAAATTTTCAAGGCATTTACTCACCACCATATTCCATATAATCCAGATTAAGTTGCAGAAATAATTGCAACCACGCCGATGGCCGGGCGTTTTCGGATGGACTCCTGTCACTTCGACATTGTCACTTTAAGGTCTGCCGACCTTGAGGCGATTTTTCGACGTCCGTTTTCCTGCAAAGGGTATAGCATCATGGCCAAGAAGCCTGCACCGTCCAAAACGACGACGCCACTCACACCCGCTGCACTCAGCAAGGCCGATATCGGCGGAGAGTCGCCGCAAAAGGCGGATCGCCTGCCTGCCGACGCAGCCATGTCCTACAGCTTCGGCGAAACGCAGCGCGATGGCGGCGATACGCATCAAATTGCGGGCGGCGGTGTCGCGACACTGACGACGCAGCAGGGCATTCCTATTGCGGACGACCAGAACAGCCTGAAGCAAGGCGCACGCGGCCCCTCTCTCCTCGAGGACCTGCATTTTCGCGAGAAGATGTTCCACTTCGATCATGAGCGCATTCCCGAGCGGGTGGTGCACGCCCGCGGCTATGGCGCGCATGGCTTCTTCGAACTGACCGAGAGCCTGGCCGATGTCAGCCGCGCGGATGTGTTCCAGCGCGTGGGCGAACGCGTGCCTGCCTTCGTGCGCTTCTCCACCGTGGCCGGGTCCAAGGGTTCGCCCGACCTTGCCCGCGACGTGCGCGGCTTTGCGGTCAAGCTCTACACGCAGGAAGGCAATTGGGACATTGTCGGCAACAATATTCCAGTCTTCTTCATTCAGGACGCGATCAAGTTTCCCGACCTGATCCACGCCGCCAAGCCGGAGCCGGACCGCGATTTCCCGCAGGCGCAGACCGCGCATGACAATTTCTGGGACTTCATCTCGCTGACGCCGGAAAGCATGCACATGATAATGTGGATCATGTCCGACCGCACCATCCCGCGCTCCCTGCGGACGATCGAGGGCTTTGGCGTCCACACCTTCCGGCTGGTCGACGCGAACGGCAAGTCGACCTTCGTCAAATTCCACTGGAAGCCCAAGCAGGGCCTGCAGTCGGTGGCATGGAACGAGGCGGTCAAGATCAACGGCGCCGATCCCGATTTCCACCGCCGCGACCTGTGGGACGCGATCAACAGTGGCGATTTCCCCGAGTGGGAGTTGGGCGTTCAGTTGTTCGACGATGCGTTCGCCGACAGTTTCGAATTCGACGTGCTCGACGCGACCAAGATCATTCCTGAGGAACTGGTGCCGGTCCGGATCGTCGGTCGCCTCGTCCTCGACCGGGTCGTGGACAATTTCTTCGCGGAGACCGAGCAGGTCGCCTTCTGCACGCAGAATGTCCCGCCGGGCATCGATTTTTCGAACGACCCTCTGCTTCAGGGCCGCAACTTCTCCTATCTGGACACGCAGCTCAAGCGTCTGGGCGGCCCCAATTTCACGCACATTCCCATCAATGCCCCTAAATCCCCGATGGCGCATTTCCAGCAGGACGGCCACATGGCCATGCGCAATCCCAAGGGTCGCGCCAATTACGAGCCCAATAGCTGGGGTCCGGCCAATGGCGGCCCGCGCGAAGACCCGGTGCGCGGCTTCACCAGCTTCGCCGACACCGCCGATGGTCCCAAGCAGCGCGTTCGTTCGGAGACCTTTGCCGATCATTATAGCCAGGCGCGGCAGTTTTTCGTGAGCCAGACCGCCATCGAGCAGAAGCATATCGGCGACGCGCTGGTATTCGAACTGAGCAAGGTCGAACGCCTCGACATCCGGTCGCGGACCGTGTCGCACCTCATCAACATCGACGCCACGCTGGCGGCGACGGTTGCCGATGGGCTGGGCCTCGACCTTCCCCCGGCGGCAAAGGCGGCGCGGCCGACGATCATGGACCTGCCTGCGTCCGACGCGCTCAGCCTGCTCAAGAACGGGCCGAACAACTTCAAGGGCCGCAAGCTGGGCATACTGCTGACCGACGGCGCCGATGCGGACATCTTCAAGGCGCTGCTGAAGGCCGTCGAGGCCGAAGGCGCCGTCTATGAGGTGGTGGCGCCCAAGATCAGCGGCGTCACCCTGTCCGACGGTACGACCGTGGCCGCCAAGCAGAAGATAGACGGCGGCCCGTCCGTCCTGTTCGATGCGGTGGCGGTGCTGGCGTCGGCGGCTGGTGCGAAGCTGTTGTCGATCGATGCGGCGGCGAAGGATTTCGTCACCGACGCCTTTGCCCATTGCAAATATATCGGCCTGACTGCCGATGCCCGTGCATTGTTCGAAAAGGCCGGAATCGCCGACGATCTCGACGAGGCCTGCCTGCCGCTCGGCGGGGCCAAGGACGCAGCGCCCTTCCTCGCCGCCTGCCGCGCCCTGCGCTACTGGCCGCGTGAACTGGGTGTCGATCTGGATGCTCAGCCCACCGCCTGACCATCGCGCGATCCGCCACGCATCCGGGGGATGGTCACAAGCCATCCCCCACCCTCTTACAGGTCAGGATCACCCCGGATGCGGATAGGCATTATCGCCCATCTCAAATACCCCATTGCCGAGCCGTTCGCCGGCGGGCTGGAGATGCATACGCATCTGCTGGCGCGGTCGCTGCGTGACCGGGGGCACAAGGTCACGGTGTTCGCCTCGTCCCAATCGGAACCCGAACTGGGGCTGGAGGCGATCTGCACCGAAACCGCCATCGATTCGGTGGGCACGGCGGAGGCGACCGACATCGCCTTCTTCCGCGAACATCACGCCTATCTCAGCCTGATGAACGGCCTGCGGGACCGACGCTTCGACGTCATCCACAATAATTCCCTTCACTATCTGCCCGTGGCGATGGCCGACAGCCTGCCCATGCCGATGGTGACGACGATCCACACGCCGCCCTTCGCCTGGCTGGAAAGCGGCATCCGACTGTGCCCGGCGCACAATAATACGTTCGTCGCCGTCTCCCGGTCGGTCGGCGCATCGTGGAGCCATGTCATGGCGACCGACGCCGTCATCATGAACGGCATCGACCTGAAACGCTTCGCCTTCCACGCCCAGGCGCACCCCGATGGCTATCTGGTCTGGTATGGCCGGATCGTGCCGGAAAAGGGGCTGCATCTGGCGATAGCGGCGGCGCGGATCGTTGGCCTGCCGCTCAGGATAGCCGGGCCGATCCTGGACGAGACCTATTATCGCGACATGATCGCCCCCTCTCTGGGCAAAGGCGCGGTCCATGTCGGGCATCTGGCGCACAGGGAACTGGCGCAGTTGGTCGGCGGTGCGCGGGCCTTCCTGTGCACGCCGCTCTGGGACGAGCCTTACGGCCTTGTCGTGGCGGAGGCGCTGGCCTGCGGCGTACCCGTCGCCGCCTTCGCGCGCGGTGCGATCCCCGAGATACTCGATGACGCATGCGGCGTACTGGCCGCGCCTGACGATGTGGCGTCGCTCGCCGCGGCGGCGCTGTCCGCCCTGTCGCTGGACCGCGGGGCCTGCCGGGCACGCGCGGAGGAAATGTGCGACGCCAGACGGATGGTGGACAGCTATGAGGCGCTCTACCGGGACAGGGTCGAGCAGGCGCAGTCACCGGTCCGGCTTTCCGGTGCACGGACGGCCCTGCCGCCTCCTTCTGCCCTTCCGACCGATGCGACGGGAGTTGCCCTCCATGCCTGACGCACAGGAACGGGCCATCCCCCTGTGCGTCTGCGTGCCCGCGCGCAACGAGGCGGATCGCCTTCCCATCTTGCTCGATGCGCTGGCCCGGCAGGACTGGCCAAGCACTATCCCCGTCTCCATCGCGATCAACAACACCACCGACGAGAGCATCGCGGTCGTGGAAGCTGCCGGTAATCTGCATGCGGATCGGCTCGCCATCCATGTGACCGAAGCGCATTTCCCGCCCGACCTTGCCCATGCCGGATCGGCGCGGCGACTGGCGATGGATGAAGGGATCGCATTACTGGCGGGTGCGCAGGAGGCGATACTTGTCAGCACCGACGCCGACGCCCGGCCACCTGCCGACTGGCTGTCCAACATCGCCGCCGCCTTTGCGCGGGGCGCCGATCTTGTCGGCGGGTCGATAGAGATCGATGAGGAGGATGGGGCCTTACCGCCTGCGGTGCGCGGCCTTCGCGCGGCATGGGACCGCTATTGGGCGAAAGTGCGGACCATCGAGGACGAGGTCGACCCGCTGTCCTGGGACCCTGCGCCTCGCCATGGCGACCATACCGGCGCCTCGCTTGCGATCGGGGCGGACGTGTACCGTGCGTGCGGCGGCGTGCCGGTCATCCCGACAGGCGAAGACCGTGCGCTCGTCCGTGCGGCGCTGACCATCGGCGCGCGCCTCGCCCACCCGGCCAATGTCCGCATCCGCGTGTCATCCCGCACGGACGGGCGCGCCGAAGGCGGCATGGCGACCGCGATGCAGCAGCTTTTCTCGGCGGCAGAGCAGGGCCGCGTGCCCATGGCCCCCGCTTTCGACCATTGGCAGGCACGGGCGGCATGGCGAAAGGCGATGCGCGGCTGGCCGGACGGGCATGTTCAGATCGCACGGCAGGAATCCTCCCTGCCCCCCATGCCGCACGACATGCCGCTGGACATGGGCGAATGACGGGCCATTCCGTCCCACGCGTCGATGACATCGATGCGCCCACGCCCGTTTCGCGTGCCGAGGCGATCCTGCCAGCGCTGGCGACGCTGGGCGTCCGCTACGACGCTGCGCCGATATTCCCGGTCGAGAGCATGAAGCTGATCGCCGCAGTCGGCCTCCACCGCACCTTCGCGCCTGCCCAAAGCGGTGGTGAGGCATTTGCCGACCGGCATGCGCAGATCCTGTGCATGATGTCGGTCCTGCGTATCGTCGGCCGCGCGGACCTCAGTGTGGGTCGCCTCTATGAAGGGCATGTCAATGCGCTCGCCCTTTTAGACTGGTATGGCTCGCCCACACAGAAGGCCGCGCTCGGGCAGTCGCTCGCCATGGGCGCCTTCTACGGCATGTGGGCAACCGAGCCGCCGCCGGGCGTGCGCATCGTCGAGACCGGGGATGGACCGGTGTTGCACGGGGCGAAATCCTTTGCGACCGGTGCAGGTGGGCTGGCCCATGCCATCGTCACCGCGCAACCGGCGGAGGGTGCGCGGCGGCTGGTGGTGGTGCCCGCCGACGATCCCGCCCGCGCCGACCTGTCGGGAT
>JBEVNC010000071.1:0-19627 GCA_040508315.1 Sphingobium sp.
AGGCGATCTGGCTGATGATGACGTAGGTGGTCGTGGCCGGGGAGCCGCCGCAGTAGCCGAGCACGATCACGCAGGGGATCAGGCCGAACCAGAAGAACTTGCGGAACAGCGGGCGGTAGTGGCCCGACCGCACCGGCGACGTGTCCAGCCATGGCAGGACGAACAGCAGCAGGATCGACGCGAACATCGCGAGGACACCCAGCAGCTTTGCAGGCACGAAGAAGAAGTCGAAGTTGAAGGCGCGCAGGATCGCCTAGAACGGCCATAAATACCATTCGGGGACGATGTGCGCCGGCGTCGACATCGGATTTGCCGGGATATAGTTGTCCGGATGACCCAGCGCGTTGGGGCCGAAGAACAACACCAGCGAATAAATGATCAGGAACACGCCGAGGCCGAAGCCGTCCTTGGCGGTGTAATAGGGATGGAACGGCACGGTGTCCTGCGGACCCTTCACTTCCACGCCCGTCGGGTTCGACGAACCGGGGATGTGCAGCGCCCAGATGTGCAGGATGATCACGGCCGCGATCACGAACGGCAGCAGATAGTGCAGCGAGAAGAAGCGGTTCAGCGATGCGTTGCCGGGGGCGAAACCGCCCAGCAGCCAGGTCTGGATCGGCTCGCCCACCACCGGGATTGCGCCGAACAGGCCAGTGATGACCTTCGCGCCCCAGAAGCTCATCTGGCCCCAGGGAAGCACATAGCCCATGAAAGCGGTCGCCATCATCAGCAGGAAGATGACCACGCCCAGCAGCCAGACCATCTCACGCGGCGCCTTGTAGGAGCCGAAGTAGAAGCCGCGCAGAATGTGCGTGTAGACCACGATGAAGAAGAAGCTCGCGCCATTGGCATGCGCATAGCGCAGCAGCCAGCCGCCGTTCACGTCACGCATGATATGCTCGACGCTGTCGAAGGCGACGCCCGCATTCGCGCCATAATGCATGGCGAGAATGATGCCGGTCACGATCTGGAGAGCCAGCGCGAAGCCCGAAAGCACGCCGAAGTTCCAGAAGTAATTGAGGTTGCGCGGCACGGGATAGCCCGCACCCACCGCATTGTAGACGAAGCGCGGAAGCGGCAGTCGCTCGTCGACCCACTTGGTCAGCGGGTGCTTCGGCGTATAGTGCTCAGCCCAAGGAAAACTCATCTTTTCGCCCCTCAGCCTACGAGAATTGCGGTGTCGGAGGTGAACTTGTAGGTCGGAACCTCAAGATTCTTCGGTGCCGGACCCTTACGGATGCGGCCCGCCGTGTCGTAGGAAGAGCCGTGGCACGGGCAGAAATACCCGCCGAACTCACCCTTGTTCTCGCCCTCGCCGGCGCCCAGCGGCACGCAGCCCAGATGGGTGCAAACACCCATGGTCACGAGCCATTCCTTCTTGCCTGCCTGGGTGCGCTCGTCCAGCGTCTGCGGATCACGCAGGCTGGCGGCGGCAACCGCGTCGGCCTCGGAAATTTCCTTCGGCGTCAGGTAACGCACGAACAGCGGCTGCGAGCGGAAGATCGCCTTGATCGCTTGACCCGGCTTGATCGCCGACAGGTCGACCTCGGTCGTCGCGGCCGCGAGCACGTCGGCGCTCGGGTTCATCTGGTTGATGAGGGTCGGCAGCACCGCAACGGCGCCAACGCCGGCAAATGCGACAGCCGCCACATTGATGAAGTCGCGCCGACGGATGCCGTCGCCATCCACCGGCACTACCGGTTCAGTCGTTTCCGTTGCCATGCACCTGCCCTTGTCTCGTCCCGTCAGTATATCTTCTCACGGATAGCCCGGATTACCCGATTCCGCTCCCGCGATTCCCCCCGGAATAGGCGGCGGCGCTGCGGTGCACAATGGGTGTCGCGATACCCGCCCGCGCTTGGTCCCCCGGCGCGGTTCGCGCGCCTGATAGCGCCGATGCGCCATATTTGCCAACAGCTATTTGGCCGCGCTTTGACAAAGCCTGAAAGCACACTATGCGCTCGCCATGCGACTGGCCCTGTTCCAACCCGACATCGCTGGAAATGTCGGCGCCATCCTGCGGCTGGCGGCATGCTGGTCCGTGCCGGTGGACATCGTCCTGCCGTGCGGCTTCGCATGGTCCGATAAACAACTCAAGCGCGCAGCGATGGATTATGGCGCTGCCGCCGACGTGCATCGCCATACGGATTTCGACGAATTCGTCGCCGCGCGGCTGAGCGATGGCGCGCGATTGATCGCGATGACGGCCAAGGGTTCGACCCCGCTGCACGACACCGAATTCCTGCCCGGAGACATTCTTATAATGGGGCGGGAGAGCGCGGGCTTGCCCGACCATGTTCAGGACCGCGCCGATGCGCGGGTCAGGATCCCCATGGCTGCGGGCTTTCGCTCCTTGAACCTGGGCATGGCCGCTGGCATCGCGCTGGGCGAAGCATTGAGACAGACGAGAGGTTTCCCCGAATGATCCTGTTGGACGAGCAGCAGCAGGCCGCGCGCGCCTGGTTCGAATCGCTGCGCGACCGCATCTGCGCCGCGTTCGAGGCGATCGAGCGCGAAGCGGGCAGCGATGCGGCCTTCGCCTACACCCCTTGGAATCGCGAGGACGACCCGGAGGGCAAGGGCGGCGGCGGCATGCGCGGCGTGATGAAGGGCCGCGTGTTCGAGAAGGTGGGCGTGAACGTCTCCACCGTCGGCGGCGACCTCAATGGCGATTTCGCGCGGACCATCCACGGCGCGGCGGAAAATCCGGCCTTTTGCGCGACCGGCATCAGCCTCGTGGCGCACATGACCAATCCGCACGTTCCCGCCGTCCACATGAACACGCGCTTTCTGACCACGACCAAGCGCTGGTTCGGCGGCGGCGCGGATCTCAATCCGCCACTCCCCTATGCGGAGGATACGGCCGCCTTCCACGACGCCTTTCGTGCGGCGTGCGACGCGCATGGGCCGGACTATTACGAACGTTACAGCAAATGGGCGGACGATTATTTCTACATCCCCCACCGGGGCGTCCATCGCGGCGTGGGCGGCATCTTCTACGACCATCTGGAAGGCGACTTCGATGCCAATTTCGCGCTGACCCGCGCGGTGGGCGAGGCGTTCCTCGCCATTTTCCCGGCGCTGGTGCGCAAGCGGATGGACATGCCCTTCTCGGCGGAGGAGGAGCAGCAGATGCTGGAATGGCGCGGCCGCTATGCCGAATTCAACCTCGTCCACGACCGCGGCACGCTGTTCGGCCTCAAGACCGGCGGCAATATCGACGCGATTCTGATGAGCCTGCCGCCGCGCGTGACATGGTCGTGATGGACGCGCGGTTCCCATCGGCCGACAGCCGCGCTAGTATATAAGGCATGACCGGCACAGAAACCCTCGACGACCTCCGCCTGCGCCTCGCGCCCATCGTGGCGGATAATGCAGCGTTCGACGGCTGGTCCGCGCGCGCGCTGGAGGCGACGGCGGCGCAAAGCGGCACCGATGCCGACGTCGTGGCCTTCGCCTTCGACGGCGGTGCACTCGTCATGATCGACGCCTGGTTCGCGAGCGTGGATGCGCAGATGAACGCCGACCTGTCGCCGGAAACGCTCGCTGGCATGCGCGTCGGTCCGCGCATCGGCGCGCTCGTCGAGGCGCGCCTCGCCATCCTCGCGCCTCGCCGGGAGGCTCTCCGGCGCGCGCAGGCGATCCTGGCCATGCCGCAGAATCTGCGTGCCGCCGGGCGGCTGGGCTGGCGCGCGGCGGATGCGATGTGGCGGGCGGCGGGCGATGTCTCCGCCGACCTCAACCATTATACCAAGCGCGTCACCCTCTCGGCCATCTATGCCGCGACCCTGCTCTATTTCGTCAATGACGAGAGCGAGGGCTGGGCGGACACACGCGCCTTCCTCGCCCGCCGATTGCAGGGCGTCGCCCGGTTCGAGAAAGCAAAGGCACGCTTTCGCCGCGACCCCGACATGCATTTCAATCCTGCCCGCTTTCTTGGCCGCCTGCGCTACCGGGCCTGACCGGCCGATGCGCCCTTGAAGCACACGAACGACCGGTCTATTGATAATCGGTCGCAGGATTTGGCGGAAGGGTGTGAGTTTGCGTCTGGATGAGTTACCGCAGGGGCGACCGGCCTATATCGACCGGATCGACTGGACGCTTATGTCCCCCTCCGAAGGCCAGCGCCTGCGTGAATATGGTATCTGCGAAGGCGCGAGCATCGAACTGATGCACCGCGGCGGCATTTTCGGCGGCGGTGCCGTCGCCTGCCGCATCGGCCGCATGACCATCGGCATGCGGGCCAAGCATGCCGCCGCCATCGAGGTCGCGACCACTGCCGCCGGCGAGGGCATCCTCCCCTCATGAGCGCCCAACCGCTGGTCGCGCTCGTCGGCAATCCCAATGCCGGCAAGAGCGCGCTGTTCAACGCGCTCACCGGCGCCCGCCAGAAACTGGGCAATTATCCGGGCGTCACCGTCGAGCGAAAGGTCGGCCGCCTCGCGCTCGATGACGGTGCCATCGTCGATCTGGTCGACCTGCCCGGCACCTACAGCCTCGACCCTACCAGCCCCGACGAGGAAGTGACGCGCAACGTCATCCTGGGCAAGCAGGCTGGCGAGCGCATGCCCGATGCGCTGGTGATCGTGGTCGATGCCGCCAATCTCGACAATCACCTGCGCTTCGCGCTCGAACTGGTCGCGCTCGGCCTGCCGACGGTCGTCGCACTCAACATGGTCGATCTCGCGACGCGTGACGGGCTGGAACTGGACGCCGCGCGCCTCGCCGACGATCTCGGCGTGCCGGTCATCCCGACCGTGGCGGTCAGGAAGCGCGGCCTCGACCATCTGCGCGTCGAACTGTCGCAGATGCTGCCCGTCGCCGCGGTGCCGCTGCGTGCGCGCAAGACCATCGGCAGTTTCGCCGAAATCCAGAAGGAGGCGCAGCGCATCGCTCGGCGCGCCATCGTCTCCGAAACCCCCTCGCGTCGCCTGACCGGCGCCATCGACAAGGTGGCGCTGCATCCGGTCGCGGGCATGGCCCTGCTGCTGGCCCTGCTGTTCATCATGTTCCAGGCCGTGTTCACATGGTCCGAAGTGCCCGTCGCGATGATCGAGGGCGCGCTGGCCGCCATTGAGGAAGCGGTGAGCGGCGCGCTGCCCGACGGCGTGGTCAAGGATTTCCTCGTGCAGGGCGTGATCGCGGGCGTCGGGTCGGTGATCGTATTCCTGCCGCAGATCCTGATCCTGTTCTTCTTCATCCTGATGCTGGAGGGAACGGGCTATATGGTCCGCGCCGCCTTCCTGATGGATGGAGTCATGACGCGTGTCGGCCTGTCGGGCCGTGCGTTCATCCCTCTCCTCTCCAGCTTCGCCTGCGCGGTGCCGGGCATCATGGCGACGCGCACCATTTCCGATCCTAAGGACCGGCTGACCACCATCCTGATCGCGCCGCTCATGACCTGCTCGGCGCGCCTGCCCGTCTATGCGCTCATCATCGCCGCGTTCATTCCGGCGCGGCAGGTATGGGGCGGCATCGGCTTGCAGGGGCTGGTGATGTTCATCCTCTATGTGGCGGGCATCGTCGGCGCGTTCGTCGCGGCCCTCGCCCTGCGAATGACCGTGACCAAGGGCGGCGGCGGCGGCTTCCTGATGGAATTGCCCAAATATCAGATGCCGCTGCTGCGCGACATCGCACTCGGCCTGTGGCAGCGCGCCGTGATCTTTTTGAAGCGCGCGGGCACGATCATCTTCGTGACCACCGTCGTCCTGTGGGTGTTGCTCAGCTATCCCAAGGCGCCCGAAGGCAGCGGCATCAGCCCGATCAAATATAGCGCGGCGGGCCGCATAGCCGCCGTCATCGAGCCGGTGCTGGAGCCGATCGGCTTCAACGATGAGATCGCCGTCGCGCTCATTCCCGCCATCGCCGCGCGGGAAGTCGCGGTTGCCGCGCTCGCCACCGCCTATTCCATCGAGGATGCGGGCGGGGATGAGGTCAAGACCGAGCGCAGCCTGACCCAGCGCCTGTCGGGCCGCTGGTCGCTGCCGACCGCCCTGTCTTTCCTCGCGTGGTTCGTGTTCGCGCCGCAGTGCATCTCCACCATCGCGGTCACGCGGAGGGAGACCAATGGGTGGAAATGGCCGACCTTCATGGTCGTCTATCTGCTCGGCATGGCCTATATCGCGTCGGGCGTGGTGTTCTGGACAGCGACGGCCTTGGGGCTTTGACCCCTTGCCGGATTGGTGCCTCACCCTGTAAGCGACGGGATCATTCGCCGCGCTCTGGTCGCGGAAACCGGCTCCGTGGAGAGAACAATGTCAGGTAGCGTCAACAAGGTCATTCTGGTCGGAAATCTGGGCGCGGACCCGGAAGTCCGTAGCTTCCAGAATGGCGGCAAGGTTGCGAATCTGCGCATCGCCACGTCCGAGCAGTGGAAGGACCGCAATTCGGGCGACCGCAAGGAAAAGACCGAGTGGCACACCGTCGCCGTCTTTTCCGAAGGGCTGGTCGGCGTGGTCGAGCGCTTCCTGCGCAAGGGCAGCAAAATCTATATCGAAGGCAAGCTCCAGACCCGCAAATGGCAGGACCAGAGCGGCGCCGACCGCTATTCGACCGAGGTCGTGCTGCAGGGCTTCGACGCCAAGCTGGTGATGCTCGACGGACCGGGCGGCGCTGCTGGCGGCGGCGGTGGTTCGGGCGGCGGCCGTTCGAGCGGCGGCGACTCCTATGGCAATGATTTCGGCGGCGGTTCGGGCGGCGGCTATGGCGGCGGGAGCGGCGGTGGCGGCTTCGGCGGCGGCCGGTCGTCCGGCGGCAGTGGCCGTTCTGCTCCGCCCCCGGCATTCGACGACGATCTGAACGACGACGTGCCGTTCTGACCATGTGCGCACGGGGATGACGGCGTGATCGCCATCATCCCCGTTGATCGTCAGGCCGCCAGTGCGCGGATGCTGGCGTCCGCCTGCCCCAGCGCGATGGTCCGCTGTTCCGGACCGACCGCGATCCCTTCGGCCACCACGAACTCGGGCGTCAGGCCGATGAAACCGAACACGTCGCGTAGATACGTCTCCAGATGCTCCAGCGCCGCGCCGGGGCCGTAAAAGCCGCCGCGCGCTATGGCGACGATGACGCGCTTGCCGCTCACCAGACCCTTGGGCCCCTCGGCCGTATAGGCGAACGTCTTGCCGGCGATCAGGATGCGGTCGATCCACGCCTTTAGCTGGGTCGGCAGCGTGAAATTATACATGGGCGCGCCGATCACGACGACGTCGGCCGTGAAAAATTCGTCGAGGATTGCCGCGCTCTCCGCCGCGCCGAGCGCGGGCAGGTCGAGATGGGCAAGCGGATCGGCGGCAAGGTCGCGCCGGACGATCTCGGCGCTCGGATCGGCGGCGGTGAACTTGGCGACGACCGACGCGGTCAACTGGCGGCTCACCGAATGTTCGCCGGTGATGCTGGAATCGATGTGGAGTATCTTCATTTCCGTTCCCTTCCGGTATATATCAGTAACCGTAGGCGGGATATGTAACCGTTGCAGATCGCCCGCAAGGAGGCACAAACTTGTCACCCGAGCACATGGATGTAACCGCCCTGGCGGAACGCGCGCCCGAAACCGTGGCCAATGTGGTGATCGACCCGCACGACACTCCCGATCCTGCGGACATTCAGTCCGGATGCCGCACGGTAAGCCAGGTCCTGGCCCGTGTCGGCGACAAATGGAGCATCCTGATCGTGATGATCCTGGCCAGTGGCCCGCGCCGCTTCAACGAACTGAAACGGCTGGTGGACGGCATTTCCCAGCGGATGCTGACGCTTACCCTGCGCAGTCTGGAGCGCGACGGGCTGGTCGACCGGACAGTGACGCCCAGCATTCCGCCGCGCGTCGACTATGCGCTGACCCCGCTCGGCCACTCGCTGCGGGTGCCAGTGATCGGGCTGGGCAAATGGGTGGCGGAGAATGTCGCGCAGATCGAGCAGGCGCGCACCGCCTTCGACGAACGCGCCGGGCGGGAGTGGTGATGGGGCGGACGATGGCCAGAAAAGCCTTGATCGAACGGCAGTCCGTCGCCACATGCGCAATCGGAACGGATCACTCCGATTTAATCGAGGACAATTTGCGTCTTTCAAGCCTTTCAGATCAGGCGGTCGTGCTGATGCAGGCGGCGTCCACCCGCTGCTGCGGCGAGCCGCTGGTGAACGCGGCAGAGCTTGCCGCTGCGACCGGCATCCATGTGCCGACCGCGCAGAAGCTCGTCAGCCTGCTGACCCGCGCTGGTCTGCTCAACTCCGCGCGCGGTGCGGGGGGCGGCATCCGTCTGACGCGCCCGGCCGCCGAGATCAGCCTGGCCGATGTGGTGGAGGCAGTGGAAGGCCCCATCGCGCTGACCGCTTGCGTGGAGGGCATCCATGTTTGCGAGCGCGAGTCGCTGTGCGCGGTGAAGCCGCATTGGTCGCCGGTGAACGAGGCGGTGCGCGGCGCGCTCGCCCATGTCTCGCTCGCGAGCCTGTCCGCCCCTATCGCCAACGGAGCGACAGCATGAGCGCGCCCGTCAAGAATCAGGAAGCGCTGGCCGCCGCCGCGCGCGTCTCCGACTATGAGTGGGGCTTCTCCTCCGACGTGGAGCAGGAGTTCGCGCCCAAGGGGCTGAGCGAGGACACTGTCCGCTTCATCTCGGCCAAGAAGAACGAGCCCGAATGGATGCTGGAGTGGCGGCTGAAGGCCTATCGCCACTGGCTGACCATGACCGCGCCCGATTGGGCAAAGCTCAACGTGCCGCCGATCGATTACCAGGACGCGTACTATTATGCGGCGCCCAAGAAGAAGATCGAGCTGGATTCGCTGGACGATCTCGACCCCGAAATCCGCCGCACCTACGAAAAGCTGGGTATCCCTATTGCCGAGCAGGAAGTGCTGGCGGGGGTGAAGTCGTCGCGCAAGATCGCGGTCGATGCGGTGTTCGACAGCGTGTCGGTCGCCACCACCTTCCGCAAGGAGCTGGAGGAGGCGGGCGTCATCTTCCGCTCGATCAGCGAGGCGATCCGCGAATATCCCGATATGGTCAGGCGCTGGCTCGGCAAGATCGTGCCGATGCACGACAATTATTTCGCCACATTGAACTGTGCGGTCTTCTCCGACGGGACATTCGTCTACGTGCCCGAAGGCGTGCGGTGCCCGATGGAGTTGAGCACCTATTTCCGGATCAATGCGGAGAATACGGGTCAGTTCGAGCGGACGCTGATCGTCGCGGACAAGGGCAGTTATGTCTCCTATCTGGAGGGCTGCACCGCGCCGATGCGCGACGAGAACCAGTTGCATGCCGCCGTGGTGGAACTGGTCGCGCTCGACGATGCAGAGATCAAATATTCGACCGTGCAGAACTGGTATCCCGGCGATGCGCAGGGCAAGGGCGGCATCTACAACTTCGTGACCAAGCGAGCGCTGTGTCAGGGCGCGCGGTCCAAGGTATCGTGGACGCAGGTCGAGACCGGCAGCGCGGTCACGTGGAAATACCCGTCCTGCGTGCTGAACGGTGAGGATAGCGTCGGCGAATTCTATTCGGTCGCGGTCACGAACAATTATCAGCAGGCCGATACCGGCACCAAGATGATCCACAATGGCAAGGGCACCCGCTCGACCATCGTGTCGAAGGGGATCAGCGCGGGCCATAGCGACAACACCTATCGCGGGCTGGTGCGCGTCGGCGCGGGCGCGGAGAATGCGCGCAACTTCACCCAGTGCGACTCGCTGCTACTGGGCTCGGAAAGCGGCGCGCATACCGTGCCCTATATCGAGGTGAAGAACCCGACCGCCACCATCGAGCATGAGGCGACGACGTCGAAGATTTCCGACGACCAGCTGTTCTACGCCATGCAGCGCGGGCTGGGGCAGGAGGAAGCGGTGGCGCTGATCGTCAACGGCTTCGCGAAGGAAGTGCTGCAACAACTGCCGATGGAATTCGCGGTCGAGGCGCAGAAGCTGCTCGGGATCAGCCTTGAGGGGAGCGTGGGGTGATTTCCATCTACTCCATACCCGTCATGCCGGACGTGATCCGGCATCCCGCTCATTCCTTCGCGCTGGACGTAGCGGGACCCCGGATCAAGCCCGGGGTGACGCACGCAGGCTCCAATGACATTCGCGACATCGCGGAACTGAGAAACTAGATGCTGAAAATCGACAACCTCCACGCCACCGTCGCCGACAAGCCCATCCTCAAGGGTCTGACCCTCGCCATCAACCCCGGCGAGATTCACGCGATCATGGGGCCGAACGGCGCTGGCAAGTCGACGCTGGCTTATACGCTCGGCGGTCGCCCCGGCTATGAAGTCACCGGCGGTTCGGCGACCCTCGAAGGGGCCGACCTGCTCGACATGGCACCGCATGAGCGCGCTGCCGCAGGGCTATTCCTCGGTTTCCAATACCCCGTCGAAATTCCCGGCGTTTCCAACCTGCAATTCCTGCGCGAGGCGCTCAACAGCCAGCGCAAGTCTCGCGGCGAGGAGCCGCTGTCGGGCGGTGCTTTCATCAAGCTGGCCAAGGAAAAGGCGGGTCTGCTCGGCATGGACATGGAGATGCTCAAGCGCCCCGTGAATGTCGGCTTTTCCGGCGGCGAGAAGAAGCGGGCCGAGATGGTCCAGATGGGCATTCTCGACCCTAAGATGGCGATCCTGGACGAGACCGACAGCGGTCTCGACATCGACGCGCTGCGGGTCGTCGGCCACGGCATCAACATGATCATGCGCAAGCCCGACAAGGCGGTGCTGCTCATCACCCATTATCAGGGCTGCTCGATTATGTGAAGCCGGACTTCGTCCATGTGCTCGCGGCCGGGCGGATCGTGAAGTCGGGCGGCCCGGAACTGGCGTTCGAGCTCGAGCGTGAGGGCTATGCGGAGGTGGTAGGGTGAACGCTCTCCCGACCCGCAAGTCCGAGGATTGGCGTTATAGCGACGTCGCGGCTGCCGCGACCGTCTGGCCCGTCGCCGTGCCTGAGCAGATCACCGTCGCTTCCGGCGCGCATGCTGCGCAGCATTTGCTGCAGCAATCGGATGGCGTCGTCATCCGCGACTATGTCATCGACATTGCCGAGGGTGGGTCGTTCGACTTCCACCTGCTCAATATCGGCGGCGCGCTGGGCCGCGTGACCTTCGACGTGACGCTGCACAGGGGCGCGCGCTTCGACCTCAAGGCTGCGATCATCGGCGGGGGCGAGCAAACGCTCGAAGTCGTCACGACCGTCCGCCATATCGAGCCTGAGGCGGTGTCGCGCCAGACCGTTCGCTCCGTGCTGGCGGGTCACGCGACCGGCAGCTATCTGGGCAAGGTCGCGGTATCGCGCGGCGCGCAGCAGACGGATTCGGTGCAGTCGGTCAAGGCGATGCTGCTCGACCGCACGGCCACCGCGAACGCCAAGCCGGAGCTGGAAATCTTCGCCGACGACGTGAAATGCGCGCATGGCGCGACCGTGGGCGAACTGGACAAGGTCGCGCTATTCTATTGTGCGGCGCGTGGGCTGGACCCTGCGACGGCGCAGCGGCTGTTGTTGCAGGCGTTCATCGCCGGGCTGTTCGACGACATGGCGGACGAAACCGACCGTGAACGGTTCGAGGCGGCGGCGCTGGGCAAGATGGAGGCTTTGGCATGAGCGTCCTCGATGCCGCCATCGACGTGCGCGCCGACTTCCCCGGCCTGCTGACGTCCGACGGCAAGCCATGGCATTATCTCGACACCGGCGCGACGTCGCAAAAGCCGCAGCAGGTGATCGACGTAGTGACACATGCACTGGGCCGCGACTATGCGACGGTCCACCGCGGCGTCTATTCGCGCTCGGCCGACATGACGCTGGCCTATGAGGCTGCGCGGCGACGGGTAGCGCGGTTCGTCAATGGCGAGGAGGCGGAGATCGTCTTCGTGCGCGGCGCGACCGAGGCGATCAATTTGGTCGCGCAAAGCTGGGGCGCGGCGAACCTCAAGGCGGGGGACCGCATCCTCCTCTCGACGCTCGAACATCACAGCAATATCGTGCCGTGGCAATTGATCGCCGAGCGGGTGGGCGCTGAGATCGACGTGATCCCGCTGACGGACGACGGCCGCATCGACCTCGATGCCATGGCAGCGATGATTACGGAGCGGCACAAGCTGGTTGCGCTGGCACATGTGTCCAACGTGCTGGGGTCGACACTCGATGCACGGCGCGCGGCGGACATTGCCCATAGGGTCGGCGCTAAGTTCCTGGTCGACGGCTGCCAGGCCGTGCCGCGCATGGCGGTGGACGTGAAGGCCATCGACTGCGATTTCTACGTTTTCTCGGGCCACAAGCTCTATGGTCCGACCGGCATCGGCGTGCTGTGGGCGCGGGGCGAGATCCTGCAGGCCATGCCGCCATGGCAGGGCGGCGGGTCGATGATCGACCGCGTGACCTTCGCCAGGACCACCTACGCTCCCGCACCGACCCGGTTCGAGGCAGGAACGCCCGCGATCGTCGAGGCGATCGGACTGGCGGCGGCCATCGACTATGTGGAGACCATCGGCCTCGACCGCATCGCCGCGCATGAGGCGGGACTGGTCAGGGCGACGCGCGACATGCTGTCGGGCATCAACAGCGTGCGCGTGTTCGGGCCGGACGATGCGTCGGGCATCGTGTCATTCGCGATGGAGGGGGTTCATCCCCACGATATCGGCACCATATTGGATGAGAGCGGCGTCGCCATCCGCGCTGGCCATCATTGTGCGCAGCCGTTGATGGAGACACTGGGCGTCCCCGCCACCGCGCGGGCGAGCTTCGGCGTCTACAGCGACGAGAGCGATGTTGCGGCGCTGGCGCGGGGCATGGAACGGGTAAGGAAGATTTTCGGATGACGGAAGAACGTCGGATCGCTGTCGAGGAAGTAGAAGGCGTCGCCCCGCCGCCGCGCGCGCGCGTCGAGGATGCGGACGCCCCGCCGCCGCCCGCCCGCAGGCGCGACTATCTCGACGGCTTCCTTCAGGAAAAGCCCGCCGCCGCAACACCGGGCGAGCCGGGCGGTGAGGTCTATGAGGCGATCATCGAGGCGCTGCGCGAGATCTTCGATCCGGAGATTCCGGTGAATATCTACGATCTCGGTCTGATCTACGGCGTCGACGTCAGTGCGGACGGCCATGCCGCCGTGACGATGACGCTGACGACGCCGCACTGCCCCGTTGCCGAATCCATGCCCGCCGAAGTGGAACTGCGCGTAGGATCGGTGCCGGGCGTCGGCAATGCAGAGGTGAATCTGGTGTGGGACCCGCCATGGGACCCGCAGAAGATGTCGGACGAGGCGAAGCTCGAACTGGGCATGCTGTGATGACTCTCCCCCTCCTGCCAGCGGGAGGGGGCCGGGGGTGGGCTAGAGGCAAGCGATGTGCCAGCCATGCCCACCCCGACCCTTCCTGCTTGCGGGAGGGGCCAAGAGGGAGACGACGATGACGACCGAGACCAAGACCCGCGCACGGCCCGCCGCCGTGACCCTGACCGCCACCGCCGAGCAGCGGATCGCGGACCTGATGGCGCGCGCGCCGGAGGGGGCCATCGGCGTGAAGCTCTCTACGCCCCGGCGCGGCTGTTCGGGCCTTGCCTATTCGGTCGACTATGTGACCGAGGAAGCGAAGTTCGACGAGAAGATCGTGACCCCCGGCGGCGTCTTCTACATCGACGGCGCGTCGGTGCTCTATCTGATCGGGTCGAGCATGAACTGGGTGGAGGATGATTTCACCGCCGGCTTCGTGTTCGCAAACCCCAATGCCAAGGGCGCATGCGGGTGCGGGGAAAGCTTCACGGTTTGAATCGATGACCCCGCTTACGGGATCGACTTCACCAGCTTGATTCCTACCCGGCGCGGCGGCGCGACGAAGGTGCCATAGGTGCGCGCATAGACCGGATCGCCATCCTCGTCCGCGACCGCCTGATCGAACAGCGGCGTGCCGCGCACGCCCGTCTCGATATATGCATTCCAGAGATTTTCCGCATAGACGGAGAAGGTCCAGCCCTTGCCCCTCAGGCTGACCGACGCGCTGTGCGAATCGAAGCCGGGCAGGGTGAGGCCGCCGCCGCGCCCGCCGACGCGGGTCAGCACCTCGTCCTGCGCATAGACGCCGTAGGACAGGCCGAGCTCCCAGTCCGACCCGACCGGCATCACATAGTCCGCAAAGACCGACCCCTGGAATTGCGGGCTGCCGGGCAGGCGGTCGCCGGGCTGGCCGTCGATGAAGCGCGCGCCGCCCAGCGTGTCGCCATTCTCGTCCCGGCCCTTGAAGCCCGGCGGATCGATCAGCGCGATCAGGCGCGGCGATAGGTCGGTAAGCTCCGCATCGATATGCGCGAAATTGCCGCGCAGGGAGAAGCGCGGGGTCATCTTCGCATCGAACGACAGTTCGACACCGCGCGATCGGGCCCCGGCGCCATTGATGGTGATGGGAGCAAGGCCGATCTGCGTCGCTGAATCCACCTGCGGGTCGGACCATTCGATCCAGTAACCGGCGATGTTGAGGGTCAGCTTGCGGTCGAACCACTGGGTCTTGAGGCCGACCTCGTAATTGCGGGTCTTGTCCGGCTTATATTCCAGCTCGCTGGCCTGACCGCAGACATTCTGGGTCTCGCCTGTATTCTGGCACAGCACGATGCCGTTGGAATCGCCGATGCGATACCCCTCGCTCGCGGTCGCATAGACCATGACGTCGGGTGAGAATTTATAGCTGCTGTTGACCTTGTAGAGGAAGCCATTGTCCTTCTGGGACGTGTTTTCATATTCGTAGATGATCGCGTCCACCGGTTCGCGGCCGTTGAAGACTGTTTCGAACAGCGGCAGGTCGGTCGCGGAGGCGGAGCGGCGCTTGTAATTATAATAGCGCCCGCCGACCGTCACCTGCCAGGCGTCGGTGATCTGGTAGTTCAGTTCGCCATAGGCGGCCAGTTCGCGCAGATTGCTGTTGCTGGGCGCGCTATATTCCAGCGCGTCGGGCCGCACCCCGCCGAGATATTCCGCGTAGAGCGGCGTATATTCATTGCTGAGCTCGTCCGTCTTCTTGCGGTTATAATAGCCGCCGACGATGAAGCCGAACGGCCCGTCGAACTGCGACACCAGCCGCAATTCCTGCGTCCATGTCTGGATCTTGCCGGTTTCCTGCGTGAAGGCGGTGAAGGAGGGAAACAGCTCATAACTATATTCCAGGCCGATCAGCAGGTCGGTCTGGTCACGGCTGCCTTCTTCCGTGGTGCGGCCATAGCTGCTGGCGGAAACCAGCTTGGCAAAGCCAAGGTCCAGCTCCGCCTCCAGCGCCACCAGCTGCGATTCGCGCTCATTGGGTTCGGCCACGCGCAATGCGGATTCATAGGGGCCGAGAGCGACCGGAAAATTGGACAGCCGGGCTTGTGAGAACTGGCGGCCGTTGGTGCGCGATTTCTGGTAATAATAGGTCAGGTTGGCGTCGAACGCATCCGACGGCTTGAAGCGGATCGCAGCGCGGGCCGAGATGGTGTCGTCGGTGTTGACGTCCTTCAGCCGCTTCATGTTCGCGGCATAATTGCCGGTGTCATTGGGGTTGCTGACCCCTACCTGCTGCACGGCGAAAGGCTGGTCGATGAAACCCTTGCCGTTGAGATAATCGATGGACCCGCGAAAGGCGAGCACCTCGCCCAGCGGCAGGTTGACCGTGGCGCCGGTATCCGTGCTGATGCCATCGCTGCTGTCGAAGGCATAGGCCTCCGCGCGCGCCTCCCCGCTCACGGCGTCGAACTGCGGTCGCTTGGGGATGTAGCGGATCGCGCCGCCCAGCGTACCCGCGCCGTAGAGCGTACCCTGCGGCCCGAGCAGGAACTCGACCCGCTCCATGTCCTGGTTGACGCGCAGGTTCACGAAGAAGGGCACTTCGCCGACATAGGTGGCGACGGTGCCGCCGCCGTCCGTATCGCCGTCGAAACTGCTGAGCGCGGTTGCGTTCAGGCCGCGAAAGATGATCGGGGTATTGTTGCGGCTGCCCTGGTCCAGGATGGAGATACCGGGCACCAGCCGCGCCATTTCGCGCAGATTGCCGACATTGCGCGACCTGATCTCGTCGGTGCCGATGGCGGAGATGTTGATCGGCGCGGTCTGGACGGTGGCGTTGCGACGGGTCGCGGTGACGACGATGGTGTTGTCGTCGCTCTCCGCTGGCGCTTCCTGCGCAAGGGCGGGGGTGGTCAGGGCCGTGCCCGCGATCAACAGGCCGATCAACATCGGCTTGCGGCGGCGAATGGAAGCGCTCATCCTGATATCTCCCCGAAAGATGAAGGGACATAGGTGCCAGCACGAACGGACCCGGCAATACGCCAAGATGCGCCTTTTCAGATGGATAGCGATGATGCTACCCTCCTGCGCCTGCTTTCCGGCGACCTGCGCGGCGCCTATGACGCGGCGCTTCGGCAACTGGCCGAAGATCGCGGCAATGCGGCGGCATGGTCCGTCATGGCCGCAATTGCGCTGGAAGGCGGCAATGGCGCCAAGGCGCGCGATCTGGCGGAAAAGGCGCTGGCGCTGGATGGCGATGCGCTGCTCGGCCTGATCGTCGCCGGACGCGCCGCGCTCTTGGATCGCGATGAAGCGAGGGTGCAGCAGGCCGCGACCCGCCTGTCCGCGCTTCCCGTCCCCGCCGAACCGCGTTTGGCCGACATGATCGGCGTGCTGCTGGTCCGGGCGGGCCGGGCGGAGGCGGCGCTCCCCTATATGGCGGCGGCGGTGCGGGCGATGCCGGAATCGGCCGAGATGCTCTACAACCTTGCCATCACTGCGCAATTTTGCGGCGACCTGCCGCGCGCTCGGGAGAGTTTCCGGCGATTGCTGGTGCTCGACCCGATGCGGCACAGCGCGCGGTTGGCGCTGGCGCAGCTCGATCCGCCCAATGCCGCTGCACTGGCCGAGGCGGAGCGGTTGTTCGCCAAGGCGTTGGATGCCGATGCAGCGCTCCAACTCGGGCATAGCGCCGCACGCATTGCGGAGGGCCTGGGCGACGACCGGGGAGCGCTGGACTGGCTGGACCGCGCCAAGGCGGCAAAGGCCGCCGAGGCGAGCCATGATCCGGCGGCAGCCGACGCGTTGTTCGCGGCGTTGCAGGCTCTCCCCATCGACCGTTCGGCGGCAGTGGACGCGCCCGTCCGTCCGCTGTTCGTGGTCGGCATGCCAAGGAGCGGCACGACGCTGATCGACCGCATCCTGTCCAGCCATGCGGAAATCCGTTCGGCGGGTGAATTGGGCAGCCTGTCCAACGCGGTCAAGCGGGCGGCAGGAACGCCGGGGGCGATGGTGCTGGATGCCGCGACATTGGCCGCCCCGTTCGACCCGGCGGAGGTTGCGAGCCGCTATCGCGCGGACCTTGCGGCGCGGGGCTACAGGTCGGGCGTGGTCATCGACAAAATGCCGTTCAACTTTTTCTACGTGGCCCATATCTTGGCCGCACTGCCCGAGGCGCGGGTGCTGATCGTGCGGCGCGACCCGTGCGATACCGCCTTTGCCAATTACCGGCAGCTGTTCGCGACCGAGTTCGGCTATTATGGCTATTCCTACGACCTGATGCACTGCGCCCGTTTCGTCGCCCGGTTCGAGGCACTGATGGATCATGTCGCCAGTGCCGGGGCACCGCGCGTCGCAACCGTTCACTATGAGGCAGTCGTCGCCGATCAGGAGGGCGAGAGCCGCCGCCTGATCGACTGGCTGGGCCTGGAATGGGACGCGGCCTGCCTGTCCTTCGACCGCAATGCCGCCCCGGTCAGCACCGCCAGTTCGCTTCAGGTGCGCAAGCCGATCTACGACATCTCCATCGGGCGATGGCGGCGCTATGGCGACCGGGGCGCGGCAGTGCGGGACGCCATCGCACGGTGGCGGGACGGGCAAGGAGGCGCTATATGAGGCGCGCCGAATACAAGTCGTCCCGTGCGGAGTTTCCTGATGTCTGACCATAATCCCGGCCTTCGCCCCTGGCGCGACATACAGCGGCGCAAGAGTCGGCAGATCATGGTGGGCGCCGTACCCGTCGGCGGCGACGCGCCGATTACCGTGCAGACGATGACCAACACGCTGACCAGCGATGCGAAGGCGACGATCGACCAGATTCGCCGGTGCGAGGAGGCGGGGGCGGATATCGTGCGCGTCTCCTGCCCCGACGAGGAATCCACCGCCGCGCTGCGCCAGATCGTGCGCGCCTCGCGCGTGCCCATCGTGGCGGACATCCATTTCCACTATAAGCGCGCGCTGGAAGCCGCCGATGCAGGCGCGGCGTGCCTGCGCATCAACCCCGGCAATATCGGTTCGTCGGCGCGGGTGAAGGAAGTCGTGGACGCGGCCAAGGCAAATGGCTGCTCCATCCGCATCGGCGTGAATGCCGGGTCGCTGGAGCGTGACCTGCTCGAAAAATATGGCGAGCCCTGCCCCGACGCGCTGGTCGAATCGGCGCTCGATCATATCAAGCTGCTGCAGGACCAGGATTTCCACGAGTATAAGGTCGCGGTGAAGGCATCCGACGCTTTCCTGGCGGTCGCGGCCTATAGCCAGCTGGCCGACGCGGTCGATTGCCCGCTGCATCTGGGCATTACCGAGGCTGGCGGGCAGCGCGGCGGCACCGTCAAAAGCGCCATCGGCATCGGCAACCTCCTTTGGGCAGGCATCGGCGACACGATCCGCGTGTCCCTCTCCGCCGAGCCGGAAGAGGAAGTGCGCGTCGGATATGAGATATTGAAGTCGCTGGGGCTGCGCACGCGCGGCGTCCGCGTCGTCTCCTGCCCTAGCTGCGCCCGGCAGGGTTTCGACGTGATCCGTACGGTCGAGGCGCTGGAGAATCGCCTCCAGCACATCCGCACGCCTATCTCGCTGTCGGTGCTGGGCTGCATCGTCAACGGACCGGGTGAGGCGCGCGAGACCGACATCGGCATCACCGGCGGCGGTGCCGGCAAGCATATGGTCTATCTGTCGGGCGTGACGGACCATCATGTGTCGAGCGAGGCGATGCTCGACCATATCGTCAATCTGGTCGAAGCGAAGGCGGCGGAGATCGAGGCGGCGACCGAGCAGGTCGCGGCGGAGTGACGTGCAGCTGCTGACCATCAGCCCCGCTGATGGCTCCATCCAGAAATCATGCGTTGCAGGTCGGCATGGCGGGATTCATGTTCGCCATGAGGTCGGCATCGAGGAAACCCCTATGAGCATGATGGATCGCAGACGGGTCGTTCTGGCCGGAGCCGCAGGGATCGCAGCGGCGCTGGCCGCCTGTCCCGCCACCCGGCTGCTGGCGGGCGGCACCCTGAAACCCGAGCCGGAGTTCGACTATCTGGTCGCGCTGGAAGGGCACTCCGGCGGGCGACTGGGCGCGGCTTTTCTCGATGGCAAGTCGGGCAAGATCGTCGGGCACCGGATCGACGAACGTTTCACCATGTGCTCGACTTTCAAATTCTCGCTGGCTGCCGCCGTGCTGGCGCGGATCGACGCGGGGACATTGGACGGCGCGGCGCTGGTGCCAGTGGCGAAATCGGATCTGGTCGGCCATAGTCCGGCGGTCGAGGCGGCACTGGGGAAAGGCTCGCTGAGCATCCTCGCACTGGCGGAAGCTGCGCAGACCGTCAGCGACAATGCCGCCGCCAACCTGTTGCTCGCACGCATAGGCGGCCCGGCGGGGATGACCCGCTTCTGGCGCGATCTGGGCGACGATG
>JBEVNC010000124.1:0-9446 GCA_040508315.1 Sphingobium sp.
CCGCTGGGCCTGTCCATCTGCTACGACCTGCGCTTTCCCGACCTGTATCGCGCGCTGAGCGATGCGGGCGCGACGATCCTGTCCATCCCCGCCGCCTTCACCGTGCCGACCGGCATCGCGCACTGGCATGTGCTGCTGCGCGCGCGGGCGATCGAGGCCGGCTGCTATGTGATCGCGGCGGCGCAGGTCGGCGAGCATGCGGATGGGCGCCGGACCTACGGCCACAGTCTCGTCATCGATCCATGGGGCGAGGTACTGCTCGATATGGAGGATGCGCCGGGTCTGGCGGTGATCGATATCGACCTCAGCCGCGTCGCCGACGTGCGTGCGCGCATCCCCGCGCTTGACCATCGGCGTCCGTCGCCCGATGTGGCGATGCTATGATAGTGTTCGACCTGCAATGTTCCCACCGCCATCGCTTCGAGGCGTGGTTCGGTTCCTCTGGCGATTATGAGGGCCAGAAGGCGCGCGGCCTGCTGTCCTGCCCCGTGTGCGACGATCCGGTGGTGGAAAAGGCCATCATGGCTCCGGCGGTCGGCGCCAAGGGCAACCAGCGGCCGGACACGCCGCCCGCTGCCGCGCCCGGCACAGGGCGCTCCGTTGCGACCATGGGCACGGAAGACAGCGCGAAGTTGCAGGCCGTGATCGAGAAGCTGGCGAGCGTGCAGGCGCAGTTGCTGGAGAACTCCGCCTGGGTCGGCAACCAGTTCGCCGACAAGGCGCGCGCCATGCATTATGGCGAGGAGCCGAAGTCGAGCATTCACGGCATCGCCGATGCGCGCGAGGCGCAGTCGCTGGTCGAGGAGGGGATAGCGGTTGCGCCCCTGCCCATCCCCGTCGTCCCGCCCGGCGAGCGCAACTGACGCCGGTTCGCGTTGACCCCGCCGCCCGCTGCTTTTAGGGGAGAGGGCGGCGCACCCATAGCTCAGCAGGATAGAGCATCAGATTCCTAATCTGGGGGCCACTGGTTCGAATCCAGTTGGGTGCACCATTTTCGATCAAAAAAAGACCCACCCGGAGCACCGGATGGGTCAGTGGAAAGAACTCTGCTCATGGGTGAGCGGAGCCCTTCGGGTCGCGGGAGAAGGCATACCAAAACCGATCCAAATTGCGAGCGCCTTTTCGCGGCGTCGCGACCTACCCCGAGAAATCCCACGCGTTATCAAGCATCTGTCTAATTTCTGCTGCGGCAGGGAGTGCCCGAGCCAAGCCGAGCTGAGTGGTTGCAATAGCGCCCGCTGCGCAGCCCCAGCGCAATGCTTGATCGATGTCATTGCCTTGGATCAACGCCGCGATCATGCCGCCCGCGAAGGCATCTCCTGCACCGATGCTGTCAATGGTGGCCACCGGAAAGGCGGGCTGATTCGTGCGCTTCCCATTGTGCCATGCCGATGCGCCGCGCGCGCCGCGCGTGATGACCAGGGTCGCTACGCCCGCCTCCGCCAATGATGCCGCCAGCCCATCCTCGTCCCCAATCCAAAGGCGATCCAAAGCGAGCGCCTTTGCCTCCGGCTCGTTCATGACGATGATATCCGTCGCCGCCAATATCGCATCCGGGACCCGCCGATAGGGGGAGGGGTTGAGCATTGTCGTCACTCCCGCAGCGCGCGCCAGTGCGAAGGCTTCGGCGATGGCCGCATCGGGCGCCTCGAACTGGGCGAAGACCAGTCCGGCGTTGCGGACGCGGTCCGCGCGGCCGAGCACATGCTCCGCCGACAAATGGGCGTTCGCGCCCGGATAGACGGCTATCCTGTTGTCGCCATCGTCCTGGATCAGGCCGACGCCCGCTCCTGTCGCCGCCGCCACGGTGCAGATCAGCGCCTCGTCCAGTCCCGCCGCCACAAATGCTGCGCGCATAAAGGCGCCGGGCGGATCGTCGCCGACGGCAAACACGCCGTCCACCGGCACGCCGAGCCGATGGGCGGCGAGGGCCACGTTGAAACCCTTGCCTCCCGGTTCCATGATAAAGCCGGTGGCCAGCAGGGATTCGCCTGGTTCCGGGCAGCGCGGCACCCGTGCGCAGCAGGCGACGACGAGGCTGCCGATCACGAAGACTGGCGGGGAGCGATGCGGGTGAACTGGGAGCGACATGGCCGCTACTCTCGCCTGCATTGTCGTTCGGACGCAACCGCGATACGAGTTGCGGCATGGACGAAGATGGGACAGCGACGGAAGGCAGCCTCGCGCAAAGCCATGCGGCGGATGAACCGCTGCACCTTCTGATATCGCTGATGCGCGAGGCGTCCCACCCGCTTTATGTCCAGTTGGAGGAGCAGATCGCGACGTTGATCGTGGCAGGGCGGCTGCAGCCGGGCGTTACCCTGCCGCCCGAACGGCGGCTGGCGGAGGCGCTGTCCGTCAGTCGGGCCACGGTGCAGACAAGCTATAATGCGCTGCGGCTGCGCGGGCTTCTGGGTGGGCGGGGGCGGCGCGGTTCCGTGGTTCAGGCCAAGCGGCCAGCGCGGCTGGTGCCGGGCATGGATCGCCTCAAGGGGTTCACACAGGAAATGGAGGAAATGGGGCGCGTCGCCTCGACCCGCGTGTTGGAGCGGACGATATTATGCGACCGCTCCATCGCGTCCCTGTTCGGCCTGCGTTCCGACGCCCGCTTCCTGCATCTGGTGCGCGTGCGCTCCGGCGACGACCAGCCACTGACGGTTGAATCGGCGTGGTACAGCCTCGACGTGGCGCCCCAGTTGGAGGCGGCGGACCCGGCCGCCTCCATCTATGCAGAACTGGGGCGCGTGAACCTTCCCCTCGACTATTGTGACCAGACCATCGAGACCGCCATGCCGACCGCTTCGGAATGCGCGATTTTCGGTTTCGATGCGCCCTTGCCATGCCTGCTGATCAAGCGACGCAGCCATGTCAAAAGCGGGGCAATGGTGGAATATGTAGAAGGATTGTTCCGGGGCGACGCCTATGTCTATCGGCTGCGATTGCCCGCCTGAGATCTGGTGCCCTCCATCAATAGTGGATGGATCGCGCCGATCCGCCGCCTGCTGCAATCGCATCGCCGTTGATCGCGGCGCTGCGGGGGGAGGCGAGGAAAGTCACGATATCGGCGATTTCCTCCGCCTCGACGATGCGCCCGATCAGCGATGCGCCATAGAGGCGTTTCTCGGCATCCTCCTCGCTCACGCCCCATTCCGCTGCACGCGCGGCGACGGTGACCGCGGTGCGTTCGGTGCGGGTCGCGCCGGGATGGACGACGGTCACGTTGATGCCCTTGGGCCCCAGTTCGTCCGCCAGATTCTTGGTCAGCGCAGCGACGCCGATATTGCGCACCGATCCCACGATGCTGCCGGTCTGGCGCGCGGCGAGACCGCTGATGTTGATGATCCGGCCCCAGCCATTGGCGATGAGATGCGGCGCGACGGCGCGCGCGGTGCGCAGATAGCCGATCAATTTGGTGTTGAGTTCGTCCAGCGCATAGTCGGATGCGACGCCGGCAATGCCGGCTATGGCGGGCGGCGCGCCGGGCTTTGCCGCACCGTTGACGAGAATATCGATGCCGCCCAGCCCCTTGACCGCGCGGGCGACGAGCGCATCGACGGCGGCATCGTCGCGCGTGTCGGCGGCGATGCCCAGCACCTTGCCGCCCGTCTCCTGCTCAAGCGCGGCGCGCGCCTCCTCCAGCGCGTCTGCATCGCGCGCGACGATGGCGACCGCGACGCCCTCCTGCAGCAAGGCGCGCGCAATCGCCCGGCCGATGCCGCGGCTGCCGCCGGTAACGATGGCGCGCTTGCCAGACAGTTTCAAATCCATGCGTGATCCCTTCCATGTGATGGCGGGGTGATATGGCGCGGGTAGGCAATTGATATTTGATAATCCTGCCGAAGCATGAGTTATGCAAATATTTGAATTGCTGAGATAATTTAGCGGTCAGGCGGGGCGCGTCGTCCCACGCGAGCGTTTGGCCGGATAGATCCCCATCACTGGCCTGTGCCCGTTGGGGCCTCTATCAAGCGGCCAGTTCATGTGCACGGCAGGGGTGCCATGCTCGGCGCGGTGGACGTGCAACCCGTCGGCGGGACGCGGCAACGCGAACCTCGCTTATGAAGGGCCTGTTGTCGCCCCCTTCATTTCACTCTGCGCCGGTGCGACCGTGTTCAGGTCGCGGGATTGCGTTCGCGGCTCCGGGGTCGTCTCTCCTGCTCAAGCGAGCGGCTGAAGTTCGTGAACAGCGCCGCGCCGCTATTGGCGAGTTTACGCTGGCTGAGGATCATCGTCATCAGCATGAACTGAACGATCAGCGACGATTTCACGCCGAACGACAGCGAACCGGCGGTCACGACGAGGAACAGGAACAGCATGAAACGCGCGGAGCGATCAAGCCCCTTGGTGATGTTCCACAGGAACCAGGGAAGCCCGATCATCATCGGCAGGATAGCGAGAAGGCCGAAGGTCAGGGTCAAGGACGCCCATGCCAGTTCGAGGCCCGCCGGGCTGCCATAATAGGTGGTGATGGCCACACGGTCGATGATGTTCATGCCGAACAGCAGGTTGTGCGTGGGCACCGTCAACAGAAGCTCGACGGCGACGTTGCGGGTCGCGGCGCTGTTATTGTCCTGCGTGAAGCGGTCCAGCGTGGAGTCGACGAAGTCGATGGGCATGAAGATCATGCTGAGGCCAATGACGACGAGCGCAATCGGGAGCGCGCGCTGCTGCCAGGTGATGTTGGTTTCACCCTCCTTGCGTCCGCCGATCACGGCGGTGAACAACAGCAGGACGGGCGTGAACACCAGTGCGGCGCGGCCACCGAACGCGAACATGGCGGCGGCGTGCAACATGATTTCGGGGAAGCGACGGGTGATCGGGCTATCGGTGCGCCGTGCGGATACCAGATAGACCAGCATCAATCCGGTCAGCATCGACCCGTTGAGCGGATGCCCGACCAATGCGGCGGAGCGCGGATCGGTCGTCTTGTCGAGAAAACCCGGTATGAAGCGATGCCCTGCCACGCGTTCGCCCAGCGCCATCAGCGAGTTGACGACCAGGAAGCCGCGCATCGGGATTTCCAGCTTGCGCAGATCGTCGCCCGTCACGCAGCGCGAACAGATGTAGAATAGGGCAGGCGTGAAAAAGTTCGTGGCCACGGTCGTCAATTCGCCGCCGGTCACGCCCGACAGCATCGCGACGATAGCCCGACCGAACAGAATCAGGACGGCCACGCTGTAGAAAATGAAGAAGGGCTGGCTGATCGCACGCAACACCTTGTTCGGAAAGGCGATTGCAGCGATGATGGTGGTCAGGACGATGAGGTAGGTCGCCGGATGCATCCGGGTGATGAACGGCCCGCTATCGTCGGTGAATTGCCAGCCCACCAGATCGAGCAGCGACGCGCTCATGATGAATATCGACACAATGGCGACCATGAACAAGATGTAGAACAAGCGCGCCATGCGAACCCCAATTCATTCCGACCAACTGATCGTCTTATTGCCCTGCCGGCCGTCCGCCTTGGCGTAAAGCATCGGCTATGCTCTCTGCAACCAGCTTGTTCGTGTAGCTGGTCCAATGCCGATCAAGCGGCCAGTGATCGAAGGGGATATGGTCGCGCGACCATGCCTTTTCGAAGACCGGAGCGGCGTCGACCACCGCATAGCCCTTGCGGGCGGCATCCTGCGCCAGCCATTGCCGGGCGAGCAGATCGCGTGTCGGGCAACCCGCCCCCGTGCCCGGACGATTGAAGCGATCCCGGTTGCTGTCGAACACCAGTGCGACCCTGGGGGCGGGCAGGTGGAGGGCGTCGGCCATCCGATCCGTCCATCGCCCAAGCAAATGCCTGTCCTGCGCCGAAAGCGATGCTGGCGGACAACCATGGCCGCCGCCCGCATTCTCCCCCTCGAACCCTGAGGCGACCAGCGACTTGGGCACGAATTTAAGGTTGAGCTTGATATAGCGATACAAAGCGGTGCCGCGCACGACGTTGGAGGCGGCGTCATGCGTCTTGCTGGGCGTATAGGAGACCAGGTCGGCGCCATCGCCCTTGCCCCAATGGTAGAAGCCGGGCTGGGCCGCGAAGCCTTCCTCGAAATCGCGGTCCGTGATGATCACCGTCGCCCATTTCAGGCGGTAACGCGGGCCGATCAGGTTGGCGATGCCCAGATAATGGGGCAGGCTGGTGCCGCTGATGCCGAAATTATAGACCGTGTCGGTTGGCTGCCCCATGGTCTTGGCCAGTTCGGCGGAGAGCCGCTTGTCCTCGGCGGTGCTGAGGCCCTCGACATAGCTGTCGCCGATGACCGCGCCGACCGACGCCCCATCCTTATAATCGAAAGGCGACGAGAAGCCGTCGGCATTGGCCTTGCCATGGCTGACATGCTGCATGTCCCAGCCGAACGACATGGTGATGTCGTTGCCGGGGATCAGGCGGCGCGTCGGCCATTTTTCCGACGGTTCGGCCGCGCCGCCGCCATTGGGGATCGGCAGCGCCCGCAAGGCGACCTCCGCCCCCACGAGGGTGGTCGCGACACCGGCGGCGAGGAGGATCAGCGTCTTCAACATCTGCCGCTCCCTTAGAAGTTGAAGTAGATGAAGGCCGCGTTCTCACGCGATGCCGCGACGAGAGCGAGCCAGGTGACCAGCACCGCCCAGATGCCGAGACCGAAGACGATCACCGCGGGCTTCGTCAGCGCGCGGCGGTCGATGACGGGCTTGAGCTTTTCCATGATGACCGTCTGGGTGTTGGGAATGGCGACGGTGAAGATCACCAGCGCCGCCAGCAGCAGCCAATGCTGCGACCGCCCGGCGAGCAGGTCGACGCTGGGCACCGCACCAGCCATCGCGTGGAGCATGGCAAAGGCTTCATGCACGCTGGTCGCGCGGAAGAACACCCAGGCGATCAGCACGCCCAGCATCGTGAGCGCCCAGCCGACCACCATGCCCGGCACGCCGCCCTTGCCCGCCAGACCCGCCTTCTGTGCGATCCAGCGCCAGCCATGGTTGAGCATCAGGAACGACCCGTGGAGTGTGCCCCAGATGACGAACGTCCACGCGGCGCCATGCCACAGCCCGCCCAGCACCATCGTCAGGAACAGGTTGAGATAACGGCGGGCATTGCCCTTACGATTGCCGCCCAGCGCGATGTAGAGATAGTCGCGCAGGAAGCGCGACAGCGAGATGTGCCAGCGCCGCCAGAACTCGACGATGCTGGTCGAGCGATAGGGCGAAGCGAAGTTGTACGGCAGCTGGATGTTGAGCAGCAGCGAGACGCCGACCGCCATGTCCGAATAGCCGGAAAAATCGAAATAGATCTGCATCGCATAAGCGATCGCGCCTTCCCAGGCGTGCAGGAACCCGACCTGGCCGACAGCCGCGGCCTGAAACGCACGGTCCGCGATGGGCGAGATATTGTCCGCGACCAGCACCTTCTTGGCGAGACCGGCGAGCAGGAAGAAGGCGCCGATGGAGAAGTTGGTCAGGTTGATCGAATAGGTCTTCTTATCCTCGAACTGCGGCATCATTTCCGCATGGTGAAGGATAGGACCCGCGATCAGATGCGGGAAATAGGTCACGAACAGCGTGTAGTGGACGAGATGCGCGTCCTTCACCTTCCCCTTATACACGTCGATCAGATAGGCGATCTGGGTGAAGGTAAAGAAGGAGATGCCGATGGGCAGGACCACGTCCAGTATCGGCAGCGGTATGCCGATCTCGCGCACATTGTCCGTGAAGAAATTATAATACTTGAAGAAGGCGAGCGCGAGCAGATCGACGATGATCGCGAAGGTCAGGACGGCCTTGGCGCGCGGTGTCCCCAGACTGCGGACGATGGTCAGTCCGGCAAAGAAATTGAACAATATGGAGCCGAGCAGCAGCGCGAGGAAGACTGGCGCCCAATAGCCGTAGAATAGCAGCGACATCGCCGCGAGCCAGCCTGATGCGGCCCGCGTGCCGGCGGATCGCGCGATCAGGAAGAAAATGGTTACGGTGATCGGCAGGTAGACAAACAGGAACAGTCCGGATGTAAACAGCATTGTCCAGATTCTCCGGCCGGGCGGCCGGGCAGCTTGTCGCCGCCGCCGATCCCGTAGGCGCTACCGATGTTGTCAGGGCAAGCGTATGGCGCGATCTCGCACCTGCCGCAAGCCCAATAGCGCCCTAGCCGCCCAAAGATTTCGCTAGCGCAGCATAGCGTCCGGCGATGACCTTCCACGACCTGCGCTGCAAGGTCAGGTCGCGATATTCCATGCAGCGACGGACCCATTCGTCATTGGGTGTCTCGCGGAATTTCATGACGGCGGTGAAGACATTTTCGGCGGTGATGGGATGTGCGACGACCACCGACGGCATGCCCTCGTCGATCAACGCGGCGATGCCGCCTGCGCGGCTGGCGATGATCGGACGGGCGTTGGAAGCAGCCAGAAGCGCCACGCCGCTCTGCGAGAAGAACTCCGTATAAGGCATGACGAGTGCGTCGCATTCCGCGAACAGGCCGGGTAGATCGGCATCGTCGACATAACCCATGCGGAGCGTGATGGCCTCCGGCGCGGTGGCCGCCAGGTCGCGGCATTGCTCGGCATAGCCGGGCTCTTCGCGATAAGGCTCGCCTGCAACGACGAGGCGGATCGGTGCACCCGCAGCATGGGCGGCGATGCATCCGGCGATGGCTTCGAGCACACCCTTGTTGCGGCGCAGCGTACCGAAAACGAGCAATCCCCCATTGCCCGGCGGCGGCGTGACCCGGCGGAACGCGAAGTCGCCATGTTCGATGACTTCGACGGGCTTGCGCACATGGGGGAAGAATTCGAGCAGCTTCAGGCGGGTGGCTTCGCTCAGCACGACGATGGTGTCGGACAGGCGATAGCAGGATTCATGCGCGAACTTCTCGAACCGGCGCCATCTCTTCGAAAAGCGCCAGCAATGCGGCACGGGATCGTGCGCAATGAAGATGATCCGCGCGCGCGTCAGGCGCAGCAGGAACAAGGTGGGGATGAAGAACGCCAGCGGATCGGGGATCGTGATGATGAAGGTACGGTTGTTCACTCGAGCGAGCAGCAGATAGAATATGCTGCCGAAGATACGGATGAAGGATCGCAGCGCCCTGACCGGCAGCAAAGCGGGCGTGACAAATTCGCGTACTGGGCGCAAGCGCCTTAGCCCGTCGCGCGGTTGCTCCATTTCGGCATTGTCAACCACGGGCGACACGAACGTTACCTTGACGCCGCTTTTCAGCAGGCCATCGACCAGTTCCTGCGCAAAAAGCCCTGTACCCGATGTCCGCCAGGCCCGAGTATAGACGCAAATGGAGCTTGGCGCGGTCTTTGACGAGGTGTCGAGCGGCATGGTCATCAATGCTTGGTGCAGACTGGCAATTTGGTGGCCTTCCATTGGCTGGCCAGAATCTATGCGTTCAGGATGCGTCATTGCCGATCCAAGATATAGTGACTTAACCCAGCGACCTGTGATCCTTGCCACATTGCGACATGAAAGACACAATC
>JBEVNC010000167.1:0-10868 GCA_040508315.1 Sphingobium sp.
AGCAGCCGCCGCTGCCCGGTCGCGGCCGCCCACAACGGGTCCAGCTTCGCGGGATGCGCCATCTCGGCGACCTTCGCCTCGGCGTCGGCCCACGCCTGCTCGGTCGTGTCGCGCACCAGCGTCGTGATCCGCAGACCGAATTCCAGCGGTGGCAGGTCGCGGTCCAGTTCGCGGCTGAGCCGCTTCAGTCGCGCGATCCGCTCCGCCACCCCATCGAGCGGCTCGCCCCAGAAAAGCTGCACGTCCGCCTCGGTTGCGGCCACCCGCTCGGCCGCTTCGGAGGCTCCGCCGAAATAGAGCCGCGGGTGGAGGCGCTCGCCCCGTCGCGTGATGCGGGGCGTCACGGTCGAGCCGGTGACGCGGAAATGCTCGCTTTCGAACGTGACATCCGTCTCGGTCCAGAGCCGCCGTACCAGCCGCATGAAGTCTTTCGTACGGCCGTAGCGATGCGCCTGATCACGTTCGCTGTCGCCATAGGCCGCCAGATTGTCCTGGCCCGACACGATGTTGATACGCACCCGGCCGCCGCTCAGATGGTCGAGCGTCGCCGCCGCAACGGCGAACTGGGCGGGGCGCCAGTAGCCCGGCCGCACCGCGATCAACGGCTCGAACCGGCTGGTCAGCGCGGTGAGCGCGGTCGCGACGGTGAAACTGTCCGGCCGCTCCCACCCGGTCCCGATCAGCGCGCCCGTCCAGCCATATTCCTCCAACGCGAGCGCCTGCGCGCTCAGGGTCGCAAGGCTGTTATGGCCCGCCTCGACCGCGTCGCCGCGATGACCTGCCTTCGCCTCATTGGGAATATACCACAGGAACTGCGATACCGGTCCTTGAGTGTCGGACGACGATGATGGGAACAGGGTCAAGTCGAGGGCATCCAGAATATAGTCCGTTCAATCATCTGCCGATTCATGCCGCGCCTCCAATGAGCATTGCTTCACTTTGTCCGGCGCCCGGTCAATCCATGACGATCGCTCATAGGATCGGTCCTTACCCTCGATTGTCGTCAGTGTCGGCACTGCGATAGGGAAATGGATCTGTTGGTTCTCAACGGAACTGAATGCTTGCAGGCCTGCACGCTTGACGGTATCGGCCACCACGTCCGGGATTATCGTTCCGGCACTGATCGCGCCGGTGCCCGAAAGGGCTTGAAATGGGAATGCGGTGAGGATGGGCGGCCTTCTGGCGAAGGTCGGCAATCCAAGTCCGCAGCTGTCCCTGCAACTGTAAGCGGCGAGCGCGATGCACATGTGCGGCGAGGGCAGAAGTCCCGCGTCGCCAGTCACTGGGCCGGACGCTGAAACATGCGAGGTCTGGGAAGGCCGTGCATCAAGCGATGACCCGCGAGCCAGGAGACCTGCCGGCGTCTGGTCGCTCTTGCCTTGGTCCAGGGGATGGCCGCGGCACGGTGAAATCCGTCTGAGCGACGAATGAGCGGCGAGGGCCGCATCGGATTCGTGCGTCGGCGCCGGGGGGCGTCGGACCGACGCGCGCGCCGACCGCATGCGCGGACGCCCTCGCTTTCGTCGACACGCCGAAAAACCGGGTTTATGACAATGGCTATTACCAGATATCTGCTTTGCGCGGCGACCGCCTGCGCCGCTTTCTCCACGGCTGCCTATGCCGAGGACGCATCCGACGCGGACAGCACCATCCTCGTCACCGGTCTGCGCGCGCAGACCAGCCTCGATATCAAGAGCAGCGGCAGCCGCCTCGGCCTGTCGGTGTTCGAGACGCCCGCCAGCATCGACGCGATCGACGGCGACGCGATCCGCGCACGCGGCGACCTGTCCATCCAAGAGGCGGTCAGCCGCGCCACCGGCATCACTTTTCAGGGATCGCCGGGCAACGGCAACACGGCGCTCGCGTCGCGCGGCTTCGGGGGGCAAGGCTCCGTCCAGTTGCTGGTGGACGGCACCCGCCTGTTCGTCGCGTCGGGCACGCTGACCTTTCCTGTCGATCCGTGGACGGTGGAGCGCATCGACGTGCTGCGCGGCCCCAGTTCGGTCATCTCCGGCGAGGGCGCCATTGGCGGCGCGATCAACGTCATCATGAAGAAGCCGGTGACGGACGGCACGGTCGGACAGGCGCGCCTTGCCTATGGCTCGGACAATAGCGCGCAGATCGCGGCGGATGTGGGCGGCGGCCTTGGCGGCGGCTTCTCCTACCGCCTCGCCGCCAGCGCCACCCGTTCGGACGGCTGGCTCGACCGCAACAGCGACAGCCGCAACCTCGCCATTTCGGGCGCGCTGCGCTTCGACGCGGCGTCGAACCTCAGCTTCACGCTGGCGTCCGACTATGGCAATGTCGAGATACAGCCCTATTTCGGCACGCCGCTGAACAATGGCCAGCTGGACGAGCGCTTCCGCTTCATCAACTTCAACATCGCCAACAGCCAGAATCATTTCCGCGACAGCTGGACCCGGTTCAACAGCGAATGGCAGGTGTCGGACGCGGTGACGGTGCGCAACGTCGCCTATTATCTCCAGTCCAACCGCGATTATCTGAATGCCGAGAATTACCGCTTCAACGCGGGCACGGGCCGGGTCACGCGCAGCGACTATCTCAACATCATCCACCGTCAGGATCAATATGGCGATCGCGGCGACATCACGATCAGGACACCGCTCGGCGACAGTCTCGACAACACATTGCTGGTCGGCTTCGACGTCAACCGGATCAAGTTCCGCCACATCAACAACTCGCCCTATGCGGGCGGGCTGTCGGTGGTCGACCCGTTCGACTTCAATCCGGGCAGTTTCCTGACCACCAGCCCGACGATACCGGGCTTTCGTACCCTCACCACCCAATATTCGGTGTTCGCGGAGGACCACCTCAAGATCGGCGACTGGCTTTCGCTCGTCGGCGGGTTCCGGCAGGACTGGTATGATCTCAAGCGCATCGACCAGCGGATCGCGGCGAACGGTTTCCACAATCACTACAAGGGCACGTCCGGCCGGTTCGGCGTGGTGCTCAATCCGACGACCGACACGTCGCTCTACGGATCGGTCACGGTCGGCACCGATCCTATCGGCACGCTCATCACCACATCGACCGCGCAGCGCAATTTCGGCCTCTCGCCCGCCCGCCAGTTCGAGGTCGGCGTGAAGCAGCGCTTCCTCGAAGGACGCGGCTCCGCCTCCATCGCGCTGTTCGATATCGAAAAGCGCCGCCTGCTCACCACCGACCCCGAAACCCGGATCACGCAGCAGGTCGGCAAGCGTTCGTCCAAGGGCGTCGAGGCCAGCCTCGCCTTCCAGATCAACGACGCCTTCGGCATCGAGGCGAACGGCACGATCCTGAAGGCGCGGTTCAAGGACTTTACGGAAGTGCTCAGCGGCACGGCGTTCGACCGCGCAGGCAACACCCCGTCGGGCGTGCCGCAAAAGACCGCCAACATCTCGGCCAACTGGCGCTTCGTGGAGCCGTTGCAGGCACGCGTATCGGCACGTTTTGTCGAGGGGCGCTGGACCGACAATGCCAACACATTGCGCGTGCCCGGTTACGAGGTGGTGGACGCGGGGCTGCGCTGGACGATCAGCGAGCGCCTGTCGCTCGATGGCCGCGTCAGCAATATCTTCGACAAAATCTATCCCATCGGCAGCGGCACCGGCCAATGGCTGCTCGGCGCGCCGCGCCGGTTCGACGCTCGCCTAGACATAAGTCTGTAAACCGATGGGGCGTTTCGCTCTCATCAAGTCTGGGAAGCGGTGGCTCTATTGGAGTCACCGCTGGCTCGGCATCCTCACCTGCCTGTTTTTCCTGCTCTGGTTCGTGTCGGGCATCGTGATGATGTATGTGCCCTACCCGTCCGTGACCGCGCAGGAACGACTGGCGACGCTCGCTCCCATCGACTGGGGCCGGGTCGCAGTCGGCCCGACCCGCGCCATGCAGATCGCCAGGCAGGACGCGTTTCCAGGCGAGCTTCGCCTCGACATGGCGGCGGGCGAACCAGCATGGCGGATCAGGGCGGGCAAGGACCGCATCGCCCTGTCCGCCGTGAATGGCCGCATCCTGTCCGCACCCGACGAGGCGTCGGCCGTGGCAGCCGCGCGCCGTTTCGCGGGCGGCGCTGCGGTCGCCCGTGTCGAGCGGATCGAGGACGATCAATGGACGGTCGCACAGGGCTTCAAATGGGCGCGGCCGCTGTGGAAGGTCGCGCTGGCGGACGATGCCGGCACCGAACTCTATGTCGCGTCGACTACTGGCGAGGTGGTGCAGAACACGACCGCGCAGGAGCGGATGTGGAACTGGGCGGGGGCTGTCCCGCACTGGCTCTATTTCTCGATCGTCCGCCGCGACGGCGCGTTCTGGCGGCAGGTGGTGCTATGGACGTCCGGCCCGGCGATCATCGGCGGCGTCACCGGCCTGTGGATCGGCATATTGCGCATGCGGCTGCGGCACTACAAGAATGGGTCGGTCAGCCCGTATCGCGGCTGGATGAAGTGGCATCATGTCGCCGGGCTGATCGGAGGCCTGTTCGCGATCACATGGATGTTCAGCGGCTGGCTGTCGGTCAATCCGTTCGAGTGGTTCGCGCGTAACGGGCCGTCCGGCGGACCGGCGCTCTACGCGGCGCATGAACGGGCGGACTTTCCGGACCTCGATATCGCGCGGTTCGCCGAGCGTGCGAAACCTGCCCGCGAGGTGCGGCTGTCATGGATCGCCGGCCAGCCCGTCGTCACCATGTCCGGCCCGGACGACAGCACCGTCGGCATAGCCCGTCCCGATGGCGCGCCACTGGCGTTCACGCGGAGCGAACTGCTCGCCAATGCCCGCCGCCTGATGCCGGATGTCCCGGTCCGCGAGGCGGTATGGCTCACCGAGCCGGACCTCTACTGGTATTCCCATGGCCATGACCGTCCCCTGCCCGTCCTGCGCGTGATCTTCGCCGATGCGGAGGGGACGTGGGCGACGCTCGATCCGAAGACCGGCGCGCTGCTCGGCCAGCAAAATGCGAGCGGGCGCAGTTATCGCTGGCTGTTCAGCGCGCTGCACGATTTCGACCTGCCCTTCCTCCTCGCCAACCGGGTGCTGCGCGATCCGCTGATGTGGCTGTTGTCGGGCTTCGGCATTATCATGTCGCTGTCGGGCGTCGTCATCGGCTGGCGGCATCTCGTCCACCGCAGGAAGCGCTCGCTCGCGATCCGCAGGCGCTTGCGCACCAGCCAGTCCTCATCTTGACGTGGGAGGCGCTCGGTCCTCCGTGGACCCGGCGCCTCCCCTTCAGCCGCGTCTCTTTAGGCCGGGCATTTCGCGCCGGTGTCGATCCACGCCTTGGTCAATTCGCCGAACTGCGCCTGCGTACCCGGTGCCGGCGTGCGGCCCGGTCCCGGATTCCACGCCCAGCCGACCAGCGTGTCATTGCCATTATGCTCGTGGATCTGCGCCAGCGTCTTGCCACCGTTACGCGTCCTGTCCTTGATCTGCGCGCAGATCTGGCCGAGCGTCTTGCCCTCCCACGCCATTTCGATGGGCGCAAGATGCCAGAGCGGATGCCCCGGAATACTGCCCTTGCCATCGGCGAAGGCGACATTGTGCGGCCCGTGACAGGTGGCGCATTCCAGGCCCGGCGCGCCCTTGCCTTCCTTGTTTCCGCGCGTGACCGGCGGGTTGTGCAGGATCATCGCGTCGCCCTGACGCGGGCGGTCGGTGCGCGGATGGCAGTTGAGACAGCGGGGCGAGGTGATGACCTTGCCCATTTCCTGAAACAGCGCGACCGACCGCGCGTTCTTGTTCGCGATTCCCGCAAAGGCGCTCACTGGCTTAAGGCCGGTCTCGCCCGACGCATAGACGCCGAGCGGCACCGCCATGATCCCTGCCGCAAGTGCAGCGAGACCGGCCAGGCGCACCCCGCTCATGCATTATCTCCATGCGCGAAGGGAAGCCTGCGAACCGTCTTGCCGGTCAGCTTGCGCCACGCATTGGCCACGGCCGGCGCGATGGGCGGGACACCCGGCTCGCCCACCCCGGTCGGCGGCTCTGCCGAGTCGATGATCGCCACGTCGACCTCCGGCATTTCGCCGATGCGCAGCGACCGATAGGTGTCGAAATTGCTCTGCTGCACCTTGCCGCCTTCGCCCAGGCTGATCTCCGCATAAAGCGCGTGACCAAGGCCAAAGCCGATCCCGCCCTCCATCTGCGCGCGCACCACGTCGGGGTTGATCGCCAGGCCGCAATCGACCGCGCACCAGACCTTGTGCACCTTGGGCAAGCCATCGGCGCCGACCGAAATCTCGGCCACCTGCGCCACATAGCTGTCGAAGCTTTTGTGAACCGCAATCCCCTTTGCGCGCCCCTTGGCGGGAGCCGCGCCGAAGCTGGACATTGCGGCGACGCGGCGCAGCACGCCCTTGGCCCGCTCTTCCTTGAGCAACGCCAGCCGGCCCTCGACCAGATCCTTGCCGCCCATGGTCAGCAATTCGTCGACCAGCGTTTCCTTGACGAAGGCGGTGTGGGTGTGGCCGACCGAACGCCACCAGAGGGTCGGCACGCCATTGGGCACGATATGCTGGCCGACGCGGTGATGGGCGAAGCCATAGTCGCCATGCGCCGCACCCTCGACCAGCGCGGCGTCGATGCCGTTCCTGAGGCCCATCTGCTCCATCGGCGTGCCCGCGACGAAGGATTGCGCGACGATCACCTGATCCCACGCGGCGATATCCCCCGCCGCATCCAGCCCCGCCTGCACCCGGTGCACCGTCAGCGGCCGATAATGGCCGCCGGTGATATCCGCTTCGCGGCTCGCGACATGCTTGATCGGCGCCTTGAAGCCGAACGCCTTTGCCGCACTCGCCGCCTCGACCGAATCCGCCATGGTCGGGGTCGCACGGCGGCCGAAACTGCCGCCAGCATATTGCTGCTTCAGATTGCTCTTCTCGAACGGCACGCCCGCCACGGCGCAGATGGCACGCATGTCGCCCACCTGAAACTGCGCACCCATATAGGCGTCGACGCCGCCATCGGCATTCTTCTCGATCACGCAGTCCATAGTTTCCATCGGCGCATGGGCGAGGAAGGGGAAATAATAGGTCGCGTCGATCTTGCGCGTCGCCCCGGACAGAGCCGCCGCCGGATCGCCGGACAATTCGGCCTGCCTGCCGGGCGTGCGCGCCGTCTCTGCATAGCTGGCGAACATCTGCTCGCTGGAGCGGGTCTCCGCCTTGGACAGATCCCAATCGACCTCCAGCGCCGCCACGCCGCGCTGCGCCGACCATGTGTCCTTCGCATAGACCACCACGCCGGTCGCAATCGGCTGGACGTCGATAACGCCGGGGATCGCCCGCGCGCCCGCGTCCACCACCTTGCCGGGCGTGCCGCCGAACGCGGGCGGACGACGGATGGCGCTGTGCACCATGCCGGGCCGCTGCACGTCCATCGTGAAGATCGCACTGCCGTCGGTCTTCATACGGCTGTCGATCTTGTGGCCGGGCTTGCCGATCAGCGTGAACTTGTCCGGCGTCTTGAGCACCGGCTTTTCCGGCATGGGGAGGGTCGCTGCGTCCGCCGCCAGTTCGCCGAACGTTGCCTGGCGCGCGCCTGCGCTGACCACCCCCTTCGACACCGAAATCGCGCCGGCGGGCACACCCCATCGCCGCGCCGCCGCCTCCACCAGCATCGCGCGCGCCGACGCACCGGCATTGCGCATCTGCATCCAGCTTTCCTTCATCGCGCTGGAGCCGCCGGTGCCCATCGTGCCGAACATATTGTTCTTGTAGAGCGGATCGTTGGCGGGCGCGAACTCGACGCGGATCTGGCCCCAGTCGGCGTCAAGCTCGTCAGCGATGACGGTGGCGACGCCGGTCGCCGGTCCCTGCCCGAACTCGATATGCTTGGCGATCACGGTGACCAGATTGTCGGTGCCAACGCGCACAAACGCATTCGGACGGAAAGGCGCGGTCGCCGCAACCTTCCCCATCGCACCGCGACCCGGCAGCATCAACCCGATCAGCAGGCCGCCGCCTGCGAGCACCTGACGGCGCGTGGGGAGCATCGCGTTCATGCCCGGCCTCCCGCGACGCCTGCGGCATCCTTGATCGCCTGCTTGATGCGCACATAGGTCGCGCAGCGGCAGATATTGCCCGCCATGGCCGCGTCGATAGCGTCATCGCTCGGATGCGGCTCTATCGTCAAAAGTCCGATGGCGGACATCACCTGACCGGACTGGCAGAAACCGCATTGCGGCACGTCGATATTCACCCAGGCCGCCTTGACTGCCTCCGCGGTATTGCCGGCGACCCCCTCGATAGTGGTGACGCTTTGGCCGGAGACAATTCCGACCGGAGTGACGCAGGACCGCCGGTTCTTGCCGTCCAGATGAACGGTGCAGGCACCGCATTGCGCGACGCCGCAGCCATATTTGGTGCCGGTGAGACCGATATGATCGCGCAGCACCCACAGCAGCGGGGTGTCCGGATCACCGTCGAAGGTTGTCGTCTTTCCATTCAGGACGAATTCGGTGGCCACGTCGCGTTCCCTGTTCCTGCCCGCCCAGCCCAACGGAATATCCTTGTTATCGCGCCGAGCGAAGCGAAAAATCCGTTACCGTGCATAGATGGAGCATCTCATTCATTACGCTGAGCGATTTGTTGGAACCGATACCCTCCCGAAACGCTTGAACCCCTCATGAACGCCATGAAGGGGACCCGCATGGAAGACCGTGATATTCAGCTCCAGACCACCAACGCCGGCATTTTGACGGACAGGGAGTTCAAGGAGAAGCTGGCGTCGGTCATTCCCCACCTTCGCGCCTTCGCACGCAGCCTGTGCGGCGACCGCGACAAGGCGGACGATCTCGTTCAGGACACCATGCTCAAGGCATGGGCCGCTCGTGACCGTTTCGAGGCGGGAACGAAGTTCAAGGCATGGACCTTCACGATCCTGCGCAACCATTATTTCAGCCAGACCCGCCGCCTTCGCTTCGTCGGCGAATGGGACGATCTGGTTGCCGACCGCCTGCTCGCCGCTCCCGCAAGCCAGGACAAGATGGTCGAGATGCGCGATCTTCTGCGCGCCCTGCAACAGCTTCCCGTCGCCCAGCGCGAGGCGCTGATCCTGGTCGGTGCTGGCGGCATTTCCTATGAGGAAACCGCGGAGATCAGCGGCGTGGCGGTCGGCACGGTCAAGAGCCGCGTCGCCCGCGCCCGTGCCGCGCTGGAAGCGATCATGGAAGGCGGCATTCTCGAAACCGCTCGCCAGGACTTCGACGACACCAGCGATCCGGTGGTGAGCATCTTCGCCTATTTGGAAAGAATCCAGACCAGCCGCCGCCTGATCAACGCGACGGCAGCCAGCGAGGCGCTTTCCATCGCTGCTTGACCCCCTCACTGCGATATAAGATAGCAGGGCGGCATCATCGATGCCGCCCTGTTAATTCCAGCGTTACTCCGCCGCCTGCAATGCCAGCGGCTGCTCCTGCGTGACGCTGTGCCGGTTCGCCGGGATCGGCAGGCCGAGATGGCCGCGCAGCGTCTCATGCTCATATTCGGTACGGAACAGGCCGCGCTCCTGCAGGATCGGCACCACCTTCTGCGTGAAGGTGCGGAAATCCTCCGGGTTGCTGACCCGAAAATTGAAGCCGTCCGTCGCGCCGCCGACGAACCAGCGTTCGATCTCCGCCGCCACCGTCTCGGCCGTCCCGACGAAGGGACTGCGCCGCGCCGCGAAACGCCACACCGTCTCGCGCAGCGTCAGCTTCTCCGCCGCCGCCGTTCGCACGATCCGCTCGGCATGGCCCTTATAACTGTTGAGGCTGAGGTTGCTGACGTCCGGGAACGCCGCATCCGGATCATATTGTGTGAAGTCGTGATAGTTGAACGGGCGGCCCAACTGGTGCAGCGCCTTTTCGAAATCAAGCTTGCCGGTCTGCGCCTCCTCGCGGGCACGGGCTTCCTCCACCGTGTCGGCGATGATGGGGACCAGGCCCGGCAGCACGACGATATGGTCAGGGTCGCGGCCCAGCGCCACGGCGCGCGCCTTCAGATCGTCATAATAGGCCTTGGCCGTCTCGAAATTCTCGGCATTGGTATAGACGCCCTCCGAAATCTGCGCGCCCAACTGCCGCCCCTGATCGGAATCGCCCGCCTGGAAGACGACCGGCTGCCCCTGCCGCGAGCGCTGGATGTTGAGCGGCCCGGTGACGGAGAAATGCTCGCCCTGATGGTCGAGGCGGTGCTGCTTGCTCTTGTCGAGGAACAGGCCCGCCGCCTTGTCACGCGGGAAGGCGTCGTCCTCATAGCTGTCCCACAGGCCCTTCACGACATCGACGAACTCCGCCGCGCGCGCGTAGCGCAGCGCGTGGTCGAAATGCTCGTCCCGGCCGTAATTGCCGGCCGCGCCTTCCAGCCCGGTCGTGACGACGTTCCAGCCAGCCCGCCCCTTGCTGATGAGGTCGAGCGAGGCGAACTGCCGCGCCACGTTGAATGGCTCCCAATAGCTGGTGGTCAACGTCCCGACGAGGCCGATGCGCGCAGTGGTCGCGGCCAGTGCCGAAAGCAGCGTCAGCGGCTCCAGCCGGTTGAGGAAATGCGGCGCCGTATCCGGCGTGATGTAGGGCGAGTCGACGATGAACACGAGATCGAACTTCGCCGCTTCGGCCAAACGTGCATTCGCGATGTACCAGTCGATGTCGACACTGGCATCCCCGGGGATCTCCGGGTCGAGCCAGCGGTTGTGGTCACCGGGACCGCCGACGCCGGTCAGGATGACACCGAGCTTGATCTGCCGAGTCATGGGGGCACGCCTTTCTCTGGGGGACGTGTCACCGAGTGTCCAGCGCGCGCGCCGACCCGCACGATTCGGGTGACGCCGTGTGTAGACGCGTTACGCCAAATGGCGTCGGACGTTGACCCCGCTCGTGTCCACCGAGGTGC
>JBEVNC010000193.1:0-9720 GCA_040508315.1 Sphingobium sp.
GGCGGCGGCCGGGATCGGTGCGGCGCAGGACGACGACCGCGATCGAGACCATCGCGAAGGCGAACAAGGTGCCCGAGTTCGAGATGTCGGCGAGGATGCCGACGGGGAACAGCGCCGCGAACAGCGACACGAAGATGCCGGTGAGGATCGTCACGACATGCGGCGTATGGAAGCGCGGGTGGATCCGGGACAGGCGCTCGGGCAGCAGGCCGTCACGCGACATCGTGAAGAAGATGCGGGTCTGGCCGAACATCATCATGAGGATGACCGACGGCAGCGCGAGACCGGCGGCGAGACCGACCAGATTGCCCATTTGCGACCAGCCGATCTGGCGCAGCGTCCACGCCAGTGCCTCCTTCGAGCAGACCACGGCATTGTCGCCGATCGCCTTGCACTGCTGCGACAATTCGATGCTGCCGGGCGCGAGCGGGGAGCCGTCGGGGCCGCTGACCGGCTGCGCGCCGACGCTGCCCACTACGCCAGCCGCGACGATCAGGTAGAATATGGTGCACACCGCCAGCGATCCGATCAGGCCGATGGGCATGTTGCGCTGCGGGTTCTTGGTCTCCTCTGCCGCGGTGGAGACCGCATCGAAGCCCACATAGGCGAAGAAGATGGAGGCGGCCGCCGCCGAAATGCCCGCAAAGCCGAGCGGGGCGAAGGGCTCGAAATTCTCCATGTTCATGACTGGCACCGCCAGCACCACGAACAGGGTCAGCGCCGCAACCTTGATCGCGACCAGCACCGCGTTGACCGCCGCGCTTTCCTTGGTCCCGATGACCAGCAGCCAGGTGACGAGACCGGCAATCGCCATGGCGGGCAGGTTGACGATGCCGCCGTCATAGGGACCGCGGACCAGCATGTCGGGTATGTCGATATGCAGCGCATTCTCGATCAGCCCGACGACATAGCCCGACCACCCGACCGACACCGCGCCCGCCGCGACCGCATATTCCAGGATCAGCGCCCAGCCCACGGTCCAGGCGGTCAGTTCGCCCATCACAGCATAGCTATAGGTGTAGGCCGAGCCGGAGACCGGCGCCATCGACGCCATTTCCGAATAGCACAGCGCCGCCACCGCACAGACCACGCCCGCGATCACGAAGCTGAGCATCATGCCCGGCCCGGCCTTCTGCGCGGCTTCGGCCGTCAGCACGAATATGCCGGTGCCGATGACCGCGCCGATGCCGAGCATCGTAAGCTGGAAGGCGCCAAGCGAGCGGTGGAGTGATTTCTTTTCGGCCGTGGCCAATATTGCGTCGAGCGATTTGACCCGTCCGAAAATCATAAATCCGCATTCCCGCCCTTGGCTGCCAGCTGGCCTCAAGCCTTGGGAGACTAAACGCTAATTCATATGGTGCAAGCGCGTCTTGGGCATAGACTTTGCTATACCCGTGTTCCTGCGAAGGCAGGAACCCAGGGCAATTTGGCATTTCCTCACCCTGGACTCCTGCTTTCGCAGGAGCACGCAGACCTGACGATCCTACTCCTGAACCAGCAAATGCCCCATCTTGCGCCCGGCAAACAGATGGACATGCAGATGCGGCACCATCTGGAGCGAATCCGGCCCGCAATTGACCAGCAGTCGATAGCCCGCCTCCGTCACGCCCAGTTGCCGCGCGATGGCGCCGACCGCGCGGACATAGCCCGCAATCTCATCCGCACTCGCCTTAGCCGAAAAGTCGTCCCAGCTCACATAGGCGCCCTTGGGGATGACCAGCACATGGACCGGCGCCTGCGCGTTGATATCGTTGAAGGCGAGCGACCACTCATCCTCATAGACCTTGGTACAGGGGATCTCGCCGCGCAGGATCCGCGCGAAGATATTGTCGGGATCATAGGGCAGGGTGATGTCTACGGGCATGTCGCTCTCCGTCCAATAGTGCGGGCTACTCGAATCCTCCCCCGGAGGGGGAGGGGGACCGCTCGCGTAGCGAGTGGTGGAGGGGTATCGCCCTCTCGATGCCGTGGACACCCCTGCACCCGCTTCGCCGGTCCCTCCCATTCAGGGGAGGATCTAGTCGGTTGTTCGCGCGGCCTTTTCGGCCAATCCCGACAGGCCCTCGCGCCGCGCCAGTTCGGCGCCGATGTCGTCGAAGCCCACCCCCATGTCCGCCAACAGGACGGCGAGATGGAACATCAGGTCTGCTGCCTCGCTCACGGTGGCGGCGCTGTTGCCGGACAAGGCGGCGATGACCGTCTCGACGGCTTCCTCGCCCAGCTTCTGCACCATTTTCGGGCGGCCCTTGGCGGTCAGCGACGCGACATAGGAGGAGCCGGGGTCGGCGGCGCGGCGCTCGCGGATCACCGCCTCGAGTCTGGCAAAGGGATTGTCGCTCATGGGGGTCAGCGTTTCGCCGCCCCGGTCCTGTCCGTCAAGTCTACCGATCAGGCCCGATGCGTGGCGAACCAGATGACGTGGCGCGGCCCCTTGCCGTTGCTGCGCGCCTTTACCGCCACTTCGTCCACCATGAACCCGGCGGACCGCAGGCGGCGCGCGAACGCCTCGTCGGGCGCGGCGGACCAGATGGCCAGGACGCCGCCGGGCTTCAGCGCCGCCTTGGCCGCCGCGAGTCCCCGCGCCGAATAGAGGCCGTTATTGCCCTGGCGCGTCAGCCCGTCCGGGCCGTTGTCCACATCCAGCAGGATCGCATCCCACGCATTGGGCCGCGCGCCGATCGACGCCGCCACATCGTCGATCACGATCTCGACGCGCGGATCGTCCAGGCATCCCGCCGCCAGGTCTTCCATCGGCCCGCGCGCCCAGTCGATGATTTCCGGCACCAGTTCGGCGACCGTGATCCGCGCGCCCGGCCCCAGGACGCCCAGCGCCGCGCGCAGGGTAAAGCCCATGCCATAGCCGCCGATCAGCATCGCCGGGTCGCGGCGTCCGCCCAGCCGCTCGCAGCTCATCAGCGCCAGCGCTTCCTCGGACCCGCTCATGCGGCTGCTCATCAGTTCGTTGCGGTCCAGCACGATCATATGGTCGCGCCCGCGCCGGAACAGCCGCAGCTCGTCGCCGCCGGGGATTTGCGCTGTTGCGATCAGTTCACGAGGGGTCATGGGCAGGTCCAGATCGATGGGCAACAACGGCAGTGCCGAGGGTTTACGGAAAGGCTGGGCAGGGCCATAGCGTGCTCCGGGCGTTTCCCGCCCCCTTTTTCGGCAGGTTGCACATACGGCATGCGATATTTTCTCGACACGGAATTCAACGGCTTTGGCGGAGCGCTGATCAGCCTGGCGCTGGTTCCCGAGATCGGGGACCAGGAATTCTACACCTCGCTGCCCTTGCCGGACGTCATCCACCCCTGGGTCGAGCAGAAGGTCGTGCCCTATCTGCGCCATGTGCCGCAGGGGGTCGACAATCTGCTGACGCGTGAGGATGCCGCCTTCTACGTCGCCAAATATCTGGAGGGCGACCCCGACCCGGTGATCGTGGCGGACTGGCCGGAGGATATCGCGCAATTCTGCATGCTGATCCTGACCGGGCCGGGTGAGATCGCGAATATCGACCGGTTGAGCTTCGAGTTCATCCGCGCGCCGGGGTTCAGCTCCGCCGCCAACAGCCGGGTGCCGCATAATGCGCTGCACGATGCGCGGGCGCTCAAGAATTTCAGCATGGCGGACTGAAGCGCCGCAGGCAGTATTTTGGGATCACGCGGAGCCGCGGAGACGCAGAGAAGGTCCTCCGCGCCTCTGCGGCTCCGCGTGATTCAAGAAAGCAATTTCGCGCAAAGGCGCAAAGCCCGCAAAGGCGATAGCCGCACCCCTTCGCGTCCCTTGCGCCTTTGCGCGAAATCCAATTAAAGCCTGCGGCCGCAGTATCAGGCGACCGGCGTGCGCACCGCGATGCCCGCCGCCGCCAGCGCGGCATGCGCCTCGGCGATGCTGTGCTGGCCGAAATGGAAGATGGAGGCGGCGAGGACCGCGCTCGCATGACCCTCCGTCACGCCCGCGACCAGATGGTCCAGCGTACCGACACCACCGCTCGCGATCACGGGCACGGACACCCGGTCGGCAATGGCGCGGGTGAGGGCGAGGTCGTAACCCTGCTTCGTCCCGTCCCCGTCCATCGACGTGACGAGCAGTTCGCCAGCGCCCAGTTCCGCCAGCCTCTGGGCATGCGCGACGGCATCGATGCCGGTTGCCCGGCGGCCGCCATGGGTGAAGATCTCCCAGCGCCCCTCCGCCACGCGCCGCGCATCGACCGACGCGACGACGCACTGGCTGCCGAATCGCTCGGCTATGTCGGCGACGACTTCCGGCCGGGCGACGGCCGCGCTGTTGACCGCCACCTTGTCCGCACCCGCGAGCAGGAGCGCGCGCGCATCCTCGGGACTGCGCACGCCGCCGCCCACGGTCACGGGCATGAAGCAGACTTCGGCGGTCCGCGCGACGATGTCGAGGAGGGTGCCGCGCTGCTCATGGCTGGCGGTGATGTCGAGGAAGCACAGTTCGTCCGCCCCGGCGGCGTCATAGACCCGCGCCTGTTCGACGGGATCGCCCGCATCCTTGAGGTCGATGAAGTTGACCCCCTTGACCACGCGGCCATTGGCCACGTCGAGGCAGGGGATGATGCGGGTGCGGACTGTCACGCCTCCCACCTTCCGTTCGGGCTGAGCGAAGTCGAAGCCGGGTACTGAGCGGAGGCGAAGTAGAGGTCTCGCTCCGCTCGACATGGCCCTTCGCCTTCGCTCAGGGTGAACGGGAGAATCACGCCGCCGCCGCCACGCCCAGCGCCGCCGCCAGGTCCAGCCGCCCGTCATACAGCGCCCGGCCGGTGATGACGCCTTCTATCCCTTCGCCCGCATGGCGGCTCAAAATCTCGATATCCTCGATCCCCGCCACGCCGCCGCTGGCGATCACGGGTATGTCGGTCGCCCGCGCCAGTTCCACCGTCGCCTCGACATTGCAGCCTTTGAGCAGCCCGTCGCGGCCGACATCGGTGAAAAGGAGGCTGGCGACCCCGGCATCCTCGAACCGGCGGGCCAAATCGATGACCGGCATGTCGGACTTCTCTGCCCAGCCGTCCGTCGCGACAAAACCGTCGCGCGCGTCCACCGCGACCACGATCTGGCCGGGAAAATCCTTCGCCGCTGCCTTCACGAAAGCGGGGTCTTTCAGCGCGGCCGTGCCGATGACGATGCGCGATACGCCAAGGCTTGTCCAGCGCTCCACCGACTCGCGGTTGCGGATGCCGCCGCCCAGCTGCACCCGGCCCGGAAAGGCGGCGACGATGCCCTCGACCGCCGCGGCATTGACCGCGTGGCCCGCGAAGCTGCCGTCGAGATCGACGACATGTAGGAAGCGCGCGCCCGCATTGGCGAACAGCACGGCCTGCGCCGCCGGATCGTCGCCATAGACGGTGGCGCGGTCCATATCGCCCTCCGCCAGACGGACGACCTGACCGCCTTTCAGGTCGATGGCCGGGAAGACGATGAAACCGGGCTGAGCGCTCAAGGCCGCCACTCCAGAAAGCGTTTCAGGAAGGAAAGGCCGTAGGACTGGCTCTTTTCCGGGTGGAATTGCACGCCGACGATGGTGTCGCGCGCCACCGCCGCCACAAAGGGATCGCCATGCGCGCTGGTCGCGATGACATGGTCCGCCCGTTCGGCGACGAAATGATAGCTGTGCAGGAAATAGGCCTCGCCGGGGATCAACAGCGGGTGGGCCGCGCCTGCCACCACGTCGTTCCAGCCCATGTGCGGCACTTTCGCGGCCGGATCGGTGGGTTCCAGCAGGCGCACCGTGCCCGGTATCCAGCCAAGGCCGCTATGCACGCCATGTTCCTCGCCCGTGCTCGCCAGCAACTGCATACCGACGCAAATGCCCAGGAAAGGCGTGGCTTTCGCATCCACTGCCTCCGCCATCGCGTCGACCAGTCCGTCGATGCCGAACAGGGCGTCGCGGCAATGGGCGAAGGCGCCGACACCCGGCAGCACGATCCGGTCGGCCGCCAGCACCACGGCCGGATCGGCGGTCACGCGCACATCGTCGCAGCCCGCCGCGACCAGCGCGTTGCGCACCGACTGGAGATTGCCCGCGCCATAGTCGATGAGCGCGACGCCGCCTGTCATGCCGCCCCCAATATGCCCTTGGTGGACGGAATGGCGTCGCCCTTGCGCGGGTCGATCTCGACCGCGCTGCGCAGCGCGCGGGCCAGCGCCTTGAAGCAGCTTTCCACGATATGGTGGTTGTTCTGGCCGTACAGCGTCTCAATGTGCAGCGTCAGCCCGGCCGACCCTGCAAAGCTGTGGAACCAGTGTTCGATCATCTCGACGTCCCATTCGCCGACCTTGGCGGTGGTCATGGGCACTTTGTAGACGAGGAAGGGGCGACCCGAAATGTCGAGCGCGCAGCGGGTCAGCGTCTCGTCCATCGGCGCGTGGGCCTCGCCATAACGGGCGATGCCGCGCTTGTCGCCGAGCGCCTTGGCCACTGCCTCGCCGATGGCGATGCCGGTGTCCTCCGTGGTGTGATGCTGGTCGATATGCAGGTCGCCCTTGCACTCGATATCCATGTCGATCAGCGAGTGGCGCGAAAGCTGTTCCAGCATATGGTCGAAGAAACCGATGCCGGTGGAAATATTATAGGCGCCGGTGCCGTCGAGATCGACGCGCACGCGGATCGACGTTTCCTTTGTTTCGCGGTGGATTTCGCCTGTTCTCATGGCGCCGCCTTTAGGGTGGGACGGGCAATTTCGCAACCACGTCGCGCTTGACCCGACAACGGCCATCGCTCACAGGATGGCCTATGAGCGACGATGCGCCCGACAGCCTGATTCCCTATGACGAGATCGTGCAGGAGGCCCTGCGCGCCGTGGTGGGCCGTGTGCTCGGCCAGGTGTCGCTGACCGACTCGCTGCCCGGCGGGCATCACTTCTACATCACCTTCAAGACGCAGGCGCCCGGCGTCGCGATTCCCAAGCGTCTGGTGGACCGTTTCCCCGACGAGATGACCATCGTCCTCCAGCATAAGTTCTGGGATCTGAAGGTCGAGGAAGACAAGTTCGAGGTCGGCCTGACCTTCAGCCAGATACCGGCGCATCTCGTGATTCCCTATTCGGCGATCAGCGCTTTCGTCGATCCCGCGGTCAATTTCGCGCTCCAGTTTCAGGTCTCTGCAGCGGACGAGCCGGAACCGCATGACGATGCCGAAAATGACGCGCCCGTCGACAAGAGCGCGTCGGACGTAGCCAGCGAGGAGCCCGGCTCCAACGTGGTCACCGTGGATTTCGGCAAGAAGAAGTGACCCGGAGTCGTCGCCTGTAAAGGGCGACGATCGGTCTGGCGCATCGGCTATATTTGCAGGGATAAAGCGTGCGGTTCGCGCGTTACTTGTCGCAGGGCACCGACCCTGTGAAAGGACGCGTAAAATGCCACTTGGACGACTGCCTATGGGGATTGCCGGAACCCTCCTCGCCAGACAGGTCGGTGTTACCGCTGGGCAAGCCGGCCTCGTCGGTCTGGTCGCCGGGACGGCATTCAACTTCCTGCTGCGCCGGTCGCCTGTCGGAGCCATAGCGCTGGGCGGCGCCATGCTCGCGCACAAGGCCTATAAGTCGGGGCAGGAAGCGAAAGCGAAGCGCGATGCCAAGCTGGCTCTGGAAAAGGGTATCGCGGCGCCTGTGCCGTTGAAGCCGATCACACCGCTGCCCGCCACGCCCCTATAAACTCGCGCTTCACCGCCAACGCCAGCAACTCCAACATTGACGCAAAGCGGACTTGGCGTCAGTGGGGGCCATGGCGCACGACAAGACCACCGATCCCCACGGCTTCAAGCGGCGCGGCGTGCTTTTCGTCCTTTCGTCGCCGTCCGGCGCGGGCAAATCGACCATCGCACGCAAGATGTTGGAAGCCGATCCGGGCCTGCAAATGTCCATTTCCGCGACGACTCGCGCAATCCGCGCGGGTGAGGTCGATGGGCGCGACTATCATTTCGTGGACCTTGCGCGGTTCAGGGAGATGGTGGCCGACCAGCAGTTCCTCGAATGGGCGCATGTGTTCGGCAATCGCTACGGCACGCCGCGCGGTCCCGTCGACAAGATGCTGTCGGAGGGACGCGACGTCCTGTTCGACATCGACTGGCAGGGCGCGCAGCAGCTTCACCAGATTGCGGGCGGCGACGTGGTGCGCGTGTTCATCTTGCCCCCGTCCATCGCCGAACTGGAACGCCGCCTGCGCGGACGCGGCACCGACACGGAAGAGGTCATCACCGGCCGCATGGCCCGCGCGCACGGCGAGATCGCGCATTGGGACGGCTATGATTATGTGCTGGTCAATGACGATGCGGACCAGTGCTTCGAGAAGGTTCGCACCATCCTTCAGGCGGAACGGATGAAGCGCAGCCGCCAGACCGGATTGATCGGTTTCATTCGCAAGATGAACCCGGCTGGGCCGGTCTAACGCAGTCGCGCTGCCAGAAAGTCCACGAATACGCCAACCCGTGCGGGCGTGCTGATGCCGCCCACGAAGACGGCGTGGATATGCTCCACATCGCCCGGATTATAGTCCTCGAGAATGGGGACGAGGGCGCCGCGCGCGATCTCGGCGGCCACGCTGAAATAGCCGACCCGCGCGACGCCGACGCCCGCGGCGGCCAGCTGGCCGAGCGTCTCGCCATTATTCGCCTCGATATTGCCCCTCACCGACAGGGCGAAGTCGGTGCCGTCCCGCCGGAAGGGCCAGACCGGCTCCGCGCGGCGGAAGTTGAAGTTGAGGCAGTTGAACCGGTGCAGATCCTCCGGACCCTTCGGTATGCCGTGCGCGGCCAGATAATCCGGCGAAGCCACGATCACCCGCCCCGTCTCGCCCAGCTTGCGGGCGGTCAGCATCGAGTCGGCGAGCGGACCGAAACGGATCGCCACATCCGCCTCGCCGCCGGCGACATCGACCAGCGTGTCGGTCAGCGCCATGTCGATCAGGATATGCGGGTATAGCGCGGCAAATTCACCGAGGAGCGGAACGACGCACAGCCGCCCGTGCGACAGTGCCGCATTCACGCGCAGCCGCCCGCGCGGCACCCCCCGGTCGGCAATCTGCTGCTCCGCATCGTCCAGATCGGCAAGGATGCGCCGCGCGGCCTGGAGATAGGCCTGCCCCTCCGCCGTGATCGACAGCGCGCGGGTGGAGCGCAGCAGCAGCCGGACACCCAGCCGTGCCTCGATCCGGTCCACTGTCCGGCCCACCGACGACGCGCTCATGCCCAGCACGCGTCCCGCGGCGGAAAAACTGCCATGCTCCACCACCGCCGCGAACAGGGCCAGCGCCCATGCCCGATCGCTCCCGCCACCCAGCTGTGCGTCCATTGCATAGATCCTCTGCTTTGCCCCTGCCTACCGGAGCGAGGGGTGCCGGTCCATCTATGCGCTGGACCAACAATATGGCGGCTTATCATGGACTATCGGCAACTCGGCTCCTCCGGCCTGCGCGTACCCGCATTGAGCTTTGGCACCGGCACTTTCGGCGGCACTGGGCCGCTATTCGGCGCATGGGGGCAAAGCGACGCGGCGGAGGCACGGCGGCTCATCGACATCTGCCTTGATGCGGGCGTGACGCTGTTCGACACGGCGGACATCTATTCCAACGGCGCGTCGGAAGAGGTTCTGGGCGAGGCGATCCGTGGCCGCCGCGACGCGGTGCTGATCTCGACCAAGACCGGCCTGCCGCTGGGCGACGGACCGCAGGACTGGGGCGTGTCCCGCGCCCGCCTGCTGCGCGC
>JBEVNC010000204.1:0-26514 GCA_040508315.1 Sphingobium sp.
AGAGCGCTCACGTCGGGGTGCGGGGGGTGTACCACTCCCCCCCCCCCCCCCGGGGGGGGGGGGGGGGGGGGGGGGCACGCGCCGCCGGCGCCATCAACAGCGACCTGACGGTCGCTTGCCCACCCCCAGCCCCTCCCGCAGGCGGGAGGGGGGTGAGTTACCCCCGCATCCCTTCATGATGCCGGATCACCTCATCGATGATGAACCGCAGAAACTTTTCGGTGAAGTCCGGGTCCAACTGAGCGTCCTCCGCCAGTTGCCGCAACCGCGCCACCTGTCGGTCCTCCCGGCCGGGGTCGGCGGGGGGCAGGGCGTTTTCCGCCTTGTGGCGGCCCACGGCCTGGGTAATCTTGAACCGTTCGGCCAGCATGAATACGAGTGCAGCGTCGATATTATCGATGCTCTGCCGGTAACGTTGCAGGGTGTCGTCCAAGCCATCCTCCTGTTGGAGGCGTCGCTCGCCCGATTTTGGGGCACTGCCTGACGCCAAATCGCTTGCCAATCCGCGCCGCCATTGCCATCGCGCAGGGATGAGCGCAACGATTCACCGCCTCGACCGGAAAACCGCTCCATCACTCGATCCGATGATGGCGTTGGTGGCCGAGGATATGAACGCCGTGAACGCGGTGATCCTTAACCGCATGCAGTCGCGAATCCCGCTGATTCCTGAACTTGCCGGCCATCTGATTGCAGGCGGGGGCAAGCGCCTGCGGCCCATGCTGACGCTCGGCTGCGCACGGCTGCTCGATTATCCAGGCACCCGGCATCACAAACTGGCGGCGGCGGTGGAGTTCATCCACACTGCGACTCTGCTGCATGACGATGTGGTGGACGGCAGCGGCCTTCGGCGTGGGCGCCAGACCGCCAATATGATCTGGGGCAACAGCGCCAGCGTGCTGGTCGGCGACTTCCTGTTTACCCGCTCCTTCGAACTGATGGTCGAGGATGGTTCGCTCAAGGTGCTCAAGATTCTGTCGAGCGCGTCGGCCATCATCGCGGAGGGCGAGGTGAACCAGTTGACCGCGCAGCGCCGCATCGACACGGACGAAGCGGAATATCTCGATATCATCGCGGCCAAGACCGCTGCACTGTTCGCCGCCGCCTGCCGCATCTCTGCCGTCGTGGCGGAGCGCGACACGGGCTGCGAGATGGCGCTCGACGCCTATGGCCGCAATCTGGGCGTCGCATTCCAGCTGGTGGACGATGCCATCGACTATGTGTCGGACGGCGCGACCATGGGCAAGGATGCGGGCGACGACTTCCGCGACGGCAAGGTGACGCTGCCGGTGATTCTCGCCCATGCGCGCGGGACGGAGTCGCAGCGCCGGTTCTGGAAGGACGCGATCAGCGGGCTGAAAGCGACCGACGCGGATCTGGCGACGGCGCAGCAACTGTTGCAGGACAGCGGCGCCATTGCCGACACGTTCGCGCGCGCACGGCTCTATGGCCAGCGGGCCATCGACGCGATCGGGAGCTTCCCCAAGGGTGCGGCCAAGGACGCGCTGGTCGAGGGCGTCGAGTTCGCCATCGCGCGCGCCTACTGAGGTCGTCGCCCGTTTCGCGACCGCGAAAAGATTTGCCCGATCGTCCTCAAGATTGCCGGTCGCCTCCATAAATCGAGGTTCGCTAACTATGTTTAGCGCCCAGCTATTGACTGCGCGGGAACAGCGGATACGAGGCAGAGGGAGAGCAGCTTTGCCGCGCCATCGCCGGGACGATAAACTCGCTGCCGCCGCACTGGCGGGGACTAGGGGAATTGTTCTGCGGGCGTGAAGCGGTAGGCAGGCAACTCGCAGAAAAGCTCCGGAGTGCGATAATGACGATCACTAATGGCCCGGACGGCCCCACCCAAGTCGAGATCTTCCGCCGCATGGCCCTTTTGAAGGCCAATGACGACTACACTCGCAAGATGGTGACGGGCGGCAAGCTCTTCATCCCCTATTACAGCTACCGCGGGCAGGAGGTCATTCCGGCCGCTGCCTTCGTGAACCTGACCGATCAGGATTACCTCTGCACCATCTATCGCGGTATCCACGATCTGCTGGCCAAGGGCCTGCCGCTGCCGCTGCTGTGGTCCGAAATCGCCGGCCGCGCTGACGGCGCGTGCGGTGGCAAGGGCGGCCCGATGCATCTTACCTATCCCGAAAAGGGTGTGATGGTGACGACGGGCATCGTCGGCTCGTCCATGCCCATCGCCAACGGCCTCGCCTGGGGTTCGCAGCTTTCGGGCGACGGCCGCGTCGCGGTCGCGACCTTCGGTGATGCCGCCTCCAACATCGGCGCGTTCCACGAATCGCTGAACATGGCGTCGGTGTGGAAGCTGCCCGTGATCTTCCTGTGCCAGAACAACCAGTTCGGCGAGCACACCCCCTATGCCAAGGCGACGGCGGTCGACAAGATCGCGGACCGTGCGGCGTCCTACAACATGCCGGGCATCCATGTGGACGGCAACGATCCCATCGCCATGTATATCGCGATGGCGGAGGCGGTCGCCCGCGCCCGCGCCGGTGAAGGTCCGACCCTGATCGAGGCGATGACCTATCGCTTCCATGGCCACGTCTTTGGCGACAAGGACGAGTATATGGACAAGGAGGTCAAGAAGGCCGCGATCGCCAACGATCCCTATCCGCGTTTCCGCGCTAAGCTGATCGCCGATGGCACGTCCACGGAAGATGCGCTCGCGAAGATCGAAGCCGATATCCAGGCCGAGATCGAGGCTGCCGCCAACGCCGCATGGGACGCACCTTTCCCCGACACCGCTGAACTGACCACCGACGTTTATGGAGAAGTCGCATGAGCGATACCGCGACCCAAGCCAAGCCCGTGATGGTCGTTGCGGCCATCAACCAGGCACTCGCCGACGCCATGGCGGACGATGACAAGGTCCTGGTCCTGGGCGAAGACGTCGCCGATCCCGAGGGCGGCGGCGTGTCCGGCGTGACCAAGGGCCTGTCGACCCGTTTCGGTGACAAGCGCGTCAAGTCCACGCCGATCTCCGAACAGGCGATCATCGGTGCTGCCATCGGCGCCAGCCTCGTCGGCTACAAGCCCGTCGCCGAGATCATGATGATGAACTTCACGACGGTCGCGATGGACATGATCGTGAACCATGCCGCGAAGCTGCGCTACATGTCAGGCGGCCACACTGGCGTTCCCATCGTCATCCGCTGCATGACCGGCGCTGGCTTTGGCACCGGCGGTCAGCATTCGGACTTCTGGGAGGCATGGTTCAGCCATGTCGCAGGCATGAAGGTCGTGCTGCCATCCTGTTCGGACGATGCCTACGGCCTGATGCGTTCGGCCATCGACGATCCCGATCCGGTCCTCATCATCGAGGCGATGCCCAATTACTGGACGCCGTTCCCGCCCGCGGAGACCGGCCACCGCGTGCCGCTCGGCAAGGCGCGGGTTCGCCAGGAAGGCACCGACATCACCATCGTCAGCTATTCGCGCATGGTGAACGAGGCGCTAGGCGCAGCGGCGACTCTGGCCGAGGCGGGCATCAGCGCAGAGATCATCGACCTGCGCACGGTGCAGCCCTGGGACGAGGAGGCCGTGCTGGCCTCCGTCGCCAAGACGGGTCGCCTGATCGTCACGCATGAGGCGGTGACGCCCTTTGGGGTGGGCGCGGAGATCGCGGCTGTGGTACAGGAGAAGCTGTTCGGCAAGCTGAAGGCGCCGGTGGTGCGTGTCGGCGCTGCATTTACGCCCGTCCCCTTCTCCAAGCCGCTGGAAAGTGCTTATCTGCCCGACGCGGCCAAGATCGCGGATGCGGCAACGAAACTGGTAAAGGGGTAAACATCTATGGCGACCGAAATCATCCTGCCCAAGATCGGCTTCTCGATGAACGAGGGCACCATTTCCGAATGGCTGGCCGCCGATGGCGATGCAGTGACGGAAGGCCAGCCGCTGTTCCTGCTGGAAGCCGACAAGTCCGCCAACGAGGTCGAATCGCCTGCCAGCGGCACGCTGCGCATCTCCGCCGAAGCGGGCGGCACTTATGAGGTGGGCACGGTTCTCGGCACCATCGAGTAACTGGCAACGCGGATTAGTTCGCTCCGGCGATCAACGTCACGACAACGGGCGGGGGGCATCCTCCGCCCGTTTTCTTTTGTGCGATGGGTGTTACCCAGTCTGGAAGCGACGGCTGAAGCAGCCGGAAGGGGATCCAAATCCTCCCCCACAGGGGGAGGGGAACCGCTCGCGCAGCGAGTGGTGGAGGGGTATCTCGCCATCGATCGGGCGACACCCCTCCACCAGCACCTACGGTGCTGGTCCCCCTCCCCTTGCAGGGGAGGATTATCCGGCCCCTTCCAACCCGACGGCAAAAGGAACCATAATGACGCTCAAGGTCGGTATCATCAGCGCCAATTGGGGCGCCTTCGCCCATCTGCCCGCCTGGCGATCCCTTCCCGGCGTGGAAGTCACCGCCATCTGCACCTCGCGTCAGGAAACGGCCGAAGCGGCGGCGTCCCGTTTCGGCATCGCCCGCCCGTTCTGGAACGCCGAGGAACTGGCGGCCGACCCCGATATCGACATCGTCGATTGCGGCACGCGGCCGTCGCTGCGCCGCAAGATGGTGGTCGACTGCTTCAATGGCGGCAAGCATGTCTATAACGGCATCCCCTTCGCCGCGACGCTGGACGCCGCGCGCGACATGCGCGACGCCTGGGCCGCGAGTGGCAAGGTCGGCGTAGTGGACGCGCTCTCGCAGTGGATACCGGCGCTGCAATTGATGAAGGAGATGGTGGATCAGGGGGATCTCGGCCAGCCTTTCGGCGGCACGCTGCATTTCAACATGTGCCTGTTCAGCCCGCTCATCCCGCAATTCCCCTATAACTGGTTCGCGCAGGGCGGCCTTGGCGTCTCGGCAGTGCGCAATCTGGGCAGTCATGCGCTGCACGTCCTGCTGCACATGTTCGGGCCCGTCGAGGAACTGGTCGCCGACGACCGCCAATTCCTGTCGCAGTGGACCGCCGCGACGGGTGAGACCATTACGCCGGAAACCAATGATTTCGCCAATGCGACTCTGCGCTTTGCGAGTGGGCTGAACCTCCAGATGCAGATCAGCTGGAACGCAACTTTGGGCGAGGGTTGGCTGCTCGACGTGTTCGGATCGAAGGGCCGCATTGTCGCGAGCGCGCCCAGCTTTCCGACGCCGCAGGATACGACATTGCGCGCTGGCCGGGTCGGCGGCGTGATGGAGGATGTGGCAATTCCGGAGAGGTTGAAGGCGGTGCAGGGCGTCGGTCTCGACTGGGCCTCGCAGCCGCCGCCATCCTACGCGATGGCGCTGGCGATGCGGTCAATGGTGGATGCCATCGCGGGCAGGGGCGAAGCTGCGCCCGGTTTCCAGCAGGCATGGGACGTGGAGCGCGTGCAGGAGGCGATCCGGCTTTCGAGCGAGGAGCGGCGCTGGGTGAAGTTGTCGGATATCGGTTAAGCGAGTTGGCTGGTCGCCTCTAGCCCCTCCCCTGAAGGGGAGGGGCTAGAAGTGCCGAACCAGCATTCGAAAAAAGGGGCCGGAACTCGCGTCCCGGCCCCCTTCACTATCCATTCGAAACCGGATCAGTTGCCGACCGGCTGTCCGTCCGTGCGGCGCACCACGATGGTCGAGGAGCGCGGTTCCTGACCGTTCACCGGCCAGTTGCCGGTCGGGTGCTGGATGTTGACGAAGCAGGACTTGAGGTCCGGCGTGTAGGCGATGCCCGTGATCTCGCAGCCCACCGGGCCGACGAGGAAGCGCTTCGACTGCTTGGTTACCTGGTCGATGTAGAACATCGCATTATGGCCGAACTTGGCGTCGATGGTCGTGCCGGAAACGCCCGAATTGCCGGGAACGCTGTGGTCGGTCTGCACCCACAGGCGGCCCTGCGGATCGATGCGGATGCCGTCCGGGCTGGAGAAGGTGTCGCCGTTGATGTCGCCGATCAGGTTGGTGCCGCCCGACGCCAGCGTGGGGTCGCCCGCCAGCAGGAAGATTTCCCAAGTGAAGCTCAGCGCCATCGGCGAGTCGCCATTCTCGCGGAATTTCAGGATATGCCCGTGCAGGTTGGTGACGCGCGGGTTGACCGGATCGGTCACGCGGCGACCGCTATTGTTGGTCAGCGTGACGAAGATCGCCTGATTGTTGGGCGCCACGGTGATCCACTCGGGGCGGTCCATGATCGTACCGCCAGCGATGCGTGCGGCCGACGCCGTGTTGACGAGGACGTCGGCCTGCGTTGCGAAGTCCACCACGCGGGGTGCGGGGGGCGTGACGCTCTGGCTGACATTGCCACGGTCGACAGCGCCGACGACGAGGCCGTTCTGGCCCTGACGCAGAGCGATCCAGTTGCCGGTGCCGTCATCGTTGAACTTGGCGACATACAGCGTGCCGAAGTCGAGAAGGTCGGTGTTGGCCGCGCGGTTGGACGTGCTGAACGCGCGGTCGGGCAGGAACTTGTAGATGCAGCCCGGCGTCGAATCATCGCCCATGTAGAAGGCGACGCGGTTCGCGCTATTGGTCATGTACGCGACGTTCTCGTGGCTGAAACGGCCGAGTGCGGTGCGCTTGGTCGGGGCGGCCAGCTGGTTCTGCGGGTCGATCTCGACGACCCAGCCATAATCGTTGGCGGGCAGGGACGGGTCGAAATAGTTGTTCGTCGTCTCTTCGCAGGTCAGGTACGTGCCCCAGGGGGTGCGACCGCTGGAGCAGTTGTTGAGCATGCCCTTGACCGGGTTGGACAGGCGGCTCGCCGCAGGGCCGCTGACCAGATAGTTGGTGTTGCCCGAATAACGCTTGTTATAGGCAGATCCAGCCTTCACCGCGAACTTGCCGTCGGAGCCCTTGACGATCTCGACCACGCCGACGCCCACTGCGGACAGAGCCAGCGCGCGCTGCGCCGCCGTGGCGGTGCCGCTGCTGGGGTCGGAAATGCCCAGGATGTTGAAGTCGGGATATTCGAAGTTGACGGCAAGCAGGCCGCCTGTGTTGGCGTCGACGCCCGTCAGCGGGAAATATTCCATGCCGTCATGGTTGCCGCCGGCCCAGCTTTCGGCCTGGGCGAGGCTGGTCGGTGCGCCGCCGGCATAGCCGGTGCCGGACGTGATAAGGTCGCCCGCCTTCAGCAGCACGTCGACCGTATAGCCAGCGGGCACGGTGACGGTGTCGTTCTGGTTCGCCGCGACGGAGGTGAAGTTCACCGCATAGCTCACGGGAGGGGGCGTCGGCGTGGGGGTCGGTGTCGGCGCGGGCGTGACGATATCGTCATCGCCGTCGCAGGCGGCCAGCGCGCCCATCAGCGGAAGCGCGGAGAGGCCAAGCAGACCATTCTTGATGATGGAGCGGCGCGACGGATTGGCAGCGACAATCGCCTCCAGGCTGTCGTCGCACGCGATCTGCGGCTCCGCGGCGCGATAGGGCGCGCGGGCCTCGTCAGTTAGATGAGACATTTGGTCTTTCCCCTGTCTACGCCGAGATGGCGTTGCGGTTTTGGCCGCATGGTTGCCCGCGCCAGATCGCAGAGGGGTGTGACGCCACGGTTTCCGCGCGGCGTCAGTGCGATGACGGTGATATGACGGAAATGCGACGAATGTCGGAATTGGCCGGGTGCCATTAAAAAATGCAGCCGATTCCCGCGCTTTGCGTTACCCGTTCGCGGCCGATACCAGAATGGACAAGCACAGGGATGAATGACGACCCAGCAGGCGTTCGCGAGGCGCGCCGCCTTCGCGCGCTCGAACGCTATGATATTCTGGATACGCCCAGGGAAAAGGCGTTCGACGACATTGCCCAGCTTGCCGCCGATCTGTGCGGAACACCCATCGGCGTCGTCAATCTGATCGGTGAAGGCAGGCAGTTCTTCAAAGCCGAAGTGGGTCTGGGTGTGCGGGAAACGCCGCTCGAAACCTCCTTTTGCGCGACTGCGTTGCTAGAAGAGGATTTTCTGCTCGTCCCCGACGCGACGCTGGACGGGAGGTTCGCGTGCAATCCGCTGGTGACGGGCGAGCCGCATCTGCGTTTCTATGCAGGCGCACTCCTCAAGAGTCCGGAGGGCCTGCCCATCGGGACCTTGTGCGTGCTGGATCATCAGCCCCGCGCGTTGACGCCTCTTCAACAGCGCTCCCTGTCCGTGCTGGCGGGGCAGATCATGACCCAGCTCGATCTGCGGCTCGCCCGGCAGGAGGAGGGACGGCGCGACGAGCGTTACCGCACCCTGTTCGATTCCATGGACGATGGTTTTTGCGTCATCGAGTTCATCGATGGTCCCGACGGTCCGCTGAGCGACTATGTGCATGTCGAGGCGAATGCCGCCTATGCCGTCAACGCGGGCATTCCCAATGTCGTCGGGCAAAAGGTGCGGGAGATGGTGCCGCTGGAAGCAGGCGGCTGGGTGGAGCTGTATGGCAGCGTGCTTCACACCGGGAAACCGATCCGTTTCGAGCGGGAGCTGGAGGCGACAGGACGCTTCCTGGCCGTTTCCGCCTTCCGCATCGAGCCAGCCAGCCTGCGGCACGTGGCGGTGCTGTTCAAGGACATCACTGCCCGCCGCCGTGCCGAGCTGGAACTGGTGCGCCTGAACGAGACGCTCGAGGCCCGCGTCGCACAGGCGTTGGCCGAGCGGCGGGTGCTGGCGGATATCGTGGAGGGCACCGATGCCTTCGTGCAGGTGATCGATACCGACTGGCGTTGGCTGGCGCTCAATGGTGCAGCTGCCAGAGAATTTCAGCGCATGTTCGGCGTCCTGCCGAAAGTCGGCGATGTGGTGACGCAGGTGCTGGCCGACCAGCCGGAGCGGCTTGCCCATTTGATGGGGCTTTGGTCGCGGGCGTTCGCGGGCGAGGAGTTCGTCGAGATCGCCGAATTTCAGGAAGATGACGGCGAAGCGCGCTTTTACGAGATACGCTTCAACAGCTTGCGCGATTCCGATGGTGCGCGGATCGGTATCTACCAGTTCGCCTATGACGTCAGCGACCGGCTGCGCGAGCAGCAGCGGCTGGCCGATGCGGAGGATGCACTGCGGCAGGCGCAGAAGATGGAGGCGGTCGGCCAACTGACCGGCGGCCTCGCGCATGATTTCAACAATCTGCTGGCGGGCATATCGGGCGCGTTCGAGATGATCGGAGTGCGCCTGTCGCAAGGACGCACGGCCGATACGGAGAAATATCTGGCGGCTGGCCAGGGTGCTGCGCGGCGCGCGGCGGCGCTGACCCACCGTTTGCTCGCCTTCTCGCGCAGGCAGACGCTCTCGCCCAAGCCGCTGGTCGTCAACCGTCTGCTGACCGATCTGGTGGAACTGGTGCAGCGCACCGTCGGCCCCGGTATAAGGGTGGAGACGGTCGCGGCGAGCGGACTGTGGCCGACGCTGGTCGATGCCAACCAGCTTGAGAATGCGATCCTCAACCTGTGCATCAACGCGCGCGACGCCATGCCCGACGGCGGCAAGATCACGATCGAGACCGGCAACAAGTGGCTGGACAAGCGCGCCGCCGCCGAGCGCGGGCTGGATGCCGGGCAATATGTGACCGTATGCGTCAGCGACAATGGCACCGGGATCGAGAAGGAGATCATGGACCGCGTGTTCGATCCCTTCTTCACGACCAAGCCGCTGGGCGAGGGGACGGGCCTGGGCCTGTCGATGGTCTATGGCTTCGCGCGCCAGTCGCATGGCCATGTCCGCATCTATTCGGAGGTGGGGCAGGGGACGATGGTGTGCGTGTACCTGCCGCGCCATTTCGGCGACGAGGATGCGCAGGCCACAGAGGAGCCGGTGGCCACCACCTACTCCGACGCGGGCGAGACGGTGCTGGTCGTCGATGACGAGCCGACGGTCAGGATGCTGATCATCGATACGCTGGAGGAGCGGGGCTTTCAGTGTCTGGAAGCGGCCGATGGTCCGGCGGGCCTGCGGATATTGGAGACCAATCCGCGGGTGGATCTGCTCATCAGCGACGTGGGTCTGCCGGGCGGACTCAACGGTCGGCAGGTCGCGGAGGCGGCCCGGTCGCTGCGACCCGACCTCAAGGTCTTGTTCGTCACCGGCTATGCGGAGAATGCAGTGTTGAACCACGGCCATATCGCGCGCGGGATGGAGGTGCTGACCAAGCCCTTTGCCATCGACGAACTGGCGGTTCGGGTGGAACGGCTGCTGAAGGATCGGTGATCTGTGAGGCCGCTCCTTTGAAGGGGATCATTGCATTGCGCTTAAGTCATTCCCGCCTTCGCGGGAATGACGAACAGTGGTCCTAGCAGAGATGCCTGACGGCATGACGGAGCCTTGGCCGATTAGGCCTTCGCCCCCTCACTCACCTGCGTCATGCCGAAGCTGCGGACGATATGGTCTTTATGCGCGTCCGGCACGACGGGGAGTACCCAGGGGTCGGTGATGTCGCGGATTTCCTCGACCCGTCCGGCCACCTCGTCGATGGTCCAGCTGGGCTGATAGACGCCTTGCGATTCCGCGATATAGGCGCGGGCCATGCGGCCGCCGATGGCGACCAGAAACTCGCCGTTCACCGTGCAATCCTCATGCGCCAGCCAGCCGACCATCGGCGCGACCAGTTCCGGCCCCAGGGGCGGATATTGGGAGGTGTCGATGCCCTCGGCCATGCGCGTGACGGCGCTCGGCACGATGACATTGCATTTGACGCCTTCCTCCTCGCCCTCCAGCGCGACGACGTTGGACAGGCCGAGCAGTCCCGCCTTGGCGACGCCGTAATTGGTCACGCGCTTGTTGCCGTACAGGCCGCCGATGGAGGAGGTCAGCACCACGCGGCCATAGCCCGCCTCGCACATGATCGGGAAAGCCGGCCGCACCACATGGAAGGCGCCGCGCAGATGGACATCGAGCACCGCCTCGAAATCCTCGTAGCTTAGTTCCTTGAGCGATCCGTAGCGGACATTGCCCGCATTGTGGATCAGGATGTCGATGCGGCCCCAGGCGTCGAGTGCGGACTGGATGATTGCCTTGCCGCCTTCGGGCGTGGCGACGCTGTCATAATTGGCGATGGCCTCGCCGCCTGCCGCCTTGATCGCCGCGACCACTTCGGCCGCCGGGTCTTCGACGATGGCGTCGCCCTTCATGCTGCCGCCCGGATCGTTGACGGCGACCTTTGCACCCTTGGCCGCGAGCAGTTCGGCATAGGCGCGCCCCAAGCCACGGCCGCCGCCGGTGATGACCGCGACCCGGTCGTCAAATCTCATTTCGGCCATTGCGGCGCTCCTCTCTGATATTGCTGGCATCTCCATAGACGGCTCCCCGCGCGAAATGCCAGCGTTGCGGCCCGCCATGTCGCGTGAGGTCGTGCCAGCGCAATAAATTGTCGCCTTTCGTCAAGTCGCGACCCCCGCCCTATGGCAATCCATTACTGCGAGAGGCGGCATGACCCGCCTCCGCACGCCGCGCCACCGACCGGGCGACGCGGTCTTCCGGGCGGGGATGCGGGCAGGTGGGACGATGAGCGCCGACGCCGCTTTGGACAGCCGGTCGAGTTTGATAAAATGCGCAGTCGTTCTGAAAAAAGATGAGGATGTTATGGCTGATATTGGCAAGATCGTGGAAGCCGCGGAGGAACTGGAAGAGCCGGTAACCATCGGAGTGGAGGCCTATGTCTCGCCCGACTATGCCCGCGCGGAAGCCGACAAGCTGTGGCGCAAGGTCTGGTTGCAGGCTGGCCGGATCGAGGACATTCCGGAAGTCGGCAACTACATCACCTACGACATCCTCGACGACAGCATCCTGATCGTCCGTACGTCCGAGACGGAGATCAAGGCCTATTATAATGTATGCACCCATCGCGGCCGCCGCCTGGTCGACACGCCGCCGGGCAAGCGTAACGCGCGCGGCAAGAAGATGCGCTTCGTGTGCGGCTTCCATAGCTGGACCTTCGATCTGGAGGGCAAGTGCACCCACATCACCGACAAGGATTTGTGGCAGGGCGCGCTGACCGACGACCGCACCCGCCTGGGCCCGGTGAAGGCCGACACATGGGGCGGATGGATCTGGATCAACATGGACCCGCAGGCGGGGTCGCTGCGCGACTATTTGGAGCCTGCGGCGGAGCATCTCGACCCGTTCCAGCTTCAGAACATGCGTTGCCGCTGGCGCAAATGGGTGGTGTTCGACTGCAACTGGAAGGTTGCGGTCGAGGCGTTCAACGAGATTTATCACGTATCCGGCACGCATCCCGAATTCACCGCCTTTGCTGATTTCAACGGCTGGGCGCGCAATCAGGGGCTGCACAGCAATATCGGCTATGACGCGCCCAAGGCGATGGACGCCAACCAGCAGGCGAAGCTGCGCATCGGCCATGGCGACGCGCGCATCTCCACCGCCGAGCTTCAGAAATATACGTGGGAGGCGGCCAACACCAACACCACGATGACGCTCTACAATGCAGCGATGCGGCTGGTGGACGAACTGCCCGAGGGCACGCCGAACAACGAAGTGCTGATGCACTGGCTCAAGACAGCGCGCGAAGACGATGAAAAGCGCGGCGTGGTCTGGCCGGTGGTCGATCCGCAGCATAATGCCAAGGCGGGCACGAGCTGGCAGATCTTCCCGAACTTCCAGATCGGTCATGCGGTCAACAATATGCTGACCTACCAGATGCGCCCGTACAAGGCGGACCCGGACAAGTGCCTGTTCGAAGGGGCGGTCTACGAACTGTTCCCCGAAGGCGAAGCACCCGAAACCGAGTGGGAATATACCGAGCCGCAGGACTGGCCGCCGGTGCTCCAGCAGGACTTCGCCAATATGGCGGCGGTCCAGCAGGGCATGAAGAATGGCGGGTTCCGCGGCACGCAGCCCAACCCTTACCGCGAGCGGGCCATTGCCAGCCTGCACTATAATCTCGCCAAATTGATGGGCACCGGCATGCCTCGCAAGATCACCTGAACACTGGCGGTGCGGGGGCAATCCCTCCGCGCCGCACCGCAAGGAGCATATGACTGATGAAGGTTAATCTGGGCGTCGCCTCGCACAATTCCAACGACTGGGACCGCGTGCTGAGCGGCGATTTCAGCAGCCAGCCCGCCGAGCCGGACTATAAGTTCGTGGAAGCGATGCTGGAACTGGGCGGCAGGGCCGAACCGCTGGGCTTCGATGGCATCTGGGCGCCGGAGCATCAGGGCACACCCTATGGCATGACGCCCAACCCGATCCAGCTCCTGTCTTATTTCGCAGGCAAGACCGAGCGCGTCACCTTCGGCACGATGGTCGCGGTCGCGCCCTGGTGGAACCCGGTTCGCCTGGCGCACCAGATCGCCTTCCTCGATATCATCTCGAACGGCCGTTACGAGACCATCGGCCTGGGCCGCGGTATCGCCAAGTCCGAGTTCGAGGCGGTCGGCGTGCCGCGCGAGCAGGCGCGTCAGCGCTTCAACGAGACGCTGGACATCCTGGAACTGGCGTTCACGCAGGACCGGTTCAGCTATGACGGCGAGATCTTCAAGATCCCTGAAATGGGCCTGCGCCCCGCACCCAAGAGCAAGGACCTGTTCAGCCGCATCTACGGTTCGTCGTCCACGCCGGACTCGCTGGAAATCCTGTCGCGTCGCGGTATGGTGCCGCTGTTCGTCGGCAACAAGCCCATCGACGCGGCGGGCGAGGAAGTGCGCAAGGTCAATACCTTCCGCGCCGAGGAGGGGCTCGCGCCCTGCCAGCCCAAGAACGTCATGTTCATGTATTGCACCAACAACCCGGATGAGATCGCCCAATCCGAGGAATGGATCAACATCGCCAACCGCGATGTGGTGGTGCATTATGGCTTTGCGGACTCCTCCAACTTCGCCGGTATCAAGGGTTATGAATCCTACGCCGCACGCGAAGGCAGCGCGACCGCGCTGATCGCCGAAGCCGTGACCGCTCCGGGCGAAGAGAAGCCCAAGAAGCCGCTGCCGGGCTATCACGCCTCCAACCTGATGATCGGCACGCCCGACACGGTGATCGAGAAGATCAAGGCGGCGCAGGCAGCCTGCTCCTTCTCGGAGATCACCATCGTCGCCCAGTTCGGCAATATGCCCTACGAGGATGCGTTCAAGAGCACCGAATTGTTCGCGCAGGAAGTGCTGCCCGTCCTTCATCAGATGGATGCGCCGCTCCATTCGGCGGTCCTGCCGCTGAAGACCGCCGCGGAATAACCAACACTATCGGAAAAAATATAATGGGCCGCCGGGCCGGGGCATCGTCCCTGTTCCGGCGGCCCTGCCCGGCTGAGGATTTGCCCAGATGACGACCTGCCCTCCGACCCAGACTCCCACCGAGATCGACATTCCGGCGCTGCGCGAGAAATATCGGTATGAGCGCGACCGACGCATGCGCACCGATGGCCAGAAGCAGTTCGTCGCGGCAGAGGGCGATTTCGCGGATTATTATGAGGCCGATCCCTATAATCCCGTGCAGCCGCGCGAACCGATCACCGACGAAATCGACGTGGCGGTACTGGGCGGCGGCTTCTCCGGCCTGCTCGCCGCAGCGCGTTGCCGGGAGCAGGGCGTCAAGGATGTCCGCATCATCGAACTGGGCGGCGACTTCGGCGGCGTCTGGTACTGGAACCGCTATCCCGGCATCCAGTGCGACAATGACGCCTATTGCTACCTGCCGCTGCTGGAGGAGACGGGCTACATCCCGACCAAGCGTTTCGCGGACGGCGCAGAAATCTACGCGCACTGCCAGCGCATCGGCAAGCATTTCGGCCTGTATGACGCCGCCATCTTCCACACGCTGGTAGAGGGTACGCGCTGGGACGAGGAGATTCAGCGCTGGCGGATCAGCACCAATCGCGGCGACGACATCAAGGCGCGCTTCGTCATCCTGTGCGGCGGCCCGACCAACCGTCCCAAGCTGCCTGGCATCCCCGGTATCGAGACATTCAAGGGGCACAAGTTCCACTCGGCCCGCTGGGACTATGACTATACCGGCGGCGACGTGACCGGCGCGACCGGCCGCCTCGACAATCTCCACGACAAGCGGGTGGCGATCATCGGCACCGGCGCGACGGGCATCCAGCTCGTCCCCTATCTGGGCAAGCAGTCCAAGCATCTCTACGTTTTCCAGCGCACGCCATCGAGCGTGAACCATCGCGGCAACACGCCGACCGATCCCGAATGGGTCAAGACGCTGGGGCCGGGCTGGCAGAAGGAGCGTCAGGCAAATTTCCACTCGGGCGCGATCAGCGGCTATGCGCCGGGCCAGCCCGATCTGGTCTGCGACCTGTGGACGGAGATCAACCGCAACATCCAGGCCAAAATGGAGGCGCAGGGCTGGCCGCAACTCAGCCCCGCAGAATATGGCGAGATATACGAGCGCGAGGATTATCTCGTGATGGAGCGGCTGCGCAACCGTGTGGACGAGATCGTCACCGACCCGGCCGTGGCCGAGGCGCTCAAGCCCTGGTATCGCTTCATGTGCAAGCGCCCGACGTCGAACGACGAATATCTCCAGACCTTCAACCGTCCGAATGTGACGCTCGTCGACGTGTCGGAATCGCGCGGCGTCGAGCGGATGACCGAGAACGCACTGGTCGCAAACGGCGTGGAATATGAGGTCGACTGCGTGATCTTCGCTTCGGGCTTCGAGGTGACGAGCGACTATGAAAAGCGCTGGGGCATCAACAAGATCGAGGGCCGCGACGGCCGGTCGCTGTTCGACCTGTGGCGCACGAAGCTGCAAACCTATCATGGTTTCAGCATCCACGGCTTCCCGAACCATTTCGTGACCGGATATACGCAGGTCGGCCTGTCGGCGAACGTGACCGCGATGTTCGACCAGCATGTCAGCCACATCGCCTATATCATCAAGGAGACGCTGGCGCGCGGCGCGGTCACGGTCGAGCCGAGTCAGGAGGCGATGGATGGCTGGGTGCGGATCATCAAGGAAACAGCAGTCGACATGACCCAGTATCAGCGCGAATGCACGCCCGGATATTATAATAATGAGGGCCAGAAGGAACTGCGCTCCAATGTCGGTGAGCCTTATGGGCCGGGTTTCGAGGCGTTCAGCCATGTGTTGGAAGGCTGGCGCGACCAGGGCGATCTAAAGGGTATGGTACTGGGCGCCGCCAAGTAACGATCAAGAGGAGGGGGCAGTTGCTCCCTCCCGTCACCTTATTTAACGCTGTTTGACGCTGGGCATTTACTCCGATAAATTCCGCAAAGGAAGATATATGGGGGGATGGGCGTGTCGGATGATAATGCAAGCCTCGCGCCGGTCCGCGGTAAGGCGCGGATCGACGTAATCGACATATTGCGCGGCATCGCGATCCTCGGTATCTTCTATATGAACATTCCCTTCATGGGGAATAGCGGGATATTGGGCACCACGGATGTCCGCCGCATTGGCTGGTCGCTGGCAGACCAGCGGGTCTGGTCCTTTATCGAGATTACATGGAACGGGACGCAGCGGGGCCTGCTCGAACTGCTGTTCGGCGCGGGTGCGATGGTGCTGACCGCCAGGGCAATGCGGCCGGATGGTCCGGTCGCCGTTGCCGACCTGTTCTATCGCCGAAACCTGTGGCTGCTCGCCTTCGGCCTGATCGACATATTCCTGATCGGCTGGATCGGCGACATACTCCATATCTATGCGCTGGCGGCGCTGTTCATCTTCCCTTTCCGCAAGCTGTCGGCGCGGGTGCTGATCCTGTTGGGGCTGGTCTATGCGGTTGGCAGCGGCTTCGGCGTTATCGGTGGCGGCGGCTATATGGAGTATCGGGACCGCACCGAACTGATGCAGACGGCCGAAGCTGCCAGGACCAAGCAGGAGGCCAAAAAGCCGCTTTCCGGGCAGGAGACGAAGGCGCTCGCGGAATGGCAGAAGAAGGTCGACCGGTTCGACCTCAGCAAGCCGCTCGATAAGGAATTCAAGCAATTCCATGAACAGGAGGTGAAGGCGCATCGCGCCGGCCCGCTGGAATTCCTCCCATGGACATGGGGCACCTGGAAGTTCGTGTTCGTCGACGATCATGGCAGCTTCTTCGGGGTGCTGGAGGCGATTGGCGGCATGTTTATCGGCATGGCGCTGTGGAAGTTGGGCGTCATTCAAGGGTTGAGGTCCAAGGGCTTCTACGCCGCGCTGACGATTGCGGCCTATGCCGTCGGGTGCGGCCTGCGCGGCTATGGCGTGATGGAACTGCTGCCTTTCACGCCCGCACCGAAAATATATTGGATCATCGACGAGTTCGCGCGGCTGGCCGTGACGCTGGGCCATGTCGGTCTGGTCAATCTCCTCGTGCAGACACGCGTCGGCAAGAAGGCGCTGTCGCCGTTCAAGGCGGCAGGCCAGACGGCCTTCTCGCTCTATTTCCTCACCAGTATCCTCGGCCTTTGGGTCATCTTCGCGCCATGGGGCCTGAACCTGTGGGCAGTGTATAGCTGGGCAGGCCTGGCGGCCATCGCGACCGTCGTGATCGCCCTGCTGCTGATCCTCGCCAATATCTGGACGATCTGGTTCCTGACCGGGCCGCTGGAATGGGCGTGGCGGTCGCTGGCTTACTGGCAACTCCAGCCGTTCCGCCGTCATCATGGCCAGGCGACCCTGCCCGCGGAACCGGGAACGGAGGCGAACCCGGCGCTCCCGACCTGAACGCAATACTATTGGGGCAAGCCCATGCTGGACAATCCGGCCTCAGGCGCTATGCCGCCCTGCGTCTGATTTTGCGGGAAATATGCCATGGGTTATCGCGTCGTCGTCGTAGGAGCCACCGGCAATGTCGGCCGGGAGATGCTCAACATCCTCGCGGATCGCGAATTTCCGGCAGACGAGGTCGCGGTGGTCGCCAGCCCGCGCTCGCACGGTATCGAGATCGAATATGGCGAGACCGGGCGGATGCTCAAGGTCAAGAATATCGAGCATTTCGATTTCACCGGCTGGGACATCGCGCTGTTTGCGGCCGGTTCCGGCCCGACCAAGATCTACGCGCCCAAGGCTGCGGCGGCAGGCTGCGTCGTCATCGACAACAGCTCGCTCTACCGCATGGACCCCGACGTGCCGCTGGTGGTGCCGGAAGTGAATCCGGAGGCCATCGACGGCTATAAGGTCAAGAACATCATCGCCAACCCCAACTGCTCCACCGCGCAGATGGTCGTGGCGCTCAAGCCCCTGCACGATTTCGCGAAGATCACGCGTGTCGTCGTCTCGACCTACCAGTCGGTTTCCGGCGCGGGCAAGGCGGGCATGGACGAACTGTTTGAACAGTCGCGCAACATCTTCGTCGGCGATCCGGCAACGCCGACCAAGTTCACCAAGCAGATCGCCTTCAACGTGATCCCGCACATCGATGTCTTCCTGGACGATGGCTACACCAAGGAAGAGTGGAAGATGGTCGTGGAGACCAAGAAGATCCTCGATCCCAAGATCAAGGTGACGGCGACCTGCGTGCGGGTGCCGGTGTTCGTCGGCCATTCCGAAGCGATCAACATCGAGTTCGAGAATGAGATCAGCGCGGCGCAAGCGCAGAGCATCTTGCGCGAGGCGCCCGGCATCATGCTGGTCGACAAGCGCGAGGACGGCGGATACGTCACCCCCATCGAGTGCGTCGGCGAATATGCGACCTATATCAGCCGCGTGCGCGAAGACCCGACCGTCGACAATGGCATCGTGTTGTGGTGCGTGTCGGACAATCTGCGCAAGGGTGCGGCGCTCAACGCCGTGCAGATCGCGGAACTGCTCGGGCGCAGGCATCTGAAGAAGGGGTGATCGCTCCCGCGCGCATTTATGGGGCAAGCGTCGCGGCGCTGCCCCGCGCGCAAAAGGCGATGCTTGGCGTGCTGCTCGTCGCGGTTGCTGCCGCGACCATCGAACAGCCCTATCCCGACCTTGCGCCGCTCCAGCATATCCCGACGGTCGTGCTAGCGCTTGCCGCGCCGCTCCTCCTGCGGCGGTGGCCGCTCTCCACCGCGTCGGTCGCGTCGCTGTGCCTGTTCATGGCGCTCCACACATTGGGCGGCCGGTACATTTATTCCTATGTGCCCTATGACGACTGGGCGCGGATGCTGACCGGCCATGGGCTGTCCGATGCCATGGGATGGCGGCGCAACCATTATGACCGGCTGATCCATTTCGCTTTCGGGCTGCTGTGGACATTGCCGCTGCGCGAGGCGTCGCGGGGAACCGGGGGCGAGGGTGGCCTGTTTACCGCTTTTGCCGTCATCGGTCTGGTCAGCGCGCTTTACGAAGTATTCGAATGGGCGCTGACGATGGTCGCGGCCGGCGATACGGCCGATTATTATAACGGCCAGCAGGGAGACCTGTGGGACGCGCAAAAGGATATGGCGCTCGCCCTGCTGGGCAGCGTCGCGGCGATCATCTGGACGACCGGGAGGCAGTCATGGCGGCAGAGGAAATGACAGGCGGATGCCAGTGCGGCCGGGTGCGCTACCGGGCACAGATCGCATCGGACGATGCCTATCTGTGCCATTGCCGCATGTGCCAGCGCGCGACCGGCGGCGTCTCCATCACCTATGTCAACGTACCGCAGGGCGCGGTGGCTTGGGAGAGTGGGCCGGACTGGTATCGAAGCTCGCCCATCGCACATCGCCCCTTTTGCTCGGTCTGCGGGACGCCGCTGGGCTTTGCATTCCTCGATGGCGATAATATCGACCTGACCATCGGCAGTTTCGACGCGCCTGGGCGGTTCGTGCCGACACGACATTTCGGCGTGGAGAGCCTGCACGAGGCATGGCTGGACACGAGCGCGCTGCCGCGGATGAACAGCGCGGACAACCCCTCCGTCGCCGACCGCTGGATCGCCGCGACCGGCAAACTGCCCGACTGATTGCCGCTATGCTATCATTGTGATAGCAAAGGGCATGGGACAGGTTTTGATCCGCAACCTCGACGACGCCATTCTCGCCGATTATCGCGAAGCAGCGACGCGCAATCGCCGCTCGCTGGAGGCGGAACTGCGCGAGGCGCTGGACCGGGCGCGGCCGATGACGGAGAGCCGCCGCCAGCAGATGCTGGACAAGGTCGCCCGCATCCGTGCCATGACGCCCAAGGGGGTCAAGCAGACGCCTGCCGAGGACCTCGTTCGTGAAGACAGGGACGGCCAGCGTAGCTGATGCTGGTGATCGACAGCAGCGTCGCGGCGAAATGGGTTATCGGTGAGGTGGAGCCTGAGCCGGACGCGGCGGCCGCGCTGGCGCTCCTTAGCGAGACGCTGATTGCGCCGGACTTCATGATGGCCGAGTTCGCGAATGTCGTGTGGAAGAAGGTGCGACGAGGAGAGATCGGCGCCGGGCAAGCGCGCGACGCCTTGGTCGCCCTGCCCGAAATGGTGTCGTTCCTACCCACGGCTCCCTATGTGGCGCATGCGCTGGATATGGGCTTGGCGCTCGACCATCCCGTCTATGACTGCATATTTCTCGCCCTGGCCTATGAGCAGCATACGGTCGTCGTCACTGCCGACCTCCGTCTCCTCAATCGATGCGCCGATACGCCCTATTCTCACCTGGCCCGCGACCTCATGGCGGCGGGCAAAGACTTCGGGACCGCTTCGTGACAGATATTACCACTCGCATGATTTCCGCCCCCGACGGCCAGCAACTCGCCGTGCACATGCTCGGCGCGGCGGACGCGCGGCCCGTGGTCCTGCTGCATGGCCTCGTATCCAGCGCCCACGTCAACTGGATCAAATATGGCACCGTCGCGCGGCTGGCCGAGGCGGGGTTTCGTTGCATCATGCCGGACCTGCGCGGCCATGGGGAGAGCGCCGCGCCGACCGAGGCGAGCGCCTATCCGCATGACGTGCTGGTGCGCGACAATGCGCATATCATCGCCGAACTGGGGCTGCAGGATTATGATCTCGTCGGCTTCTCGCTGGGTGCGCGGACATCGGTCAAGCTGGTGGCGGACGGCCTTCGTCCCGCCAAGCTGATCCTGTCCGGCATGGGGCTCGACGGCCTTACCAACTGGGGCAAGCGGCGGGACTATTTCACCTATGTCGTCGATAATGCCGAAACGCTCAAGCGGGGTGACACCGGCTATATGGCGGCGCAGTTCATGCGGACGACCGGCATCGACGGCGAAGTGGTGCGCCATGTCGTCAACAGCTTCGGCGATTTCGATCCGGCGCGCCTTGCGGACATCCCCATGCCGACGCTGGTGCTGAGCGGGACGGAGGACCGGGACAATGGCGCGCCCGATACTTTGGTCGCCGCGCTGCCCCATGGCGAGCTGGCGGAGATTCCCGGCAACCATATGAGTTGCGTAACAAAATCCGATTTCGGTCGGGCGATTTTGGCCTTCCTGACGGCTTGACGGGCGGGGGGAGGGGCGTCACCTTCCCGCCAGAAAACACGATCAGGGAAAATCAATCATGAAGAGGCATTTGCCGCTGTTGCTGGGCGCAGCATTTTTCGCGTCCTTCGGGAGCGGAGCCGCGATGGCCCAGGCCAGCGCCAAGCCGGCGACGGTCGCGGACGTCGCCAAGTTCGTCGCCGATGCGGAGAAGGAAGGGGCTGTCTTCACCGTCGACGCCGCCCGCGTCGCGTGGGTCAACGCCACCTATATCACCGAAGATACCGACGCCCTGTCCGCCAAATATGGCGCGCAAGGTACGGAGATGGCGGTTCGCTATGCGCTCGAAGCCGCGAAATACGCTAACGTCCCGGGCGTCTCGCCGGAACTGGAGCGCAAGCTGACGATCCTGCGCACCGGCATCGTCGCGCCCGCGCCGACCACGCCGGGTGCGGCGACCGAGCTCAATGAACTGGCGACCAAGCTGCAGTCCTCCTACGGCAAGGGCAAGGGCACGCTGGACGGCAAGCCGATCAGCGGCAGCGATATCGAGGAGGAGATGGGCAAGCCCCATACCCCCGCCGAATATCAGGAGATGTGGACAAGCTGGCACGATCAGGTCGGCGCGCCGATGAAGACGGACTATGCCCGCCTGGTCGAGATTTCCAATGCGGGCGCGAAGGAGCTTGGCTTCTCCGACGTCGGCGCGATGTGGCGGTCGGGTTATGACATGCCGCCCGAGGCGTTCGCGGCGCTGACCGAGAAGATCTGGCAGGAGGTCAAGCCGCTCTACGACAGCGTGCATTGTTATACGCGCGGCAAGCTGAACGAGAAATATGGCGATGCGGTGCAGGCCAAGACCGGCCCGATCCGCGCAGACCTGCTCGGCAATATGTGGGCGCAGGAATGGGGCAATATCTACCCGCTCGTCGCGCCGACAGGCGCTGGCGACGTGGGCTATGACGTCGGCGATCTGCTGAAGGCCAAGGGCTATGACGCGGTCAAGATGGTCAAGGCGGGCGAGGGCTTCTACTCGTCGCTGGGCTTCTCGCCGCTGCCGGACAGCTTCTGGAAGCGGTCGATGCTGACCAAGCCTGCCGACCGCGAAGTCATATGCCATGCGTCGGCGTGGGATCTCGACAACAAGGACGATCTGCGCATCAAGATGTGCATCAAGGTCAATGGCGACGACTTCACGACCATTCACCACGAGCTCGGCCATAATTATTACCAGCGCGCCTATAACAAGCAGGACTTCCTGTATCTGAACGGTGCGAACGACGGCTTCCACGAGGCGATCGGCGACTTCATCGCGCTGTCCATCACGCCCCAATATCTGGTGGATATCGGTTTGCTCGACCCTGCCAAGGTGCCCAGCGCCGACAAGGATATCGGCCTGCTGCTGCGTCAGGCGATGGACAAGGTTGCGTTCCTGCCGTTCGGCCTGCTGATCGACCGCTATCGCTGGGGCGTGTTCGACGGGACGATCAAGCCCGCCGACTACAACAAGGCATGGACCGACATGCGCCTGCGATATCAGGGCATCATCCCGCCGGTCGAGCGTGGAGCCGACGCGTTCGACGCAGGCGCAAAATATCATGTGCCGGGCAATGTGCCCTACACGCGCTACTTCCTCGCGCGGGTGCTGCAGTTCCAGTTCTACGAGGCGGCGTGCAAGATGTCTGGCTGGAAGGGGCCGCTGCACCGCTGCTCCTTCTATGGCAACAAGGAAGTCGGCAAGCGGCTGGACGCGATGCTGACGATGGGCGCGTCCAAGCCCTGGCCGGACGCACTGGAGCAGTTCACCGGCAGCCGCGAGATGTCCGGCAAGGCGATGATCGCCTATTTCGCGCCGCTCAAGGCTTGGCTGGACAAGCAGAATAAGGGCAAGGTCTGCGGCTGGTGATGCCGCTTGCCCTCCTCCCGTAAGACGGGGGGCGGTGCAGGATACTTAAGTCATTCCCGCGAAGGCGGGAATCCAGGGTCGAAAGCGTAGTTTTCCGTGGCTCTGGATTCCCGCCTGCGCGGGAATGACAATTAAGAAGGCTCTTTTCGCAACTAGTGAAGTTACGGGTCGGTCTGCGCCTCGCCTTAGGCCAGCGACCTTGCGCTCGCTTCTTCAGAGAAACATGCCTGTGATGAACCATCCCGCTAGCGGGACGGGGCTCCGCAAAAAAAACGGGGACCGGCATTGCCGATCCCCGTCAGGTCGTTCGGTTGGGGGTGCCTTTCAGAGCCGGTCGATCATATAATCGGCCGATGACAGCTTGAAGTCACCTGGCGCCTCGACATGGAGTTGCTCGACCACGCCGTCCTGCACCACCATGGAGAAGCGCTGCCCGCGAACGCCGAAGTTGAAGCGGGTCATGTCGGTTTCGAGGCCCAGCGCAGTCACGAACGCCGCATTGCCGTCGGCCAGCATCGTGACCTTGCCGTCCGCGCCCGCGGACTTGCTCCACGCGCCCATGACGAAGGCGTCGTTGACCGCGGTGCAGGCGATCTCGTCCACGCCCTTGGCTTTCAGCGCATCCGCCTTGTCCACGAAGCCCGGCAGGTGGCGCGCGGAGCAGGTCGGGGTGAAGGCGCCGGGTACGGAGAACAGGGCGATGCGGCGGCCCGCGAAATAGCTTTCGCTTTCCACCGGCTCCGGCCCGTTCGCGCCCATGGTCATGAAACTGGTCGAGGGCAGCTTGTCGCCAATGCTGATCGGCATCTCTCTTTCCTCCTGCTTTTCTTCGCAAAAAGTCGTCGGCCGCGATGGGGGCGGCCGGGGCGGGCATCAGGTCGTCGGTCGAGCCGCATCTGTCAAGGGATGAGGGGCAGGGCGCATGGATTGCGCAAGCCATGGCGAAGGGCTAGCATCCATCCATGTTGACGACAGCCGACGCGGGCGATGGATTCCAGTCCTATGCAGGGCAGTTTCTGCTCGCCATGCCGGATATGCCCGATCCCAATTTCCATCACGCGGCCATCGCGCTGTGCGTCCATGATCGCGGCGGGGCGATGGGGATCGATATCGGCTCGACCGTCGATGGCCTCGACCTCAAGGGCCTGATCGCCAATTTCGGCATCGATGCGCAGCATGTGCCCGACATGCCGGTACTGCGCGGCGGGCCTGTCGAGCCGCGCCGGGGCTTCGTGTTGCACAGCCTCGACTGGACCGGCCAGCACATGATGGCGATCGGCGACCGCTGGGGAATTTCAGGTTCGCTCGACATATTGAAGGATATCGCCGCCGGACGAGGCCCCAGTCGCTATGTCGCCGCATTGGGCTATGCCGGATGGTCGGCAGGACAACTGGATGGAGAGCTTGCGCGGCCGGGCTGGTTCGTCGGTGCGCTGGATGAGGCGATATTGTTCGCGGCCGAACCGGAGGACCGCTGGGCGCGCGGCTTTGCCTTCAACGGCGTCGATCCGCATCACATCATCGCGCAGAGCGGCCACGCCTGACGGCGAGACCATATAAAGATATCTTTATATTTGCCTCGCGCGGCGACGATTGCTAAGGGCGTCTCCATTCGCGGTGCCCCGAGCATCGCTCGTCCCGCGCACGATGCGCGTTTCAGATGGAGTTTCCCGTGGCCACCGCACCTGCCGCCCTCGCCCCCGATTATGTGATCGCCGACATCGCCCTGGCCGATTTCGGTCGCAAGGAAATCGCGATTGCCGAGACCGAAATGCCCGGCCTGATGGCCCTGCGTTCCGAGTTCGGCGCGTCGCAGCCGCTCAAGGGCGCACGCATCACCGGATCGCTGCACATGACGATCCAGACCGCCGTCCTCATCGAGACGCTGGTCGCGCTGGGTGCCGATGTGCGCTGGGCGACTTGCAACATCTTTTCGACGCAGGACCATGCCGCCGCCGCCATTGCCGCGAGCGGCGTGCCCGTCTTCGCGATCAAGGGTGAGAGCCTGGCGGATTATTGGGATTATGTCGGCCGCATCTTCGACTGGGGCGACGATGTCTGCAACCTGATCCTGGACGATGGCGGCGACGCCACCATGTTCGCCCTGTGGGGCGCGCGCGTCGAGGCGGGCGAGACGCTGTTCGAGCCGGGCAATGCCGAGGAGCAGGAGTTCGTACGTGCCCTCAACGCCTTCCTGAAGGCCAAGCCGGGCTATCTGACCCGCACGGTCGAAGCCATCAAGGGCGTGTCGGAAGAGACCACCACCGGCGTCCACCGCCTCTATCAGATCGCCAAGGAGGGCAAGCTGCCCTTCCCCGCGATCAATGTGAACGATAGCGTTACCAAGTCGAAATTCGACAATCTCTACGGCTGCAAGGAGTCGCTGGTCGACGCCATCCGCCGTGCGACGGACGTGATGCTGGCGGGCAAGGTCGCCTGTGTCGCGGGATTCGGCGATGTGGGCAAGGGTTCGGCCGCTTCGCTGCGCAACGGCGGGGCGCGCGTGCTCGTGACCGAAGTCGATCCCATCTGCGCGCTGCAGGCGGCGATGGAAGGTTATGAGGTCGTGACGATGGAGGAGGCCGTGACCCGCGCCGACATCTTCGTGACCGCGACCGGCAATGAGGACGTCATCACCGCCGAGCATATGAAGGCGATGAAGCCGATGGCGATCGTCAGCAATATCGGCCATTTCGACAGCGAGATCCAGATTTCGGCCCTGTCCAATTATAAGTGGGATGAAGTGAAGCCGGGCACCGATCTGGTTGAATTTCCCGATGGCAAGCAGATCATCATCCTCGCCAAGGGTCGCCTGGTGAATCTGGGCTGCGCGACGGGCCATCCCTCGTTCGTCATGTCCTCCAGCTTCACCAATCAGGTGCTGGCGCAGATCGAATTGTTCACCAAGGGCGAGAATTACGGCAAGGACGTCTATGTCCTGCCCAAGCATCTCGACGAGAAGGTCGCGGCGCTGCACCTCGAGAAGTTGGGCGTGAAGCTCTCAAAGCTGAGCGAGAAGCAGGCCGCCTATATCGGCGTGTCGACCGAGGGCCCGTTCAAGCCGGATCATTATCGGTATTGATCTGCTTCAGGGCCTTCCCCTTCACGGGATCGCTGCATAATTTATAAGTCATTCCCGCGCAGGCGGGAATCCAGGGTCGAAAGCGCAGTTTTGCGTCGCTCTGGATTCCCGCCTTCGCGGGAATGACCGTTAAGGGGGATGATGTGCAACCGGAGGAGGGGCGTAAAATGTACCGCCTCTCGAACGATCACCCCCATTGCGGCAACCCGGCACAGTCCGTAGGACTGACGGGATGATCGTCCTGACGCCCATCGCGCTCGCGCTGGCCGGCACGCTCCTTGCCATATGGCTGGTCGTGTCGATCTGGGCGG
>JBEVNC010000228.1:0-11636 GCA_040508315.1 Sphingobium sp.
GCATGTCCCGCTCATTGACCACGGCCCAGAGCTCGCCTGTCCAGGGGTTCCAGGCGAGATCCGTCGGATTGCGCAGGCCGCTGGCGAATATATTGGCCGACCCTTCCTTAGGGATGATCTCCATCACCAGGGCGCGATTATCCTCGGGGTCCAGGCCATTCTCGGCGATATTGCTGTTGGAGCCGATCCCGACATAGAGCTTGCCGTCCGGGCTCGCAGCGAGGCTCTTCGTCCAATGATAGTTGGGCGCATTGGCAGGCAGGTTCGAGACCTTGCGGCCGGCGGCGACGATCTGCGTGTCACCATCTTTGTAGGGGAAGGCCATCAGGCTGTCGGTATTGGCGACGTAGAGCGTGTCGCCGACCAGCGCCATGCCATAGGGCGAGTTGAGGCCGGTGAGGAAGGGGAAGTGCCCCTCCGCCTTGCCGTCGCCATTGCCGTCGCGCAGCAGGGTGATGCGGTTGGCCGACTTGCCGGTCGCGCCCGCCGCGCCCATCAGCTTGCCCTGGACCCAGTCGGTGATGCCGCGCGCTTCCTTTTCGGGCGCTCGCGACTCGGCAACCAGCACGTCGCCATTGGGCAGGCGATAGAGGGAGCGGGGATGGTCCAGCCCTTCCGCAAATCGCACGACGGGCAGGCCACCGACCGCCTTGGGCGCTGCGCCCGCCGCCCAGCCGATGGGCTTGGCGATCTTGACCGACGGCAGGATTTCCTTGCGCGGCGTGGTGAATTTCGGCTCGCGCCCCGTCAGTTCGCTTTCGGGGACGGCCGGGTCCAGGCCACTCATCAGGTAGAAGTAGATACCGCCCAGCGCGATGACGATGGTTGCGACGGCGATGAGCAGATATTTTTTCATGGACGTGATCTAGCCACGCCGCCCCGCAGCTTCAACCGGAGAGGTGGCTAATTGCGCGATCCCATGCGCCACATCAGCAGCGCGACGACTGCGCCCAGCCCGACGCCGGTGAGCAGGCCGATGCTCGGCTGGCCCAGCAGGCCGCCGATCACGACGCCTGCGATGATGAGAAAGGCGATGGGCGCGCCAGCACCCACGGGATGGTTCGGCTTATGGTCGGGATTCATGGCAATCCCATGGCATGGTTCGGGCCACGATGCCACCCGGCTCAGCGATCCGCGCGGGCCGGGTGGGTGATCGAAGCAGCCCTTGTCAGTGTCTTACCGGCTCAGACATGACCCTTGTTGTTGCTGAACGGGTCGATGATCGTGGCGAACTGGTTGATCGCCTGCGCCTCGGAGTGAATCGCTTCCTCGGCGCGGACCCGCGCATCCTCGCGCTCGCGGCGCAGTTCGGTGATCAGAGCCTCGCGGTCGCCGGCCAGACGGTTGTCCGTCGGTGCCTCGATCCCGGCTTTCTTGGCGGCCTTGGCGACCAGTCCGTCCAGCTCGCGCTGCGAACACAGGCCCAGCGTCACCGGGTCCTTGGGCGTGATGTTGGAGATGTTCCAGTGCGACCGCTCGCGGATCGCCTGGATGGTGGTCCGCGTGGTGCCGATCAGCTTGCCGATGGCGCCGTCCGACACCTCGGGGTGGTTGCGCAGGATCCAGGCAATGCCGTCCGGCTTGTCCTGACGCTTGCTGACGGGGGTGTAGCGCGGCCCCTTGGTGCGGCGGACCGGGTCGGGACCGCTGAGCATCTTGAGCTTGTAATTGGGGTCGGCCTCGCCGCGATGGATTTCGTCCATGCTGATCTCATGCGCGCGCACGGGATCGCGGCCGGTATATTTGGTCGCAGCCGTCTCGTCGGCAATGGCCTGGACTTCGAGGATGTGGAGACCGCAGAATTCCGAGATCTGGTCGAAGGCCAGCGCAGTATTGTCGACCAGCCAGCTGGCGGTAGCGTGGGGCATGAGCGGCTGAGCCACGAGCATCTCCTGACGGGACAAGATATAGAAACGATAAGGGCCGCCCCTCAAAGGTGCGGCCGCTTGCTTCCTATCTAGGATATGCGCGTCCCGAGGGCAAGTGTCACGCCGCGCGGGGCATATCCATTCGCGCAATGGGGTGCAGGCTGCGCAGGAACTCGTTGGCGCTGCGCGTCCAGGTGAAGCCGCCGCCATAGGCTGCACATGCCGCGCGGTCCCGCGTCAGCGCCATGTCGACGGCATGGGCCAGGTCGTCGGACAGGCAGCCGACGTCGTCGGTTACGATGTCGACGGGCCCGGTGACGGGAAAGGCCGCGACCGGCGTGCCGCACGCCATCGCCTCGATCATCACCAGCCCGAAGGTATCGGTAAGGCTGGGAAAGACCAGCGCGTCGGCGGCGCGGTAGGCGCTGCCCAGCGCCTCGCCGCTCAGCAGGCCGAGGAAGGCCGCGTCCGGAAACTTCGCCTGCAACGCCTCGCGCGCGGGGCCGTCGCCGACCACGACCTTGCTCCCGGCATGGGGCATGGCGAGGAAGGCCTCGATATTCTTCTCCACCGCGACCCGGCCGACATAGAGGAGCACGGGGCCGGGCAGGGCGGCCATGGCGGGGTGGCGGGGGCCGTCGGGGGTGAATTGCGACAGGTCGACGCCGCGTCCCCAATGCTCGGTCTGGCGAATGCCCGCCGCCGCCAGCGAGCGCCGGATGGATGGGGTGGAGGTCAGCACCACGGACGCGGGCGCGTGGAACCAGCGGAAATAGGGCCAGAAGATGCGGGCGGGCAGGCCGGTGCGGCTCGCCATATAATCGGGGAAATTGGTGTGGAAGGCGGTGGTGAACGGCATGCCGCGGCGCAGGCACCAATGGCGCGCGGACAGGCACAGCGGCCCTTCGGTCGCGATGTGGATCGCATCCGGCTGGATCTCGGCGATCATCCGTCCGACCGTGCCGGGGGTGGACATGGCGAGGCGGATCTCGGGATAGGTGGGGCAGGGCAGGGTCGCGAACCGTTCCGGCGAGATGATGATGACGCGGTGGCCGCGCCCCTCCAGCTCCGTGCGGATCGCGGACAGGGTGCGCACGACGCCGTTCACCTGCGGCGTCCAGGCATCGGTGACGATGACGATCCGCATCGGCAGGTTCGTCCGATCCCGCGTTGCCATCAGGCCGCCATTTCCATCGCGGCGGCCTTTGCGGCGCGTGCGGCCATTTCGTCTGCCCAGTGCAGCACGTCCATCCGGCCGTCGGCATGCTCGACCAGCGCCGTGCATCCCTCCACCCAGTCGCCATCATTATAATAGGTGATGTCGCCGAACTGGCGGATTTCGGCATTGTGGATATGGCCGCAGACCACGCCGTCGATGTGGCGACGTTCCGCCTCATGCGCGACGACTTCCTCGAAGCGGGAGATGAAGGCGACGGCGTTCTTGACCTTGTGCTTGGCCATCTTGGACAGCGACCAATAGGGCATGCCCATCCAGCGCCGCACCCGGTTCACGTGGCGGTTGACCGCCATCAGCGCGGTGTAGGCGGCGTCACCGACCACCGCCAGCCAGCGATGCGCCAGCATGATCGCGTCGAACTCGTCGCCGTGCAGGACCAGCAGCTTGCGCCCGTCGGCGGTGGTGTGGATCTTCTTGCGCCGCACCTCGACCCCGCCGAAATTGAGGCCGGTGAACTGGCGGAACATCTCGTCATGATTGCCGGGTATGTAGATGACGCGGGTGCCGCGCCGGGCGCGCTTCATGATCCGCCAGACGACATCGTTATGCGCGGTGGGCCAATAGAGGCGCTTCTTGAGCTGCCAGCCATCGATGATATCGCCGACGAGGTAGAGCGTGTCGCTGTCCACATTGTCGAGAAAGTCGATCAGCATCTCGGCATTGCAGCCGCGCGTGCCGAGATGGATGTCGCTGATCCAGATCGTCCGGAAATAGCGTCGCTCGCCTGATCGGGCAGGTTCCGCAGTGCGCATGGCGCGCATCGGTATCGAGCTGATCGCGTTCATAATTGACCCCAGGGAATGTCCTTGGGCCCAAGCCACTACCGCAATATTATGACAGTTTTCCGCCGATTATGACAGGTTGGAGACGCGGGTAAGGTGGGGCGGCGGCGTCAATCAGCGTTCAGCGCGACAAAATTCGGCAACGCCTCGACCCGCGCGATCCATGCGGCAATCGCCGGAAAGGCGCCAAGGTCGAACCCGCCGTCGCCCGCAACATGGGTGTAGGCGAACAGTGCGATGTCGGCGAGCGTCGGGCCGGCGCCGACGAACCAGTCGCGTCCCGCCAGATGCTCCTCCATCAGCGTCAGCGCGGCGATGCCGCTCGCCCATTTGCCGGGGATCTGGGCGCGCTGCACATCGGTCAGCGCCGCCTCCCCCACGAACGTGCGCCAGAAGCGCAGCGTCGCGACATTGGGCTCGTGATTATATTGTTCGAAGAACATCCAGCGCAGCATGTCGGCATGCTCGAACCGGTCCGCCGGGATCAGCGCCGAACCATGTGCCAGCCAGACGCAGGCGGCATTGCTCTCCGGCAGGAAACGCTCGCCGATCTGGAGCACCGGGATGCGGCCGTTGGCGTTCACCTTCGCCAGAAATTCCGGCGTGCGCGTCTCGCCCTTCACCATGTCATAGCCGCGCCGCTCCAGCGCGATGCCCAGCAGCGCGGCGGTCAGCCTGATCTTGTAGCAATTGCCCGACGGGGCATATTCATGGAGGATCAGCGGCTCCACTCACACCTCCAGCACGATCTTGCCGACATGATCGCCTGCCTCCATGCGGGCATGGGCGGCGGCGGCTTCGACCAGCGGGAAGCTGCGGTCGATGACGGGGTGCAGCTTGCCGGCCTCTGCCATCGGCCAGACCGAACGGTGGATTTCCGCCGCCAGCGTCGCCTTGAACGCGGCGGAGCGCGGGCGCAGCGTCGATCCGGTCAGGGTTAGGCGCTTGCTCATGATCTCGGGCAGGAAAACCGTTGCCTTGGGGCCGCTCATCACCGCGATGGAGACATGGCGACCGTCTTCGCCCAGGCATTTGAGGTTGCGCGGCACATAGTCGCCGCCGACCATGTCCAGTACGGCCGACACGCCCTTGCCGCCGGTCTGCTCCTTGATCGCTTCCACGAAATCCTGTTCGCGATAATTGATCGCGATAGCGCCGAGATCGCGGGCGGCCGCGCATTTCTCCTCGCTGCCGCAGGTTACGAAAATGCGGATGCCGTACAGGCCGCACAGCGCGATCGCCATGGTGCCGATGCCGCTGGTGCCGCCATGGACCAGCACGGAGTCGCCCTCCACCACATAGGCGCGCTCGAACAGGTTGGACCACACGGTGAACAATGTCTCGGGTATCGCCGCGCCCTCCACGAAGGACAGGCTGTCGGGCAGCGGCAGGCAGTGGGCGGCATAGGCGAGCGCATATTCGGCATAGCCCCCGCCCACGATCAGGGCGCAGACGCGGCGGCCGATAATGCCCTCATCCACTTCCGGCCCGACGGCCACGACCTCGCCCGCAACCTCCAGCCCCGGCGTGTCCGGTGCGCCCGGCGGCGGCGGATAACGGCCCTGCCGCTGCATAACATCCGGCCGGTTGACGCCTGCTGCGCCCACGCGGATCAGCACCTGCCCCTCGCCCGGTGTCGGCACCGGCAGGGTCACTGGCTTCAAGACGTCCGGCGACCCCGGTTCGCTGATCGCGATGGCCGTCATTTCTGCCGCTATGCTGGCCGTGCCGTTCATCGGGTTCCCCTGTTCGTCGCTCTCTCGCTTATTGACAGGGGATATTTATGGGTCAACATTCATCCCGTGGACGCGGAAGACTTTCTGCCTCGTCGCGGTGGGAGCGACATTACCGAGCTGCTCGTGCGGCAGGATCTCGACAGCCTATCCGTAGCCGAGCTGGAAGCGCGCATCGCCTTGCTGACGGCAGAAATCGAGCGGACGCAACGCAAGCTCGACCAAGCCGTTAAACATAAAGCAGGTGCCGATGCGCTATTCAAAAAGAGTTAGGTAGGAGAGACTACAGGCAGCGGAAAAGGAGGCGGATCGCCGTTCCGCTTCCCCGATGCCTGCCGCGGTCGACACGTCGCCCGGTCCTGACCCCGAGGTCTTGAAGGTCCGCGACGGCATGCCGACATATGGGTCAGTTGCAACCCGAAACGGGTTGTCGGAGAATGATGATATGCCAGCTTTTGCTTCAGCCCTTGAAACCACGCTGCACAATGCGCTGACCCACGCGTCGGAGCGGCACCATGAATATGCGACGCTGGAGCATCTGCTCCTCGCGCTGATCGACGATGAACATGCCTGCAAGGTAATGCAGGCATGCGGCGTCGAACTGGGCGAGCTGGGCGATGCGGTGACGCATTATCTGGATACCGAACTGGACAGCCTGAAGGTCGAGGGAACGGTCGATCCGACCCCCACCAGCGGTTTCCAGCGCGTCCTGCAACGCGCCATCCTGCATGTGCAGTCCTCCGGCAAGGAGGAGGTGACGGGCGCGAACGTGCTGGTTGCCCTCTTCTCCGAGCGGGACAGCTATGCCGTCTATTTCCTGCAGCAGCAGGACATGAGCCGACTCGATGCCGTCAGTTTCCTGAGCCATGGCGTGGGCAAGGGCGTATCGACGCCGGAAGCTTCCAAGCCGAGCGATACGCCAGAGGACAAGCCCAAGGTGGAAGCAGCCAAGAAAAAGGACGGGGCTCTCGACCAGTTCACCGTCAACCTCAACGAAAAGGCCATGGACGGAAAGGTCGATCCGCTGATCGGCCGGTCGGCGGAGGTCGACCGCACGATCCAGATCCTGTGCCGCCGGTCCAAGAACAACCCGCTCTATGTGGGCGATCCGGGCGTGGGCAAGACCGCCATCGCCGAGGGTTTGGCGCGCAAGATCATCGAGGGCGACGTGCCGGAGGTGCTCCTCCAGGCCGTGATCTACTCGCTCGACATGGGCGCGCTGCTGGCGGGCACCCGCTATCGCGGCGATTTCGAGGAACGGCTGAAAGGCGTGGTCTCCGAACTGGAGAAGATGCCGCATGCGGTCCTGTTCATCGACGAGATCCACACCGTTATCGGTGCGGGTGCGACCAGCGGCGGTGCGATGGATGCGTCCAACCTGCTGAAGCCGGCTTTGTCCGGCGGCACGATCCGCTGCATCGGCTCGACCACCTACAAGGAGTTCCGCAACCATTTCGAGAAGGATCGCGCGCTGCTGCGCCGGTTCCAGAAGATCGACGTGAACGAGCCGACCATCGAGGATACGATCAAGATCATCACCGGTCTGCGCTCGGCCTTCGAGGGGCATCATTCGGTGCGCTACACGCCCGAGGCGATCAAGGCGGCGGTCGAACTGTCGGCCCGGTACATCAACGACCGCAAGCTGCCGGACAAGGCAATCGACGTGATCGACGAGGTCGGCGCGATGCAGATGCTGGTGGTGCCGTCCAAGCGCAAGAAGGTCATCACGCCCAAGGAGATCGAGCAGGTCATCGCGACCATGGCCCGCATCCCTCCCAAGACCGTGTCCAGCGACGACAAGTCGGTGCTGGAGACGCTCACGACCGACCTCAAGCGCGTCGTTTTCGGGCAGGACAAGGCCATCGAAGTGCTGTCCAGCGCGATCAAGCTGAGCCGTGCGGGCCTGCGCGATCCGGACAAGCCGATCGGCAACTATCTGTTCTCTGGCCCCACCGGCGTCGGCAAGACGGAGGTCGCGCGTCAGCTTGCGGTGCTGCTGGGCATCCCGCTCCAGCGGTTCGACATGTCCGAATATATGGAGCGTCATTCGGTCAGCCGTCTGATCGGCGCGCCTCCGGGCTATGTCGGTTACGATCAGGGCGGTCTGCTGACCGATGCCATCGACCAGAACCCGCACTGCGTCCTCCTGCTGGACGAGATCGAGAAGGCGCATCCCGACCTGTTCAACATCCTGTTGCAGGTGATGGATAATGGCCGCCTGACCGACCACCATGGCAAGACGGTCGATTTCCGTAACGTCATCCTGATCATGACGACCAATGCGGGCGCGTCGGATATGGCCAAGGAGGGCATCGGCTTTGGCGAAATCAGCCGCGAGGATGCAGGGACCGAGGCGGTGAAGAATCTCTTCACGCCGGAGTTCCGCAACCGCCTCGATGCCATCGTGCCGTTCGCCTATCTGCCGCCGGAAGTGGTGGAGCGCGTGGTCGACAAGTTTATCCTGCAGCTCGAACTGCAATTGGCCGACCGCGACGTCCACATCACGCTGGAGAAGGATGCCCGCAAGTGGCTCACCGACCGGGGTTACGACCGGCTTTACGGTGCGCGCCCGATGGGCCGACTGATGCAGGAGAAGATCAAGCAGCCGCTGGCGGAGGAACTGCTGTTCGGCAAGCTGGTCCATGGCGGCGAAGTGACGGTGCGGCTCAAGGACGACGCGCTGGCGTTCGAGATCACGCCATCCGCGCCGCGCAAGACCAAGGCCAAGGGTGCGCCCAGAGCTCCGCGCGTCGCCAAGGCCAAGGTCAGCCCGACCAAGGACGGAATCGGCGAGGATTGAACGCGGTTTGAGCGATCCGGAAACCATGACCGGGCGGGGCAATGCTCCGCCCGGTTTTTCTTTGCCTGCGTCGGCGGACGTGATCCTGCTGCATGGATTCTTCGGCGCGCCGTGGACGATGCGGATGCTCGGCCGGGCGTTGCGGCCCGGCGGCCTCCAGCCATGGTCGCCCTGGTATGAAAGCTGGGCACAGCCGTTCGACGCCATCGTCGATCGGATCTGCGCGGTCGTCACCCAGCGGGGTCTGGGCCGGGAGCGGCCTGTCCATTTCGTCGGCCATTCGATGGGTGGGCTGATCGCGCGCGCCGTCGTCGCAAAAGCCGACCCGGTGAAGATGGGCCGCATGGTCATGATCGGAACACCCAATGCGGGCAGCGAGATCGCGGACTTCTGCCAGCGTCAGCGCATGCTGCGCCCAATATTGGGACAGGCCGCTGCCGCGCTGGTCACGCGCCGGACGCTACCCGCGCTGGACGATCTGGAGGACCCCACCTATCCGGTCGGCGTCATCGCGGGCAACCGGCCCTTGCCCGGCCCCTTGCGCATCCTGCCCGCGCCGCACGACGGCAAGGTGAGCGTCGCCTCCACGCATATCGCAGGCGAGGCCGACCATATCGTCCTGCCGGTCTCGCACGCGATAATGCCGTTCAATCGCGACGTGCAGCGCCAGACTTTGCGGTTTCTGGTGGACGGTTCATTTGCGCGCTAAAAAAGGGGCCTGCACATCGCCACATTTCGAATGAGGTTGATCGCCAAACGCCCTAAACCGCCCCCGCCTCATCCGCCCGCAGCCGACGCAGGCGCGGTGCCTGGTCCATTTCGCCCGCAGCCTTGATCTCGTTGCGCAATTGCTCGCGCCGTTCGTGGATCGAGGCGATGACCGGGCCCATCGCCACGCCCAGGTCGACCAGTGCTGTCTCGGCCAGTTGCAGGGAGCTTTCCAGCGCCTCGGGCACCACATCGCTGGCCCCGGCGCGGTAGAGTTCGGCGGCGTGGTCCGTGTCGCGGGCGCGCGCGATGATCGGCAGGTCGGGTATCCAGCCGCGCACCCGCTTGGTCACGCGCACCGACAGCACCGGATCGTCCATGGTCAGGATCAGCGCACGGGCATGGCCCAGGCGCAGCTTGTCCAGCATCTCGGCCCGCGCCACGTCGCCGAACAGTATCGGGTAGCCGCCGCGCCGTGCATCCGCGACGACATCCGCATCCGACTCTACGACGAGGAAGGGCTGGTTGTGGAGCGCGAGCATGTCGCACACCATCCGCCCGACCCGGCCGAAGCCGATGACGATGGCGGTGGGCCGGCCGCCATCCTCTCCGGGTGGCTGCGGCTCCTCGCTCGTCCCCATCTCCATCTTGCGCGCAATGTCATGGCCCAGCCGCGCGAGCAGCGGCGTGATGGTGAGGCCGATGGCGGTCACGATCTGCCAGAAGGCCGCAGTGGACGGCAGGATCAGTTCCGCCGCTGCCGCTGCGGTCAGCACGATCAGGGTGGTTTCGGACGGGCTGGACATCAGCACGCCGACCTCCAGCGCGACGGCGCGGCGTGCGCCCGACAGGCGCAGCAGCAGCGCGGTCACGATGGTCTTGGCGGCGACGACGCCCATCACCGCCGCCAGCAGGCTGGCCCAGTTGGCGATGATGACGCGCAGGTCCAGGCTCATGCCCACGGTGATCAGGAACACGCCGAGCGCAAGGCCCTTGAACGGCGCGGTCATCACCTCGACCTCGCCATGATAGTCGGTCTCCGCGATCAATATGCCGGCCAGCAGCGCGCCGACGATGGGCGACAGGCCGACCAGCGCAGTGGCGAGGCTGGACACGATGACGACGAGCAGGCTGGCGGCCAGGAACACCTCCGGGCTTTTGGTGCGCGCAGCCTGCCGGAACACGACAGGCAGGGCATAGCGGCCCAGCACCAGCATGATCGCGACGGTGATGCCGCCCTTCACTAGCGTCGTGGCGAGGTTGCCCAGCGCGCCGCCCTCCGTCCCCACGCTGGGCGCCAATGCGCCGAGCAGGAAGATGATCGGCACCAGCGCCAGATCCTCGAACAACAGCATGGAGAAGGCGGAGCGGCCCACCGCCCCTTGCGTCCCCACCATCGGCAGCACCAGCGCGGTGGAGGACAAGGCGAGCGCGAGACCCAGGCCGATGGCTCCCGTCCATGGCTGCCCCATCAGGTACAGGGCCAGGGCGATGATCGCCCCCGATCCGATCAGTTCCGCCGCGCCCACCCCGAACACATTGGCGCGCATCGCCCATAATCGCTTGAAACTGAGTTCCAGCCCGATGGAAAACAGAAGCAGGATGATCCCCAGCTCCGCAAAGGGCGCTATCGCCTCCCGGTCGGAAATGGTGACATGGTACAGCCATGGAAAGCGGTCGACCAGCGAACCCAGGCCTGCCGGTCCGACCGCAAGGCCCACGAGGATGAACCCGATGACCGGGCTGATCCGGAACCGCGCGAAAGCCGGAATGACCAGCCCTGCGGCACCCAATATGACGAGCGAATCCCGGAAACCTTCAGTGTCGAGTGATACAGCCATGGCCTATCATTGCGGCTGTGCACCGTAATTTCCAGCGATTCACTCAACAATCGTCATCGGGCGCCGGATCGGGGTCGAAATGAGGGGTGGGGACCCCATATGGGTGGGGCAGGGTGGCGGCGCTATCGCCATCCTCGTCGTCATGCCGGACTCGTTTCGGCATCCATTCCACCTACAAGGGCATCCGCCCGGTGGCGAAATGGACTTTGAACCATGTTCGGGGTGACTAGGGTGGAGGGGGACATGTCCCGGCCACGACAAGGGAGAAAAGGGAAACGATGCCGCACGAAACGCCGCTGATCGCAACCATCGTCATGGGTCTCGTTCTGGCGTTCATATTCGGCGCTATCGCTTTCAAGCTCAAGGTCTCGCCGCTGATCGGCTATCTGCTGGCGGGCGTTTTCGTGGGTCCCTTCACCCCCGGCTATGTCGCCGACCAGTCGCTGGCGAGCGAGCTGGCGGAACTGGGCGTGATCCTGCTGATGTTCGGCGTCGGCCTCCATTTCTCCGTGCGCGACCTATCCGCGGTCAAAGCCATCGCCATCCCCGGCGCGCTGGTGCAGATCGGCGTCGCCATCCTGATGGGCATGGGCCTGTCGTCGGTCATGGGTTGGCCGTTCCTCGGCGGGTTCGTCTTCGGTCTCGCCCTGTCGGTGGCGAGTACCGT
>JBEVNC010000009.1:0-15275 GCA_040508315.1 Sphingobium sp.
TCGACCTCCAGCCCGCGATCGCGGAAGATCTGCGCGGCATTGGGGTCCATCGAGTCGGAGATGAGTACTTTGGGCATTTAAATGGTCCTCAAATTCCTCGCCCCTTGGGGAGAGGATAGTGGAGCTTGCCAGCTTGCTGGCTAGCGGAACTTGGAGAGGGGGGAGAGTGTCGCGCCCCCTCTCCAACTTCGCCTAGGCGCTTACAGCGCCAAGGCTCCGTATCCTCCCCCCGGAAGGGGGAGGGATGAAGGTGAGTTAAGCGGCGACCCGTGCGGTCGCATAGGCCCAGTCGAGCCATGGGCCGAGCGCCTCGATATCCGCGGTGTCGACGGTCGCGCCGCACCAGATACGCAGGCCCGCAGGCGCATCGCGATATCCCGCAATGTCATAGGCCGCATGTTCGGCTTCGAGCAGGGACGCCATCTTCTTGATGAGGCCCTCGTCCGCGCCCTCGACCGTCAGGCAGACGCTGGTCTTGGACCGCGACGCCGGATCGGGGGCGAGGTGGCCCAGCCAGTCACGCTCTTGAACAATCTTGTCGAGCGCGGCGGCGTTCGCATCGGAACGCGCCATGAGGCCGGAGAGGCCGCCCAGCGACTTGCCCCATTCCAGCGCGAAGATCGCATCCTCGACGGCCAGCATCGACGGCGTGTTGATCGTCTCGCCCTTGAACACGCCCTCGGCCAGCTTGCCCTTGGACACCAGGCGGAACACCTTGGGCAACGGCCAGGCTGGGGTATAGGTTTCGAGGCGCTCCACGGCGCGGGGCCCCAGGATCAGGACGCCATGACCACCCTCGCCGCCCAGCACCTTCTGCCAGGAGAAGGTGGCGACATCGATCTTGTCCCACGGAATGTCATAGGCGAACACGGCAGAGGTCGCATCGACGAAGGACAGGCCCTCGCGGTCCGCCGGGATCCAGTCGCCATCGGGTGCGCGCACGCCGGAGGTGGTGCCGTTCCAGGTGAACAGCACGTCCGTCGTCCAGTCGATCGCCTTCAGGTCGGGGATCTGGCCGTAATCGGCGCGGACGATGGTGGGGTCGAGCTTGAGCTGCTTGGCGGCATCGGTGACCCAACCTTCACCGAAACTCTCCCACGCAATCGTCGTCACGCCGCGCGCGCCGAGCATGGTCCACATCGCCATCTCGAAAGCGCCGGTGTCCGAACCGGGGACGATGCCGATGCGGTGGGTGTCGGGCAATTGCAGCAACTCGCGCATCAGGTCGATGCTGTACGCAAGGCGCGTCTTGCCCAGCTTCGAGCGGTGCGAGCGGCCGAGCACGTCGATGGCGAGTTTCGCGGGATCATATCCGGGCGGCTTGGCGCACGGGCCGGACGAGAAATGGGGGCGCTCCGGCTTGCGGCCGGGCTTGGTAACGTCAGTCATGTAATGCTTCTCCTTGCAGAGAGCACGCGCGGCGTTGGGACCGCGTGGCCCGGCGACGCCCCTAGACCCTTGGCGATTAATGTCAAATGAAAGCTGGGGATTTGCGGCGGGTGGACCGCGCAATTACGCGCGCCTACGCTCCGCCGCACAGGCGACTCGGCCCGCCGCAACGGTTTTGGGCCGTTAACCTTTTCTTAATCTCCCGGCCCGGAGTCTTGTCATATGCGGAGCGGGGCGATCGAACTGGCGAGGCGGCTGATGACCGCGACATTATTGTCCGCCCTCGTGGCCGGATGTGCGGGCGGCGGCGACAAGCGGCGGCCCAGCCGTATCGCCAAATCCGCCCCCAAGGCGAAACCGCGCCCGGTCATGCCCAATGACGCCGCCTTCCGCCAATGCGCCGCCGGACTGAACGCAGCGGCCGTCCGCTTCACGCCGCTGCCCAATGAATCGCGGGGCGCGGGCTGCACCCTGTACGGCACGGTCAAGCTGCTCGACTATGGCACGCCGACGACCAATCTGGGGCCGATCACCTGCCCGGTCGCGGCGCGCTTCACGGCATGGGTGCGCTACGGCGTCCTCCCGGCGGCCCGGCTGCTCCTGAAGTCGGAGGTCGTGAAGGTCGAGACGTTCGGCACCTATGCCTGCCGCAACATCGTCGGCAATCCCAGCATGGCGGGCAAGCGGTCCGAACATGCCCATGCCAATGCCATCGACATCTCCGCCTTCATATTGGCGGACGGGCGGCGGATCACGGTGGAGAAGGACTGGGCGGCGGGCAGCCCCGGCGCCGAGTTCCTGCGCCGCGTCCATCAGAGCGCGTGCAAGCGATTCGACACCGTGTTGGGACCGAATTACAACGCGGCGCATTATAACCATTTCCATTTCGACATGGGTGGACGCGCCGGCACCTGCCGTTAGGCTTTCGGTGCGATCACAGACAGGCTATTTCTCAAAGATGACAGACCCGATTAACACCGGCAACGCCGCCCCCGCGGACGGCGACCCCCAGACCGTCGCCGACCGCAAGTTCCGCCCCGCTCGGCAGGAAGCACGCGACGCCAAACGCATAGCCGAGACGCCCCAGACGCAGAGCGCAGCCTATAAACTCGCCTTTCAGGACAATGAGTTCCTGCTGCGCCAGGACCTCCGCCCGATCCGGTTCCAACTGGAACTGCTGAAACCCGAACTGCTGCTCGATGAGGCGAAGATCGTCTCGACCTTCGTCTTCTACGGCTCCGCCCGTATTCCACGGCCCGAAGCGGCGCAGGATTTCGTGGACGCCGCGATCACGCCCGCCGACCGCAAGGTGGCCGAGCGCCTCGCCGCCAAGACCAAATATTATGAGGAGGCGCAAAAGCTGGCTGGCATTGCCGCGCGCCTGCCGGTGGGCGATGACGGGTGCCGCAACTTCGTCGTCTGTTCGGGCGGCGGACCCTCGATCATGGAGGCGGCGAACCGCGGCGCTGCGGAGGCGGGCGCCCCCACCATCGGCCTCAATATCGTGTTGCCGCACGAACAGGCGCCCAATCGCTGGGTGACGCCGGACCTGTCGTTCCAGTTCCACTATTTCGCGCTGCGCAAGATGCACTTCCTGCTGCGCGCACGGGCGCTGGCCGTGTTTCCGGGCGGATTCGGGACGTTTGACGAATTTTTCGAGCTGCTGACCCTCGTCCAGACCGGCAAGATGAAGCGCATCCCGATCCTGCTGTTCGGCCGGGAATTCTGGACCCGCGTCATCAATTTCGAGGCGCTGGCGGAGGAAGGCGTGATCTCGCCGCGCGACCTCGACCTGATAAGCTGGGTAGAGACGGCAGAGGAAGCCTGGGCGGTGGTCGACGCATTCTATGCGGAAGACGATCTGCCGAGTTGTGATTAGCTTGCAGTGCTCCTGCGCAGGCAAGAGCCCAGGGTGAGGAAACGCCCAGCTTCTCTGGATTCCTGCCTTCGCAGGAATACCGTGACCTACAAACCCCGCGTCCAGAATTGCATCGGGTGGTCGATCTCCGCGCCGTCCTCGCCGGTATCGGCCGAGGCGAAACGCGCGACCGATCCCTCCACCGGCGCATAGCCGCGCCTCCGCCAGAACGCATCCAGTGGCCGATAGTCCGCAGGCCGCGATGGATGCCCCTCCGGCCGTGCCACGGCGCAGAAACAGGTGGCGGCAAAGCCATATTGCCGTGCGGCCTCCTCACGATGGTCGAAGAACGCATGGCCGATGCCCTGCCCGCGCCATTCGGGCAGCAGGACCGATTCGCCGAACTAATGGAAGGAGGCCATGCCCATGCCCCGCTCGCGGAACGGCTCGGCGAATGCGGCCGCGTGATCCGCCATTGGCGCTGCCGTCGCGCCCCCGACCGGCCTACCGTCATCGACATAGGCACCGACGATCACTGCCCGGTCGCTCGCCGAATAAGCGGACAGATAGCCGTGCTCACAGGCATGGTCGCCCTCGTACACACAGGGCCACTCGCGATACACTGCGATACGCAGGGCCGCGAGGTCATCGAGCGCGGCGACCAGCGCCGCGCCGGAAAGGGGACGGATGGCGATCACGCCCCGCCCCCGTCGCTGCGATCAGTGTGCCGAAGCAGGTGCCGGAGCGACTTCGTTCACGGCAGGCGCGGCGGCGTTCGATCCCTCGACCGGCGCGGCGGCGGCATTCTCGCCCTCGGCGGCGGCAGGAGCTGCCTCGACGGCCGGAAGCGGCAGGTTGGAACCCTGGCTGTTCAGCCATGCGATCAGGTTCGCACGGTCGACCGGATTGCCCAGACCGGCAAAGGTCATCTTGGTGCCGGGCGCATATTCGCGCGGGCTGGTCAGCCACTTGTCCAGCGCCTCGAACGACCACGCTCCCGGAACGCCCTTCAGCGCGTCGGAATAGGCGAAGTTGCCCAGATGGCCGTGCGGCTTGCCGACAACGCCGAACAGGTTCGGGCCGATGCCGTTGGCGCCGCCCTGAGTGACGGTGTGGCAGGCCGCGCACTTGCCGAACACCTTCTCACCCGCCGCGAGATCCGCGCCGGCGAGCAGGACGGGGAGTGGCGGACCCGACTCGGCACCGCCGGCACCCTCGGCCTCGACACCCTCGATCGCGTAGCCCATCTCCTCGGGACGCTCTCCATGGAACAGCTTGCTGCTCACAATGCCGCCGCCAAGGGCAATGATACCGGCGAATAGTGCCCAACCGGCCGCGGTATTGAAACGGTCGCCCATGCGCTTGTTTTCCTCCAACCCCCGAGAGACGCGCGGTCGCGCCGCTTCTGGGGCTTCGACCGACTTGGCGATCCCCTTAATAGCTGCCGATTGGCTGCGCAAGCCATGCTTGCACGCGACAGCGCACTCGCCTAATCGCGCGGCCAGACATGGACAATTTCCCACTCCCTGCGCGACGCCTGGTCGCGGAGATGACGGCCGCCGCGGCGACCGACCCTGCCCGCGCGCTCGCCTATCAGGGCGCGCCGGGTGCCAACTCCCATCTGGCGGCGGTCCGCTACGATTCCGGCTCGCTTCCGGTGCCCTGCTTTTCCTTCGAGGACGCGCTGGACGCAGTGCGGGAGGGGACGGCGGCGCGCGCCATCATCCCTATCGAAAACTCGCTGCACGGCCGCGTGGCGGACATGCACTTCCTGCTGCCCGAATCCGGCCTCGTCATCGTCGATGAATATTTTCAGTCCATCCATCATTGCCTGATGTCGGTCGATGCCGACACGCCGCTGACCGCCGCGATCAGCCACCCGCAGGCGCTGGGCCAATGCCGCCACTATCTGCGCGCGCAGGGCATCACGCCCGTCACCTATGCCGACACGGCGGGCGCGGCGGCGCTGGTCGCGGAAACGCGCGACGCAGCTAACGGCGCCATCGCCCCGGCCTTTGCGGCGGAACTCTACGATCTCGTCCTTCGTGCGGAGAATATCGAGGACGGCCACGACAATATGACGCGCTTCGTCGTGCTGGCCCGCGACCCGGTGACGCCCGACCGCACCGGCCCCGTCATGACCAGTTTCCTGTTCGCGGTGAAGAATGTGCCCGCCGCACTCTACAAGGCGCTCGGCGGATTCGCCACCAACGGCGTCAACATGACCAAGCTGGAAAGCTACCAGAGCGGCGCATCCTTCTCCGCCACGGAATTCTATTGCGATATCGAAGGAATGCCGGGCGACGACGCCATCGACCGTGCGCTGGCGGAACTGCGCTTCCATACCAAATGGGTTCGCATGCTCGGCTCCTACCCGCAGGCGCGGGCGCGGGCGGAAGCGTAAGCCTCAACCCCGTTTGCGCGCGCTGGTGATCGCGTGGAAGTCCGGCGGCTTTCCCGCGATCCAGGCGAGGAACCGCCCCACCGCCGGATCGGCCGCGATGCGGTCGCGCTCTGCACCGAAACGGGCGAGATCGCCATTGGTGAAGCTGGCGTGCAGAGTTCGGTGGCAGATTGGATGGACCGGCACCCTCTCCCGCCCGCCCTTGCTCTTGGGCACGGGATGATGCCATTCGACCCGCCGCCCGAGCGGGCGGCGGCACAGCCAGCAGGATAGGGCGTCGGCCGCCTGCGCTATGCGGCCGCTCCCACGAAGAACAGGCAGAGCCGGTTGCCGTCGAGATCGCGGCAATAGCCCGCATAATAGCTTTGGTCGCCCTCTTCCCCGCGGGTGGCGGGCGCGCCGTCGTCGGTCGCGCCCAGCGCGATCGCCCGCGCATGGATCGCATCGACCTGCGCCCTGCTTGACTGCACCAGCGCGACCAGTCCGCCATGACCCGGCGTCGCCATCTCGCCATCGCTCGGTCGGGCGACGGCGAGCACGGGCCGGTCCCAATCCTTGCCCCAGGCGACCAGTGCGGACGTGTCGAGCAGCCGCACATCGTCCCCGCCAGCGAGCAGCGCTTCGTAGAAGGCCGCCGCCCGAACCAAATCGTTGGTCCCCAATATGACATAGCCGATCATAGTCTGTCCTCCCGTTCGGTATCGTCTTTTCAGACGTCTAACCGGCGGGCAGGCCATTTGATCCGGTCACGCGGCCGGCAGTTTCTCCGCCAGCGCGGGCACCTCCGCCAGAGAACGGATCATGTCGTTGAGATGGGTACAGCCCGCCGTGCGCTTCAACCGATCCAGCACCGTCTCGCGAAGCTGCGCCATCGGCGTGCCGACCACCACGTTCATGTTCACCATGGCGGCCGGGCATTCCGGGTGGGGCAACGTCCCCGGCACCGCGTCCAGCGTCAGCAACTCGCCGGTCGCCGCGTCGGTGGTGGCCGACAGGCGATATTCGTGGATCGCCTCCCGCATGTCCGTTCCCGGCAGGCTCGACGTATCCTGAAACACCGATTCGACCTTGATCAGCCCGCCCTCGCGCCAGATGTCGATCACCCGCGCCCGACGGAAATGGGCGATATTCGCGGTGACGGGAAAGGCGTGCCATCCGGCCGGATCGGCGGGATTGGGCAGCGGCACGACATGCGCGCTGTTGGGCGCACCCTCGCCCGGTTCACGCAGCAACGCGCTCGACCCCGGCCGAAAGCCGATGCACACGCCCGCCATGCTGGCGATCATGGACTCCGCGCCCGCCGCCGCAGCCTGTCTTTGCTGCGCCAGCATATATTCGGTGTTCCACCGCGCAAAACCCCACATGCAGACCAGGCTTGCACCCGCCAGATCGTCGAGCAGGAGATAGATGGGCGCGCCGCTCACCCGCTCTACATGGAGCACGCGGTCGATGGCATGGCGCAGATTGGACCCTGCCCGCTCGCCCGACAGTGTGGCGATGTCGGCGCGCGGCGGTATGCTTTCGACCTGCTCGATCGTGCGGCGGTCGGCGAAGCGGCCGGTGATGGCATCCTGTGCGATGACGACGGGATCGCCGCCCTCGACCGGCGTATAGACATCGCGCGCGCGGCCCTGAAAGCGGCCATGCACGGCATCGCCGTCCGGCCAGTCGACGTCGATGGACATGGTGCGGCGGATGGAACCGGGGCGGCGCACAGGACTATGCCCCAGCGGCGCATTGGGCGCACGTTCGTAGACCGGCAGCGGATGGCCGGAAAGATCGAGGCCCAGCGCGGCAGCCTCCGGAGGCCTGTCATCATCTGCATAGCTCATGTCACGCGTTCTCCTCGCCGGGCAGCTTTTACCGCAGGCGGAGCGCGCCGTCCGATCAGCGGGACGATCCTGACCTAGGCAAGCATTGCCTCGTCATAGCGCGCTATCATGGCGCGGATCGTGCGAACAAGGGAAAAGGGAGGCATCGCCGCCGGCTTGGCAGGGATGGTGGGCGCGGCTGGGATTGAACCAGCGACCCCACCCGTGTGAAGGGTGTGCTCTACCACTGAGCTACGCGCCCGCTCTCGCGAGACGAGCGCCTTTGACGCCCCGGCGACCGGCTGTCAAGCCGTCCCTTCGGTCGCTCCAAAAGAAGGTCCGCGCATCGGCGGCATGATGTTGGGCATATGCGGCACGTTCACCGGGCGAAGGCGAAGGCCGTCACAATCCGACTCTCCGCAACCACATGCCTCGACCGCATAGCGCTTGCTGCCGATCTTCAACTCGCCATCGACGAAGGCGTAATTGTCCACGCCCGACTGAACCATGCGGTTCCGCACGATGTCGCGAATCACCTCTAGTTTCTGTTGGTTCAGTCTCATGATTCGAATGTAATTGTGCAGCGCATCATTACAAGAATATTTCGCTATAACGTTTTCTAACGGCGACGCGCTGCACCGCACAATATTCATTTCGGAGCAAATAGCAGCGGTACGGCGGTTTGTCGGGAGGGTGTCTTGCGAGCGCCGCGGCATGCCACCATATCCGGCGTCATGTCACACCAAAGCGATCGTGCCGCGCCCGTCTGGCACGGAACCACCATATTGTCCGTCCGCAAGAATGGCCGTGTCGTCGTAATCGGCGATGGCCAGGTCTCGATGGGACAGACTGTCATGAAACCAAATGCGCGCAAGGTCAGAAGGTTGCACGACGGCAGCGTCATCGGCGGTTTCGCCGGCGCGACCGCGGACGCCTTCACCCTGTTTGAGCGGCTCGAGGCCAAGCTGGAGCGCCATAATGGCCAGCTGATGCGCGCGGCCGTCGAACTGGCCAAGGACTGGCGCACCGACAAATATCTGCGCAATCTGGAGGCGATGATGATCGTCGCCGACAAGGATGTGACGCTGATCCTGACCGGCAATGGCGACGTGCTGGAGCCGCTGAACGGCATTGCGGCGATCGGCTCGGGCGGCAATTTCGCCCTGTCTGCGGCGCGCGCGCTGTCGGATTACGAGCCGGATGCGGAGAAGCTGGCGCGCCGCGCGATGGAGATCGCGGCGGAACTGTGCGTCTACACCAATGATCAGGTGACGCTGGAAACGCTAGATTCCGCTGCCTGATTGTCCCGTTTGCGAGATTATGAAATGAACCCCGACCTCACCCCCAAGACCATCGTCGCCGCTCTCGATGCGCATATCGTCGGCCAGACCGACGCCAAGAAGGCGGTCGCCGTGGCGCTGCGCAACCGTTGGCGCCGTCAGCAGCTCCCGCCCGAGCTGCGCGACGAGGTGACGCCCAAGAATATTCTCATGATCGGCCCCACGGGCTGCGGCAAGACGGAGATCAGCCGCCGCCTCGCCAAGCTGGCCGACGCGCCCTTCGTCAAGGTCGAGGCGACCAAGTTCACCGAGGTCGGCTATGTCGGCCGCGATGTGGAGCAGATTGCGCGCGATCTGGTCGAGGAATCGGTGCGTCTCGAACGCGACCGCCGCCGCGAAACCGTGCGCACCGCCGCGGCCGACGCCGCCATGGGCCGCCTGCTCGACGCGCTGACCGGCAAGGAAGCCAGCGAGGCCACCCGCCTCTCCTTCCGCCAGCGGATCGAGGCGAACCAGATGAACGATGTGGAGATCGAGATAGAGGTCGCCGACACCCCCAACATGCCGATGGAGATCCCCGGCATGGGCGGCAATGTCGGCATGATCAACCTGTCCGACATCATGGGCAAGCTGGGCGGCCAGCAGAAGAAGCGTCGCAAGATGCGCGTCGCCGACGCCTGGGACAAGCTGGTTGAGGAGGAGCAGGACAAGCGGCTCGACCAGGACGACGTCGCCCGCGTGGCGCTGCGCGAGGCGGAGCAGAACGGCATCGTCTTCCTGGACGAGATCGACAAGATCGCGGTCAGCGACGTGCGCGGCGGTTCCGTCAGCCGGGAAGGCGTGCAGCGCGACCTGCTGCCGCTGATCGAGGGTACGACGGTGGCAACCAAATATGGTCCGCTCAAAACGGACCATATCCTGTTCATCGCGTCGGGCGCATTTCATGTCGCCAAGCCCAGCGACCTGCTCCCCGAACTGCAGGGCCGCCTGCCGATCCGCGTCGAGCTCAAAGGGCTGACCGAGCAGGATTTCATCGCGATCCTCTCCGACACCAAGGCGTCGCTGCCCGAGCAGTATCGCTCCCTGCTGGCGACGGAGGGTGTGACCATCGACCTGCGCGAGGACGGCATCGCCGCCATTGCGCGCATCGCGGCGGAAGTGAACGAACGCGTCGAGAATATCGGCGCGCGGCGGCTCCAGACGGTGATGGAGAAGCTGCTGGAGGATGTCAGCTTCAATGCGGAGGATCGCGGCGGCGAGACCGTGGTGATCGACGCAGCCTATGTCGACAGCCAGCTGGCCAGCATCGCGCGGGACAACGACCTCAGCAAATATGTGCTGTAGGCCGACCGGATTTGCCTCGGAACGGGTCTCTCGTCCGTCCCGAGGCAACTGGACAATCAGATGATCATGAAATCGCCGGCCGTCAGCGACGTCAGGTTCGCGAAATAGGCGACGAGCGACTGCGGCGACGCACCCGTGCCGTCGCTGTCATAATAGAGAGCGCCCGTGGTCTGGTCGTAGACCATATGCGCGCCGGCGCTCGTGGACTGGGTTCCGAACTGCAACGCGCCGTCGTTCAGCAGGCCCGACGCACCGACCCCCTTGAACACGCCCGCCGAAAGCTGGACCTTGTCCAGCCCGCGCTGGAAATCCATCACCGTATCGACATTCTGCCCGCCCGGCGTCTGGTCGAAAACGAAGAAGTCCTGCCAGCGGCCCGTCCCGGTGTCGCCGATCAATATGTCCTTGCCGAAACCGCCGCGCAGCGTGTCGCTCCCATTGCCGCCGGACAGCAGATTGTTGCTGCTATTGCCGACGAGTATGTTGTCCAGCCCGCCGCCGATGGCATCGATATTGGCCGTGCCGGTCAGCGCGAGCTTCTCGATCGCCTGCCCGGCGAGTGAAAAGCTGACCGAGCTATAGACGGTGTCCATTCCTTCGCCGGTCTTCTCGATCACCATGTCGCCGATATTGTCGACATAGTAGACGTCGTCACCCTTGCCGCCCGCCATGATGTCCGCCCCCGCGCGGCCATCCAGAACATTGTTTCCGTCATTGCCGTAAAGGCTGTCGTTGCCGGCCGAACCGAAGGCGCCCAGCGCCGCGCTGCCCGTCAGCCGCAATGTCTCCACATTGAGGCCGTCAAGCGAGAAGGTGATCGAGGAGATGACGGTGTCGCTCCCCTCCCCCGCGATCTCCACGACCCTGTCGCCGGCATTGTCGACATAATAGCTGTCATTGCCCTTGCCGCCGGTCATGATGTCCGCCCCGGCGCCACCGTCGAGGATATTGTTGCCGCCATTGCCGACGATGGCATTGGCATAGCCATTGCCGGTGCCGTTGAGGTTGCCGCCCCCGGTCAGGACCAGCGTCTCGATAAACTGCCCGGCCAGCGAGAAATTGACGGAGCTGTAGACGGTGTCGTTACCTTCATTGGCGAGTTCGACCACCTTGTCGCCGATATTGTCCACATGATAGACATCGTTGCCAGCGCCGCCGATCATGATGTCGGCGCCGCCGCCGCCATCGATCACATTGTTGCCGCTGTTGCCGGTGATCTGGTTGGCCAGCGAATTGCCTGTCCCGTCGATATGGGCGGTGCCCGTCAGAACGAGATTCTCGATATATTGGCCGACCATGGAGAAGGAGAAGGGCGTGATGACCTTGTCCACGCCTTCGCCATTTTTCTCCACCACCTTGTCGCCCGCGTGATTGAGATAATAGGTGTCGTCGCCTTTGCCGCCCGCCAGTACATCCGCCCCGGCAGTGCCGGTCAGCGAATTATTATTGTCATTGCCCTTGGTCGATCCGGTCGGCAGCGGCAGGCTTGCCCACTGGCCGGAAAGAGTGGGATTGGCATAGGCCCGAATATAATCGACCTTCATGTCGTACACGGCATTGGGGTCGGCCCTGCTGTCGTCCGACATGGCAAGGTCGACAATCATGTGGAATGGCGCGCGCGTATATTCGTTGGCCGCGACCCGCGCCATTTCCTTGCCGTCATAATAGGTCACGATCCACTGGTCGGTGATCATCGTGCCGAAGGTGTGATAGGCGCCGTCGAACAACGACGTCTTGAGGCCGGTATAGTCGCTGCCCCAATCATGGGTAGTGACCTCCGGCGTGTCGAGATTGGGGCGATAGTGGACGGCGGTGTGCAATCCCTTGGGGTCCAGGCCATAAGCCTCGATCACGTCCACCTCGACGCGCGGCTGGCCGGGCGTGCTGCGCAGATTTTCCGAGATCAGCCAGAAGGCGGGCCAGGAACCCGCGCCGGCCGGAAAGGCGGCGCGCATCTCGAAATAGCCGAACGCCTGCGAAAATCCGACATTATTGGCATCGGTCGTCTGCAACAGGCCGGACTGCCACTGGCCGTTCACCTGCTTCATCTGGATGTTGAGGATGCCGTCCGAAACCGAGAATGGCACGGCCGCAGTCTCCCCTCTGCCGAATACGGTCTCGCCGAAATCGGTGTGAACGCCCGAATACCATTTTCCGGGAGAGCTGGACGTTCCCAAGTCGAGGGAATTGAAATCATCGTTGAACGTGACCTCATAGCCCGACAGATCGAGAGAAGCGCCGTAATTCTTGTTAATCCATGATGTCGATGGGGCTGGCATAAACTATCTCCGTTGATGCCGTCCAGAATCATCCATCACTCCTGCAAATCATCTGTAGATTTGTGGTTGATAATTTCTTATCATGTCACGGTTAGGTCCGAACCAGATCATGTAATCATGGACCATAACCGATCCGGATCAGATCGCGCTTTTCCGGCCCCGGCGACTCCCTCCACCGCCGAGGTCGCCTCTCGCCGTCCGGCATGATATGGGGACGCGGCATGCAGCGGGAGAACATCATGCCCGACCCCATAGAGAACATCCCGCAGGGCGGCACGCTCGTCCGCCGCCATCGGCTGTCCACGCGCATCTGGCACTGGGTCAACGCGGTCACGTTGTACGTCCTGTTCACCAGCGGCCTTGGCATCTTCAACGCGCACCCCCGTCTCTATTGGGGGCAATATGGCGCGAACCTGGACTATGCCTGGCTGGAGTTGGATCGCTTTTCCGGCTGGCTCACCCTGCCCGCGCGCTACAGCCTCGCCATGTCGCGGCGCTGGCACCTCGCCTTCGCGTTGATCCTGGGATTCTCGCTGCTAGTCTACATGCTGTGGAGTCTCGCCAACCGGCACATCGCCCGCGACCTCGCCTTCCGAAAGGGCGAGTTGAAGCCCGGCCATGTGTGGCAGGACATCAAGGCCCATGCCCGCCTGCGCTTCCCCACCGGCGCGGCGGCGCTGCGCTATAATGTGCTGCAAAAGGCGAGCTATATCGGCGTCATCTTCATCGCGCTGCCGCTCCTCATCCTGACCGGCCTTACCATGTCGCCGGGGATGAACGCAGGCATGCCCTGGCTGGTCGAGATATTCGGCGGCCGGCAGTCGGCCCGGTCGATCCACTTCATCACGGCCTGGGTGATTGCCGCATTCTTCCTCGTCCACATTCTCATGGTCCTGCTCGCGGGTCCGTTCAACGAGATCAGGTCGATGATCACCGGCCGCTACCGCCTGCCGGAGGACCGGCCATGATCCTGACGCGCCGCGCGCTGATCGGCAGCCTGGCCGCCACGATGCTGACGGGCTGCGACCGGCTGGCCCAAAATGCGGATGTGCGCGACATCCTGTTCACCGCGGAGAATTTCCACCGCTGGACCCAGCGCGCGCTGGTCGACCGGGAGGCACTGGCGCAGGAGTTCCGGCCCGACCAGATCTCCCCCGCTTTCCGTGCCAACGGAACCTTCAATCCTAATAGCGATGCCTATAAGGCGCTGTGGCGCGGCGGTTTCGCCGACTGGCGGCTGACTGTGGACGACCTTGTGACAAAGCCGCTCTCGCTCAGCCTCGCCGACCTCCACGCCATGCCGCACCGCGAACAGATCACCCGCCATGATTGCGTGGAGGGGTGGAGCGCCATCGGCAAATGGCGCGGCGTTCCTCTTGCCCATGTCCTCGACGCCGCCGGACTGAGCGACCGGGCGCGCTACATCGTCTTCCACTCCGCCGACATGATGAGCGCGTCGCAGCCTTATTATGAGAGCATCGACATGGTGGACGCGCGCCACCCGCAGACCATCCTCGCCTTCGCGCTCAACGACGATCCCCTGCCTGTGCGCAACGGCGCGCCGCTGCGCCTGCGGGTCGAGCGCCAGCTTGGCTACAAGCATGCCAAATATGTCATGCGCATTCAGGCGGTGGACAGCCTCGCCCCACTTTATGGCGGCAAGGGCGGTTTCTGGGAGGACATCGCCGGTTACGAGCATTATGCTGGAATTTGAGATCCCAACCAGGGGGCAAGACAGGTCGCAATGAGTATGTGGTTACTGGGCAAGGTGTTGACGCGCCTGGTCCGCAAGGGAACATTGACCGTCACCGATCATCGGGGGACGATCCATCGCTTCGGTGAGGCGGACCCGGCCTTTCCCGACATCGCCATCCGCCTGACCGACGGCCGGGTGCCATTGGATCTGGTGAAATCGCCCGAACTGGGTGCGGCGGAGACGTTCATGGATGGCCGCATGGTCATCGACCGGGACGATATTCTCGGCTTCATCACGCTGATCCAGCAGAACAACCCGTGGGAGCGCGACCGCCATATCGATCCGCCCGGCGGCCTGCGCCACCGGATCGGCCGACTGACCAAGCCGCTCATCCCCACCAACCTGCCCGGCCGGTCGCGGCAGAATGTCGCGCATCATTACGATCTCGACGGGCGGCTCTACGAACTGTTCCTCGACGCCGACCGGCAATATAGCTGCGCCTATTATGCCCGCCCCGACATGACGCTGGAGGAGGCGCAGGAGGCCAAGAAGGCGCATATCGCCGCCAAGCTCGCGCTCGCTCCTGGCCAACATGTGCTGGAGATCGGCTGCGGCTGGGGCGGCATGGCGCTGTATCTCCACCGCCATTTCGGCGTGGAGGTGACGGGCATCACCCTGTCCACCGAGCAACTCGCCTATGCCCGCGAACGTGCGGCAGAGGCGGGCGTTTCGGACAAGGTGCATTTCGAACTGATCGACTATCGCGCTGTGACCGGCCGGTTCGACCGGATCGTATCCATCGGCATGTTCGAGCATGTCGGACAGGCGCATTTCGCCGAGTTTTTCCGCACCTGCCACAATCTGCTGACGCCCGACGGGGTGATGTTGCTGCACACCATCGGCCGGTCGGACGGTCCCAACGTGACCGACGCCTTCACCCGGAAGTATATTTTCCCCGGCGGCTATATCCCCGCCATGTCGGAGGTGCTGGCCGCCATCGAGCCGCACAACCTGATGGTCACGGACATCGAGATATTGCGCCTGCATTATGCCCGGACGCTGCGCGAATGGTATGCCCGCACCGTCGCCAACCGCACGGCGATCGAGGCGCTGTACGACGCCCGCTTCTTCCGCATGTGGACATTCTATCTGGCGGGGGCGATCTGCGCGTTCGAATATCGCGCGCTGGTCAATTTCCAGCTTCAGATCGTGCG
>JBEVNC010000013.1:0-9677 GCA_040508315.1 Sphingobium sp.
TCGATCAGCAGCAGGCGCAGGTCCGGCCGCCTGGCCGTCAACGCCAGCGCGATCAGCCCGCCCGCGAGGCCGCCGCCCACTATCGCAAGATCGATGGCGCGGCGCATCGCCTGCCCCTAGCGCCGCCAGCGCGACAGGGTGATGCCGATATGCTCCGACCGTTCGGTCAGCAGCAGCTTGACGATCTTGACGGTCACGTGCCGCACCTTGGTATCCTGAAGGAACACCGTCTCGATGATATGGTCGGCGACCGCCTCGATCAGCGTGAAGTGGCGTTCGGGCGGCAGGGCCGTGGTCGCGGCATGCTTGAGGTCCATGTAATTTTTCGATGCGGACAGCGGCGTGTCGGCATCATAATGGTCCGCGACCTCCAGCAGCGCACGCACGCTGATGCGCAGCGGCTGGGGCAGATGGGTCTCCTCCGAATAGATGCCGGTCAGCACATCGACGTCGAGGTCGTCCACCTCCAGCGTCAGCAGATCGTCCGTGCCAAGATACGGGGGAACCATTATATTCGCGCTTTCCATTTCGCGCGGAGCCGTTAAAGCGCGCCGCTTCCGGGCGCTATTGCCCGCTGGATGTCGGAACGGCAAGACGTGATACGGTTGGACCCACTCGCAAGCCTGAGCGCGGACGTGATCGACGCGCTGCTCGATGCGGCGTTCGGGCCGGAGCGACGCGGCCGCACGGCCTATGCGATCCGGCGCGGCATGGCCTGGCTCACCGACCTGTCCTTCGCTGCCGTCGATGTCGAGAGCGGCGATGTGGTCGGCCTGCTGCAAAGCTGGCCAGTGGCGCTGAACACGCCCGATGGCGGCCAGGTGCCGCTCGTCATGGTCGGTCCGGTCGCGGTGCTGCCCGGTGCGCAGGGCGGCGGCCATGGCCGCGCGCTGATGGACCGGCTGGTCGAAGCGGCTGCGCAGGTCACGCCCGATCCGCTGATGATGATCGGCGATCCCGGCTATTATGGGCGCTTCTGGGGCTTTTGCGCGGATGAGACGGGCGGTTGGCAGGTGCCCGGCCCCGTGGAGGCCGCGCGGCTGCTCGCGCGCAAGTCGAAGCCCGATGGCCATGCGATCCCGCGTGCCGGCATGCTGGGCCCACGTCAGGTCGTGCTGGCGACCGTCTGAACGTCCGGACAGGCGACCGGGCGTCGCAAGGGGTTTACGCGGGCCGAGGGGCGCGCCTATCTGGACCCATGCCCATGGACCCAATCCCCGACCTGTCCGCCCTGTCGCTCGCCGAGATCGCGCGGCTGGTGGCCGACCGCAAATTGCCGCCGATCGAGAAATGGAATCCGACCCATTGCGGCCATAGCGGCATGCGTATCGCGCGCGACGGCACCTGGTTCCATGAGGGCAGCCCCATTGGCCGGATGGAGATGGTGCGCCTGTTCTCGACCGTGCTGCGGCGCGAGTCGGACGGCAGCCATGTCCTCGTGACGCCGGTCGAGAAACTCGACATCGACGTGGAGGACGCCGCCTTCATCGCCAACGCCATGCAGAGCGAGGGCGAGGGGAAGGGACGGGAAATCGCCTTTTCGCTGAATACGGGCGACCTCGTGCTGCTCGACGCGGAGCATCCCCTGATCCTGCGCGCCGATGAGAGCGGCCCGCTGCCCTATGTCGCGGTGCGCGGCGGGCTGGAAGCGCGGATCGGCCGCAATGTCTATTATGAGCTGGCCAATATCGCCATCGGTGAGGACAGCGACGGGCTGTGGAGCCATGGCCATTTCTTCCCGCTCAGCACGGACGACGCGACCGATGCCACTGCGTGACGAACTGGCGCGCATCCTGGCGGAAGGCCATGAGCGCGATCATCCCGATATCATCATGACGTCGGAGGCGGACATGGCGCCCGAGGTCGACCATCTCCCCTCCGCCGTGCTGATCGCCGTCACCGACCGGCCCGAGCCGGGCCTGATCCTGACGCAGCGTGCCGCCACCCTGCGCAAGCATCCGGGACAGGTCGCTTTTCCGGGCGGCCGCGTCGATCCCGAGGATGACGACGTGATCGCGGCTGCGCTGCGCGAGGCGGAGGAGGAGATCGGCCTGCCGCGTTCGATGGTCGACGTGCTCGGCACGACCGATCCGTTCCGCACGCATAGCGGCTATGCCATCGTCCCCGTTGTCGCCGTGATCCCGCCGGACTTCGATTTCGTCGCAGCGCCGGGGGAGGTGGATGCGATCTTCGAGGTGCCTCTGGTCTATGCGCTCGATCCGGCGCAGCGCACGTTGCAGTTCACGGATTTCGAGGGGCGGCGACGCGACTATCATGAGATCATGTGGAAGGATCATCGTATCTGGGGCGTGACCGCCGCGATGCTGGTGAACCTCTCCTACCGCCTCGACCGCGATGCGATCCGCGCCATCGGTTCGGTCGGGCGATGATGGACCTCTTGCCGGAAGGCGGTTGGCGTGACGATGCCGATTTGGCGCGGCTGTGCGCGGCGCTGGGCGGTGATGCGGAGGCGCGCTTTGTCGGCGGGGCGGTGCGCGACAGCCTGATCGGGATTCCAGTGAAGGACGTGGACATCGCCACCATTCATCCGCCCGAAACGGTGATGGAGCGGCTCAAGGCGGCGGACATTCGTTGCGTCCCCACCGGCATCGCGCACGGCACGGTGACGGCGGTGCTGCCGCGCGGTCCGGTAGAGATCACGACGCTGCGCCGCGACGTGTCCACCGACGGCCGCCGCGCCACCGTGGCGTTCGCCAGCGACTGGGGAGAGGATGCGGCGCGGCGCGATTTCACGATGAACGCGCTTTATGCGGAGCCAGTGTCGGGCGCGGTGCACGACTGGTTCGGGGGGAGGGCGGACCTCGCCATCGGACGGGTGCGCTTCATCGGCGATGCCCGCGCGCGGATCGACGAGGATCATCTGCGCATCCTGCGCTATTTCCGTTTTCTGGCCCGCTTCGGCACGCCTGATGCCGACTCGGACGATTATGCCGCCTGCGTGGAGAAGGCGCCGACGCTGATGGCGCTCTCGCGTGAGCGGATCGCGGACGAACTGCTGCGCCTGCTGGGCACGGCGGACCCGGTGCCGGCGCTGCGGCTGATGGTGGAAGGCGGGATTTTCCTCCCCGTTCTGCCGGAGGTGGTGATGGACGGAGTGGAGCGGGTCGTGGCGCTGATCGGGCGTGAGGGCGCGATGGGCGAAGCGCCGGACGGGCTGCTGCGCCTTGCCGCCCTGCTGCCTGCGGACGCGGCCATCGCGGAAAAGGTGGTGGCGCGGCTCAAGCTGTCCAACAAGGCGCGTAGCCGCATCGCGGCGGCGCTGGGGCCTGTTGTGGAGGGCGATGCACGCCTCCTCGCCTACCGGCTGGGCGTGCGCGGCGCGCTGGACCGAATCGCTCTGGGTCGGGCCGGTGAGCCCCAGGAGGCGTCTTTGCTCACGGATTGGGACGTGCCCCGCCTGCCGGTGAGCGGCGGCGACCTGATCGCGCGCGGGCTTTCGCCGGGGCCCGAAGTGGCGCGGACGCTCAGGGTGCTGGAAGACAGGTGGATCGCGGCCGGCTATCCGCCGCGCGATCAGGCGCTGGTGCTGGCGGACGGGCTGCTCGCCCGGTAACGCTGCCGCCAATAGGCATAGGCATCGTCGGACGACATCGGCCGTGCATAATGATAGCCTTGCCCCCGGTCGCAGCCGAGCCGGGCCAGTGCCTGGCCGACGCACATCGTCTCGATCCCCTCCGCCACCGTCTTCATGCCCAGCGTTCCCGCGAGCGACAATATGGCGCGCACGATGGCGATCTTGTCAGGGTCGCCGACCATATTGTGCACGAAGCTGCGGTCGATCTTCAGCACGTCGATGGGCAGGATCTGGAGATTGGCGAGGTTGGAGAAGCCAGTGCCGAAATCGTCCATCGCGATGGACAGCTTCATGGTCTTCAGCGCCTCCAGCACCGACTTGGCCTTGGCGACATCGTCGACCAGCGCGCTTTCGGTGACTTCGACGGTCAGGCGGCTGCCGTCGATCCCCGCGTCGGCCAGCGCGCCGCGCATGCAGCCTGCCACATCGTCGCGCGCGATTTGCACCGGCGAGACGTTGAGGTTGAGGGTCAGCGGCACCGGCCCGCCGAACATGGCATCCCAGCGCGCCAGCGTCGCTGCCGATTCGCGCATCACCCAGCGGCCGAGCGGCAGGATGAGCCCCGATTCCTCGGCGACGGGAATGAATTTGACCGGCGGCACCACGCCCATATCTTCGTCCGTCCAGCGCGCCAGCGCCTCGAACCCTTCGACCTTGCCAGTCTCCAGCGAAACGAAGGGCTGGAAGGCAAGGTGCAGCGCATCGCGCTCCAGCGCGTCGCGCAGTCGGCTCTCCAGATGGAAACGCTCCTGCGCCTCGATCAGCGTGGCCGGGCGGTGGATTTCGGCGACCCCGCTGCGCTTCGATTGCTTGACCGCGGCCTGCGCGCGGCGGAACAGTTCCTCCGCATCCTCGCTATCGTCGCTCAGTGCGCAGCCGATCGCGCCCTCCACTGCAATGGCATAGGTGGAGGTAAGGATCGGGGCCTCCAGTGCCTCGCGCACCCGGCGGGCGATCTGCATCACATCGTCGACGCCGCGCACCGACACCGCATGGATCGCGAACTCGTTGCCGCCGACGCGGCCCAGCATGTCGGTGGAGCGCAGGATCGACTTGATGCGCCGCGCCGTCGTGATGATGATCTCGTCGCCCGCGATAGAGCCCAGCGATTCGTTGATCCGGCTGAACCGCATCAGATCGACGATGACGATGGCGGTATTGCCCTCCGCCTTCGCCTCGCGCGTGTCCGCCTTTTCCAGGAAGCCGGGCCGGTTGGGCAGGGATGTCAGCGTATCGGTGAGCAGTTCGCGCCGCAGCACCTGTTCGATCCGGCTGGCTTCCGAACGGTCGATGGCGGTGAACAGTGCGAGCGGGAGATCGACGCCGGGGAGGGCGATGCGCGACACGGATGCGCTGTAGGTGCGCTGGCCGAGCATGCCCGCATAGGCGAGGTCGAAGCGAAACTCCTCCTTCTCCCCCTTTGCGACCGCCCGGATCTGACTGCCCCAACGGTTCCGCCGGTCTTCGCGTATCTCCCGGGGCGCTGCATGGTCATCCTGCAGGAACTGGTCGTAGCGCGCATTCTGGGCGACGATTTCCACCGTGTCGCCATCGGGGTGGATGATCGCGGCCGGGTGCATGATCGCGTCCACCAGCGCGCGCATATGCGCGACGTCGCGCGCACCGAGCGCGACATTCGCGCGGCGCGTCGGGGCCTTGTTCGCGGGCCGGGGCCGTGGGGGACGAACGGTCATGACGGCGGCCATAGACCGGCGGGGGTAAAGGAACGCTAAACCCTGCCGCGATCGTGAAGATTATCCCTCGCCGGTCAATCGAACCTGTTGTCGCGGCGGAAGCCCTGCGGCGGCATGCGTCCGGCCGCACCGCGCGCGGCGCGCCACTGGAGAAGGTCGGTTTCGGTCCGAACCCGTCCGGTCTCGCCGCCCATGACCCATGTCAGCCCGTCGGCCAGGGTGAAGGCGATGGCGTCCGACAGCGATCCTTCGCGGTAACGCTGCAACTGCACGCCCTGTCCGCGGCCCATGACCGGCACCTCGGCGAGCGCGAAGATGACGAGCTTGCGGTTGTTGCCGATCACCGCGACGCTGTCTGCCCCGGCCGGAACGGGGCGGATGACCTTGAGGTTCGATCCCGGCCGGATGTTGACGACCTGCCGCCCCTTGCGCGTTTCGGCCAGCACGTCGTCCATCTCCGCCAGGAATCCGCGCCCGTCATCGGCGGCCAGCAGCAGGCGGCCGCCGGCACGCGCGGGCATGAAGGCCGCGATCTGCGTCTCATTGCCCATGTCGATCATCAGCCGCACCGGCTCGCCGAAACCGCGCCCGCCCGGCAGCTTGTCCGACCCCAGAGTGAAGAAGCGGCCGTCCGATGCGACCAGCAGCAGCTTGTCGGTCGTCTGTGCGTGGAAGGAGAAAGCGGGGCCGTCGCCCTCCTTGAATTTCAGCGCGTCGATGGCTGCCGCGTCCGCATGCCCCTTCATCGCGCGAATCCAGCCGCGCTGCGACAGGATCACGGTGATCGGCTCGCGGTCGATCATCGCCTCCAGCGGGATTTCGCGCGCTGGGGCGGCCTCCTCCACCGTGGTACGGCGGCGGCCGATGTCGGTGTCGGGGGCATAGCGTTTGCGCAGGGAGGTAAGGTCGCGCTTCAGGCGGGTGCGCTGGCGGGCGGGGCTTTCGATGAGCTTTTCCAGTTCCTCCTGCTCCTTCACCAGTTCGTCCCGCTCGCGGCGAAGCTCCATCTCCTCCAACCTGCGCAGCGAACGCAGGCGCATGTTCAGGATCGCCTCGGTCTGCCGGTCGGTGAGGGCGAACTCGTCCATCATCACCTGTTTCGGCTCGTCCTCGGTACGGATGATCTCGATCACCCGGTCGAGGTTGAGATAGGCGATGATATAGCCGTCGAGCAGTTCCAGCCGGTCGGCGATCTTGTCCAGCCGGTGGCGCGCACGGCGCAGTAGCACGTCGATCTGGTGCCGCAGCCATTCGGTCAGGACGGTGCGCAGGCCAAGCACGCGGGGCGTCCGGCTGGCGTCCAGCACGTTGAGGTTGAGCGGAAAGCGCGTTTCGAGGTCGGTCAGCCGGTAAAGGCTGTCGATCAGCACGCCCGGATCGACCGTGCGGCTGCGCGGTTCCAGGACGATGCGCAATTCCGAATCGGACTCGTCGCGGACATCCGCCAGGATCGGCAGCTTCTTGTCGGTGACGAGCGCCGCAATCTGTTCGATCAGCTTGGACTTCTGTACCTGATAGGGGATTTCGGTGACGACCAATTGCCATGTGCCATTGGCCAGCTTCTCCGGCACCGTCTCCCATTTGCCGTCCACGTCCCGGCCGGCGAATCGCGCGCGCATGCGGAAGGAGCCGCGTCCGGTGGCATAGGCATTTGCGATGCTGGCCGCACTGTCGACCAGCAGGCCGCCCGTGGGAAAGTCCGGCCCCCGCACGACCTGCATCAGCGCGGCATTGTCGGCGTCCGGCTGGTCGATCAGGAGCATCGCCGCGTCTATGATCTCCGCCACATTATGCGGCGGGATATTGGTTGCCATGCCGACCGCAATGCCGCTGGCCCCGTTGGCGAGCAGATTGGGGAACAGGCCGGGGAAAACCTCCGGCTCCTCCTCTTCGCCATTATAGGTCGGGCGGAAATCGACCGTGCCTTCGTCGAGGCCGATCATCAGGTCGGCCGCCGCCTGCGTCAGGCGCGCCTCCGTGTACCGCATGGCCGCGGCGTTATCGCCGTCGATATTGCCGAAATTGCCCTGTCCGTCGACCAGCGGCGTGCGCAGCGAGAAGTCCTGCGCCAGTCGCACCATCGCGTCATAGACGGACTGGTCGCCATGCGGGTGATATTTGCCGATCACGTCGCCGACGACGCGCGCGCACTTCTTGTAGGAGGTCGTGTTGCGCGCCGGATTGGCGGCGATGATGTCCGGGTTGGCACCGCCCGGCTCCAGCTTCAGCAGCCGCATCGCCCAGAGCAGGCGGCGGTGCACCGGCTTGAGCCCATCGCGCAGGTCCGGCAGCGACCGCGCAGTGATGGTGGACAGGGCATAGACCAGATAACGCTCGGAAAGCGCTTCGTCGAAAGGATGATCCTTGATGGCGTCGAACGGATCGCGGAAATCGGACATGAGGCGGGATTATCAGCCGAGTGGACCCTTGACCAGCACATGCGCGCGCTCGCCGTTCGTCGCATCATGGGGGCGGTTCGGCGCGGCATTGAAACGCTATCGTTCCGACCCTCTTGAAAGCCTTTCGTGCTTATCGTGAACCTGATGGTAACCATTCGGGATCAGAGTGGAACAGGAGAGGATGCCGTGGGGGTGTGGGCCGGGCGCCGGGGGCGGCGTCGGGCATTACCGGGTGGGGTCAAATATGCTGCAATTCGTCGTGCTCATCTATGGGCTGGTGTTGAGTTTCGTTCTGGTGTCCGCGTCGCGCAACAGCCGCGAAGGACGCGATCATGGCCGGATGCTGGTCTATACCGGCTATCTGCTGTGCGGCCTGTCCGCTGGCCTCGCCTTCGGTTTGCCGGTGGTGGCAAGCATGGGCGTGGACCTTGGCCTGACCGCCTGACCCCATAGTTGGGTTGATCGGCGGGCGTCGGGGTCCTAATCCCTCGCGCATGAGCCATGCACCTGCCGCCTATCCGGCGATCCGCCTGCGCCGCACGCGCGCATCCGCCTGGAGCCGCGCGATGTTCGCCGAACATCGCCTCTCCCCCGCCGACCTCATCTGGCCGTTGTTCGTGACCGAGGGGCGGCAGGTGGAGGAACCGGTGACGTCGCTGCCCGGCGTATCGCGCTGGTCGGTCGATCTGGTGGTGGAGCGCGCGCGCGAAGCGACGGCGGCGGGGATTCCCTGTCTCGCCCTCTTTCCCAATACGCAGCCCGACCGGCGCAGCGAGGATGGGCGCGAGGCGCTCAATCCCGACAATCTGATGTGCCGCGCGATTCGCGCGATCAAGGATGCGGGGCTCGACATCGGCCTCCTCACCGACGTCGCGCTCGATCCCTACACCGCGCATGGGCAGGACGGGCTGACCGATGCCGCAGGCTATGTCGTCAACGACGCCACGGTCGACGCGCTGGTCGGGCAGGCGCTCAACCAGGCGGCGGCGGGCTCCGACATCATCGCGCCCAGCGACATGATGGACGGCCGCATCGGCGCGATCCGCGGCGCGCTGGAAGGCGAGGGGCACCATAATGTCCAGATCATGGCCTATGCCGCCAAATATGCCTCCGCCTTCTATGGTCCCTTCCGCGACGCGGTGGGATCGCGCGGCCTGCTGAAGGGCGACAAGAAGGGCTATCAGATGGACCCGGCCAATATGGGCGAGGCACTGCGCGAGGTGGCGCTCGACATCGCCGAAGGCGCGGACAGCGTGATGGTGAAGCCGGGCCTGCCCTATCTCGACGTGGCGGCGCGCGTGAAGGACACGTTCAACATCCCCGTCTTCGCCTATCAGGTGTCCGGCGAATATGCGATGATCGAGGCTGCGGTCGCGGTCGGCGCGGGGGAGCGGGAGGCGCTGGTGCTGGAAACGCTGATGAGCTTCAAGCGGGCCGGGTGCACCGGGGTCCTCACCTACCATGCACTCGACGCCGCACGCCTTATGGGAGCCTGAACAGCATGGCCGACGACATCGTCCTGTCCACCCCCCGCCTGTCCCTGCGCCTGTGGCGCGACGAGGACGAGGCATCGGCCAAGGCGATGCAGACGCCCGCCGTCATGCGCTGGATACAGGATGAGACCATGCCGGAACGTCGGCCCGGCTCCGTGGTCGAACGCCTGCGCGCGATGCAGGACCGATATGGTCATTGCTTCTGGGTCGTGGAGCGCAAGGAGGACAAGGCATTCCTAGGCTATTGCGGTTTGAAGCGCGTCGATGCGAGCGGCACCGACCTGACCGGCGCATTCGAGATCGGCTGGAGCCTTGCCGAGCCGCATTGGGGGCAGGGCTATGCGACCGAGGCGGCCACCGCCGCACTGGCCCGCGCCTTCACCGTGCACGACGCGCCCTTCGTCGTCGCCTTCACCGTCGCGCAGAATGCGCCGAGCTGGCGCATCATGAAGCGAATCGGGATGAAGCGGCGCGAGGAACTGGATTTCGACGATCC
>JBEVNC010000083.1:0-3034 GCA_040508315.1 Sphingobium sp.
TCGGTCTGGGCCGATGCGGACGCGGCCAGCGCAGGGACGGTGAACAGGCACAGCAGGAGCGCGAACAAACGGGCGAACGGACGCATGGAATTCCCAACCTAGGTGATGCCGGGCGGCTTAGAGCAAATCGCAGGTTGCACCAAACTGAACATCGTGGCGGCAATGCGGCGGGATCGCCGGGGAGCGTGCGGTAAGGCACGAAAGCGCCCCGCACGCGTCCCGTAACGCCGGACCCGCTCCGGAGTGACGGGGGTATTCGGGGGGCGACGTGAGCCGTACGCAGCGCGGTCCGGCGTTCAGCTGCCCTTGCGACCGATCACCGCGACCCGGGCGACGACCTCCTCGCACACGGCGGGCGTCACGAACTTGCCGATCGGGCCGCCGAACAGCGCGATCTCCTTGACCAGCCGGCTGGCGATCGGTTGCAGCGCGACGTCGGCCATCAGGAAGACGGTCTCGACGCGCGGATTGATCTGCTGGTTCATGCCGGCCATCTGATATTCGTATTCGAAATCGGCGACCGCGCGCAGCCCGCGGATGATGACCTTCGCCCCCTCGCGCTCGGCGAAGTCCATCAGCAGCGAATCGAAGGCGACCACCTCGACCGTGCCGCCGATCCCGGCGACCTCGCGGCGGACGATCGCCATCCGTTCCTCGATCGAGAACATCGGCGACTTGGACGGATTGGTGGTGACGCCGATCACCAGCCGGTCGACCAGCTTCGCGCCGCGCCGGATGATGTCCATATGGCCCAGCGTGACGGGATCGAAGGTGCCGGGATAGACACCGATCCTCTCCTGTGCTGCCATGACTCGTCCTCTCCCCTAACAGTCCCGCGAAATCGCGAAGTCGGCGATGGCGCGCAGCAGATCGGCCTCCGGGCCATAGCCGCGCAGATGCGCCTTGGCCTGGTCGATCAGCAGACCCGCCTGCTCCCGCGCGCGTTCCAGCCCCATGAGCGAGACGAACGTCGCCTTGCCCGCCGCCGCATCCTTGCCCAGCGACTTGCCGGCGCGATCCGGGTCGCCCTCGACGTCGATCAGGTCGTCGGCGATCTGGAAGGCGAGGCCGAGGTCGCGGGCGTAGCCATGGAGGTGCACACGACCCTCCGGCGGCACGCGGCCCAGTATCGCGCCCGCTTCCGTGCAGAAACCGATGAGCGCGCCCGTCTTGAGCTGCTGCATGCGGGTGACGGTGGCGAGGTCGAAGGTCTGGCCCTCCGCCATCAGGTCCATCATCTGTCCGCCCGCCATGCCCGCCGGGCCGCTGGCGAGGGCCAATGCCTTGACCAGTTCGCAGCGCACGAACGGGTCGCTATGCGTCTCCTCCTCGACGAGGATGGAGAAGGCGAGGTCGTGCAGGCAGTCGCCGGACAGGATCGCCGTCGCCTCATCGAAGGCGACATGCGCGCTGGGCCGTCCGCGCCGCATATCGTCATCGTCCATCGCGGGCAGGTCGTCATGGACCAGCGAATAGACATGGATACACTCGACCGCGAGGCCGACGCGCAGGGCCGACAGTTCCGACACGGCGAACAGGTCGGCGCTGGCCTTCACCAGCAGCGGGCGCATCCGCTTGCCGCCAGCGATGGCGCTGTGACGCATGGCCGAGTAAAGGCGTCCACGCGCGTCCTCCGGCACCGGCAGCAGCAGGTCGAACTGGCGGTCGATGGCTTCGGCCATGTCCTGCATCGCCGTGTCGAGGGAGGTCCGGTCGCCGACGGGCATGGCGTCGGTCAATTCGACTCGAAGCCTTTGGTGGAGACGACGTCGCCTCCCGGCCCGGTCACGATCAGCTCGATTCGCGCCTGCGCCGCCTCCAGCCGCTTCTGGCAGTGGCCGCGCAGCCGGTCGCCCTCGGCATAAAGGTCGATGGATTTTTCGAGAGGCACGTCACCGCGCTCCAGTTGCTGGACGATGGACTCCAGCCGCGCGAGCGCTTCCTCGAACGACAGGGCGGCGGGATCGACGGGTTCGGACATGGCCCTGCATTGGCGACAGGGCGTGGCGCGGTCAAGGATTATGCGCCGCCCGTGTCATGCCGCAATGCGGCTGCATACCGCAAATAGTGCGGCTCAATCCGTTAAAAGGCGATTGACGCAGTGCACCATGATCAAAATAAGGGGAGGGCTATGCGATACATCACCCTTGCCCCCCTTTCGCTCCTCGCCCTCATGACCCTTGCCGCGTGCGGCAAGTCAGAGCCCGAGTCCTTCAACGGCGCGCCCGACCCGATGGCCGAGCAACTTGCCAATGCGCCTGCGGCGGAACTGCCGCCGCCGGTCAAGGCCAACAAGACCTATCGCTGCAAGGATAACAGCCTGGTCTATATCGACTATTTCGCCGACGACCTGAGCGCCAACATCCGCACCGATAAGACGACCCCGCCGACTCGCCTGAAGGCAGCGGAAAAGGGCAAGCCGTTCGAGGCGGAAGGCTATGTCGTGGATGGCAGCGGCGCGACCGTGACCATCACCCTGCCCGGCAAGTCGGCGCAAAGCTGCAAGGCCTGAACCACCCCTTTTTCCCGTCTGGTTTCCATATCGGCCGGTTCCTTTGCGGGACCGGCCATTTTCATGTCCGCCCCTTTCATGTCCGCCCTGTGCTTGTGCCCTCGGGCCTGCGGCGATAAAGCGCGGGTCCATGACCCAGACCGCCTCTGCCATCACGCCCGAAATCGTCGCCGAGCATGGCCTCAACGACGAGGAATATCAGCGCATCCTGACCGCCATCGGCCGTGAGCCGAACCTGACGGAACTGGGCATCTTTTCCGTCATGTGGTCGGAGCATTGCAGCTATAAATCGAGCCGCGTGCACCTGAAGAAACTGCCGACCACCGCCCCTTGGGTGATCTGCGGTCCCGGCGAGAATGCGGGCGTCATCGACATCGGCGACGGGCAGGCGGCGATCTTCAAGATGGAGAGCCACAACCACCCGTCCTATATCGAGCCCTATCAGGGCGCGGCGACGGGCGTCGGCGGCATCCTGCGCGACGTGTTCACCATGGGCGCGCGGCCGGTCGCGAACATGAACGC
>JBEVNC010000087.1:0-6872 GCA_040508315.1 Sphingobium sp.
TATCGCTGCCCATAATATACCCCAAGCCCTTCCAGATTGATTATGATTTCGTTTCGTCCAGCGATCACTTCACCCATCTGGCGGGAAAGCTATCGTACCAGGTTGCCGGCAGATCGACATATTTGCGGGAAACGGACCGGATAAGCTTGGCGTGACCGCGCTCGTCCGGCACCACGATGATGTCGGCATCGGGGAACAAGATGCCCTTGCGATCCTCGCCAATCACCGGATGCCCCTTGGGCCCGCGCACGATCGTCGCCTCGTCTATCACCACCGACACCACTTCGCCGGATTCGTCCTTGAGCTCGACATTCTTCTCGTCCGTCGTGATGACCTGCCCCACAAAGGGCTTCGCCACGGAGGAGGGCAGGAACCGGATGTCCGTCGACAGGCGGATTTTGCCCGATTTGTTGGGCAGGCCGGTATGCGCCGTCATGCTGTGGAACATCAATATGTCCCCGGCCTTGTAGTTCGGGCGACGCCATGCCGAATCCGGGATGGCACCGGCGGGAATGCCAACGCGATTATTGGGGTCCTTGAACACGTCGGGGGGATAGAGGCTTCCCTTGTGCGAACCCGGCACCACGGCCAGCCCGCCGACCTCGTCATCGATATCCATCAACGGGATCCAGCAGGTCACGAAATCGATGCCGTAATTATAGATGCCGTCCTGATGACGGGCGCCGAACGTCTCGGGCTTCGCATCGGCAGGTAGCGGCGGCGCGGAGCGATGCACGACGATGGGAACCCAGTTCGGCGCTTCGCCCAGAAATGTGCGAACGACCCGGTCGAGCGAGGGATCTGCCACGAGATCGCGCCAGACTTCATCGCCGATCAGCCGGGCCAGAGCGCCATCCAGCCGGTCCTTGCCGTTCCAGTTGGACTCGGTTTCGTCGGCGTCCACGACGCCCATTTCCTTGAGCCGGGCGAGATACTCGTCGCGAATCCTGGCGATTGCATCATGATCGACGACATCGCGAAAATAGAGAACGCCGTCATTCTTCCACCGCTCCCGCAATTTCTCGGGATCGGCCAGCAGAGGCGCTGAGTCCGGAAGCTCTTCGATATTCAGCGAGAGCGCTTTGTCTGCTTGCGTCGTGCTCATGGAGTCGTTCCTAGTCCAAATTCTCGTTCATCCGGCGGCCCGAGGCAGCGATTTCCGCCGCAATGAGCGACGTCACAGATGAGAAAAGTTCGCAAATCGGGCTAACGACGCACACTGGACTTGGCAACGCATCGCCGCCTGCTCGTTTCTCCGAATTACTGACCATCCGTCCGATAATCCCGTTCGGACGCGATATTCCGCCCGAAAGGTAGGGATCGGGCCGGGATGCCGCGGCATACTGGCCCGATCCCGTCGGGTCCTATTTCTCCAGCACGAACTGGAAGGTCAGCGTCACCGAACTGGACAACTGACCCGGCTCGATCTTCGTCGCGGGTGCGGCGGCCGCGTCCATACGCGCCATCACGGGCATGGGGACCGGGCGGCCGATGTCGCCAGTCTCCGAGATGGCCAGCAGGCGCGCCGAACGGAAGCCGGTCTGCGCGGCGTAGAATTGCGCACGCGCGCTCGCGGTACGGATCGCCTTTTCGCGTGCCTTGGCCAGCACCGGCGCATCGTCCGCGAGACCGAAATTCGGGCCATTGACGTTGGTCGCACCCGCCTGGACCATGCGGTCGACTACATCGCCCGCCGCGTCGATCTTGCGGATCTTCACGGTCAGCTGGTTGGACGCCTCATAACCGATGAACTTCGGACCCGTCTGCGTGCCGCCCCGGTCGGAATAATCATATTGCGGGTTGAGGTTGATGCCGCTCGTCTGGATGTCCTGGCGGGCCACCCCGGCCTTCAGGATCGCCGCGACCAGCTTGTCCATTGCCGCCGCGTTAAGCGTCATGGCCTCCTTCGCCGTCAGTGCGCGGGTCTGCGCGCCTGTGCCGACGGTCGCCATGTCCGGCGTGCTGTCCGTGCTTTCCGTGACGCTGAAGCTGATGACCGGACCGGTCGCCGCCATCATCGGCGGTGCGGGCGGTTGCGCGCTGGCCGCTGCGGGCAAAATGGCCGCCGCGAGAATGATGGGGAGTGCAGAGAAACGCGCCTTCATGCCGATATCCTTTTAGTGAAACTCTCTCCGCCAGACGGAGCGGTCTTTGCCGTGCCTTGCCCGGTTCGCCGCAAAACGCCGTCGGACAGGTGCCGTTCCGTCCCTGTATCGACCGCCGTCTTAACGCGCACTGAGCGCGGCGCTTGCCCACCGTTCAGCTTGGGGGTAGCGGGGGCGGCATGGCGGCACCAATACTCTCCTATGAAAATCTCGGGCTCGTGCAGGGCGCGGGCTGGCTGTTTCGTGGCCTGAACCTGAATGTCCAGGAACGCGACCGGCTGGCCCTGATCGGGCGCAACGGCGCGGGCAAGACGACCCTGCTCAAGCTGATCGGCGGCATCATCGAGGCGGACGAGGGCACACGCTCTGTCCGGCCGGGCGTCAATGTCGTGATGCTGGAACAGGACCCGGACGTGTCGGGCTTTGCGACGCTGCACGATTTCGCCTGCGCGGGCGACAATGCGCCCCCCTCCTACGAGATCGAGGCGATTGCCGACCAGATCGGTGTCGACCTGGCGCGGGAGGCGAAATCGGCGAGTGGTGGCGAGCGGCGCCGCGCCGCCATCTGCCGGGCGCTGGCATCCGAGCCGGACCTGCTGCTGCTGGACGAGCCGACCAACCATCTCGACATCGCAGCCATCGATTTCCTCGAAAACTGGCTGGGCCGCTATTCGGGGGCGTTCATCACGATCAGCCATGACCGGACATTCCTGACGCGGCTCACCCGTTCGACCTTCTGGCTCGACCGGGGCGTCTTGCGACGGCAGGAAATCGGCTTTGGCGGGTTTGAGGCGTGGATGGAAAAGGCCTATGCCGAGGAGGCGCGCAACGCCGAGCGGCTGGACGCCAAGCTCAAGATCGAAGCGCACTGGCTGGAACGCGGCGTCACGGCGCGGCGCAAGCGCAACCAGGGCCGCCTGGCCAAGCTATGGGAGATGCGCGCCACCCGCGCCGCGATGATCGGGCCGCAGGGCACCGCGAAGCTGGCGGTCGCGGCGGATGACAGCAAGACCAAGAGCGTCATTTCGGCCGAGCATGTCACCAAGTCCTTTGGCGACCGCGCGATCATCAAGGACTTTTCCCTACGCGTTCAGCGCGGCGACCGTATCGGACTGGTCGGCGGCAATGGCGCCGGCAAGACGACTTTGCTCAAGCTGCTGACCGGCGAAATCCAGCCCGACGAGGGACAGATCAGGCAGGCCAAGTCGCTCGACATGATCTTCATCGACCAACAGCGCAGCCTGATGGCGCCAGAAAAGCGCGTTCGCGACGTGCTGGCCGAGGGCGGCGACTGGATCGACGTGCGCGGCGTGCGCAAGCATGTCCATGGCTATCTGAAGGAGTTTCTGTTCGATCCCTCGCTGGCCGAGGCGAAGATCGGCACGCTGTCAGGCGGCGAACGCTCGCGCCTGCTGTTCGCGCGGGAGTTCGCGCGCGAGTCCAATTTGCTGGTGCTGGATGAGCCGACCAACGATCTCGACCTGGAGACGCTCGACCTGCTGCAGGAAGTGATCGCCGACTATGAGGGCACCGTCCTGATCGTCAGCCATGATCGCGACTTCCTCGACCGGACGGTGACGGTCACATTGGGCCTGGACGGGTCAGGCACGGTGGATGTGATCGCGGGCGGCTATGCGGACTGGGAGGCGAAGCGCAAACCCAAGAATGCGCCCAAGTCGGGGTCCAAGACGGCAGCCGCGCCCCCTCCCCCGCTGCGTGCTGCGGTGAAGCTGACCTATAACGACCAGCGCGATTACGACACGCTGCCCGCGCGCATCGCGGAGATGGAAGCGGCTATCGTGCGGGACGAGGCCGCGATGGCCGCGCCCGACCTCTACACGCGCGATCCGAAGAAGTTCGATGCGTTGATGAAGGCCGTGGCCAAGGCACGGGCGGAGAAGGATGCGGCCGAGGAGCGGTGGCTGGCGCTGGCGGAGAAGGTCGAGGGGGGCTGACCTTCTTCCTTACGCCAAGCGGCAGGGGAGGTCACCCGATCCGGTAGAAATCCGCCACCCGGTCGAGCGCAAATCCCAGCACCAACTTGCCCGCGCGTGCTGGCCATCCCAGCGCCGCCTCCGCCGGGGATAGCCCTTCGCAAGCGCAGACCACGCGCCACAATATGTCCTTGAGGCCCGGCCCCGCCGCCGCCAGCGCGCCGTTCATCCGGTCGCGGGCCGCCATGCCTGCAAGGCCCGGCTCGACGGGAGCAGGAGCACCACGGCGTCCCCGCGCGGGCGCAGCGGCCGGGTCCCAGGCCATCGTCACGCGTGCGCCCAGCCCGGCCCGCTCCCAGTCACGCCGCAAAGCCTCGCCCGCATCGAATTGCCGCCGGGTGACGAGACCGCGCGCCATCAGCCAGCCGAGCGGCGATTCGGCGAGGTTCACCATCACCCGGTACGCCCTGCCCTCCGGATCTTCGATGATCCGTTCGACCGTCCTGCCCGCGCCCGCCATACCGTCCTCCCGAGATGTTGGAGGCACGCTTGCCTTTGGGTGAGGACTGTAGGACAGAAGAAACCGATTTGGTTGGAGGTAGGCTTGTGATCACCCGTATTCGCGATGTCCGAAAGGCGAAGGGATTGACGCTTGAGGATGTGGCCGCGCGCTGCGCGCCGCCGACCAGCGCCCAGACCATTGGCCGACTGGAGACTGGCACACGTACCGTTTCGGTGAAATGGCTGAACCGAATAGCGGCCGCCCTGGGCGTGACCGCCGCCGACCTCGTCGACCTGCCGGACAGCATGGCGGTTCCTGTCGCGGCGCTGATCGGTGCCGATGGTGCGGTCGCGCCGACAAGGCCGATGACGCTGGTGCCCCCACCCGTTCCGGCGGGCGCCATCGGGATCAGAGTGACAGGCGCGACGGGCGACTATCGCGCAGGCGACGAAATCTGGTGCGAGCAGATCGGGCCGGAGGATTTCGGCCGCGCGCTCAATCGCGACATACTCGCGCCCCGTCCGGGGGGACGCTTTGCCTTCGGGCGGCTGATCGACCGCAACGGCGCTGGCCTGCACCTGTTGCCGCCCGGCACGGGGCAAAGGCAGATCGTCATCGCCAATGCCCCATGGATCGCCATGCCCGTGCGACTGGTGCGCGGGCTGTAGACGCGGATTATTCCTCCGCCGCTGCCGCCTTTGCCGTTTTCTTGGCGGGAGGCTTCTTTGCGGCAGCGGCTTTCTTTGCCGGGGCGGCCTTTTTCGCCGGGGCAGCCTTCTTGGCCTTGCCCTTCTTCGTCGGCGCGCCCTTGGCCGCGCGCTCGTCGATCAGTTGCGCGGCTTCCTCCAGCGTCAGGGCATCCGGCTCGACGCTCTTGGGCACGGTCGCATTGGTCTCGCCGTCGGTGACATAGGGACCGAAGCGGCCGGGCATTAGCCTGATCTCCGCCTCGCTGCGCGGATGCTTGCCCAGAACCTTGAGCGGTTCCTGCTTGCCGCGCGCAGGGCCGCGCGCTGCCGCCTCCGCCAGCTTGACCACGGCGGCGTTCATGCCCGTCTCGAACACTTCTGCCGTGGACTGGAGGCGCGCATATTTGCCGTCATGCGCCAAATAGGGGCCGAACTTGCCGATGCTGGCGTTGATAGGCTTGCCCGATTCAGGGTGATCGCCGATCGTGCGCGGCAGGCTCAGCAGCTTCACGCCCCAGTCGAGCGTCAGTTCGCCATCGGGCAGATCCTTGGGGATGGAGGCGCGCTTTGCCTCCTTGCCCGCGCCCATCTCTATATAGGGGCCGAAGCGGCCGGATTTACGGGTAATGTCCTCGCCCGTTTCCGGGTGCTGGCCCAAGACCTCCGGCTGACCGTCCGTGCCCGAGTCCGCGCTTCCGGGCTGGCCGAATTTGCGGGTGAACTTGCACTCGGGATAGTTGGAGCAGGCGATGAATGCGCCGAAGCGTCCGCCCTTCAGCGCCAGCTTGCCGGTATGGCATAGCGGGCATTCGCGCGGATCCGAGCCATCGCCCTTGTCGGGGAACAGCATGGGGGCCAGGAAGACGTCCAGTTCCGCCGTCACTTCCGACGGCTTCTTGTCCATGATCTCCACGGTCTTGGGCTTGAAGTCGCGCCAGAACGCTTCCAGCACGGCCTGCCAATCGGCACGACCGCCCGAAATATCGTCCAGTTCGTCCTCCAGCCCGGCGGTGAAGTCGTAGCTGACGTAGCGTTCGAAGAATCGTTCGAGGAACGCCGTCACCAGACGCCCGCTCTCCTCCGCAAAGAAGCGGTTCTTCTCGATGCGCACATAGCTGCGGTCCTTCAGCACCTGAAGCGTTGAGGCATAGGTGGACGGACGACCGATGCCCAATTCCTCGAGCCGCTTGACGAGGCTGGCCTCGCTGTAGCGCGGCGGCGGCTGGGTGAAATGCTGGTCGGCCGTGACCGACTTCTTGGCCGGGCAGTCGCCGGTGGACAGGCGCGGCAGCAGCTTGCTGTCGTCGTCCTCGGCATCGTCGCGCCCTTCCTCATAGAGCGCGAGGCAGCCGGGGAAGAGCACGACCTGGCCGGTGGCGCGCAGCCCGTGCTGGCCGGTGCCGTCCTCGAGATCGATCGTGGTCCGCTCCATCCGCGCCGACGCCATCTGGCTGGCAAGCGCGCGCTTCCAGATCAGGTCGTATAGCCGGCCATGATCGCCGCTTCCCGCCTTGTCCTTGGAGAAGTCGGTGGGGCGGATCGCCTCATGGGCTTCCTGCGCATTCTTGGCCTTGGTCTGGTACTGGCGCGGCTTCTCGGGGAGGTAGCCGCCGTCATAACGCTCCGCGATGGCCTTGCGTGC
>JBEVNC010000115.1:0-18199 GCA_040508315.1 Sphingobium sp.
CGTTGCGCCGCGCCTGCCGCGCCGATACGAAACCAGCTTCATTTTCTCCTGCGGAACTGCCCAAAATGACCGACAGCCCCGAAATCAGCTTCAACCATATCACCAACGAACGCTTCCTCGCCGATATCGAGGCGGTCGCCTGCCAGATCGAGCGCAGCGACTGGCGCCCCGACTATATCGTCGGCATCGGCCGCGGCGGCCTCGTCCCCGGCGCCTTCCTGTCGCACCGCACCGGCATCCCGCTCCTGTCCATCGACCACAGCTCCAAGGTCGAGGCCTTCGCCCAGCGCCTGCTCATCCATCTGGCGGGATGCAGCGAGGCGGGCGAGCGCTTCCTGTTCATCGACGACATCAACGACAGCGGCAAGACCATCGTCCATTTCCGCGACACCGTGCGCGACAATGGCAACCCCGCCAATGTCCGCTTCGCCGCGCTCGTCAACAACCGCAGCTCCTGCACGACGGTCGATTATTTCTCCTGGTCTATCGACCGGACGGTCGACAAGGACTGGTTCGTCTTCCCGTGGGAAGCCGTCGCGCCAAAGGCCACCGTCGCCGCCGAGGCGCTGGAAGATCCCGACCGCCTCGGCCTGCATGGCGGCCTGTAACCCATGCGGATCTGCGTATTCCTGGGTTCCAGCACCGGCGTCTCCCCCATCTATGGCGAGGCGGCGCGCAATTTCGGCGCGTCGCTGGCCAAGCGCGGCATCGGCCTCGTCTATGGCGGCGGCTCCATCGGCCTGATGGGCCTCGTCGCTGACGGCGCCTGCGCGGCAGGCGGCGAAGTGATCGGCGTGATCCCCGAAGCATTGCGCGCGCGGGAAAAGGACCATGACCACCTCACCGCCCTACACGTCGTCTCGACCATGCATGAGCGCAAGGCGATGATGGCGGACCTGTCGGACGGCTTCGTCGCGCTCCCCGGCGGCATCGGCACGTTCGAGGAACTGTTCGAGGCGTGGACATGGACGCAACTGGGCTATCACGCCAAGCCCTGCGGCCTGCTCAACGTCAACGGCTTCTACAATTCGATGCGCAACTTCATCGATCATGTCGTGGATGAGGGCTTTCTCAAGACCAACCACCGCGACATGCTGATGGTCCATGACGACCCCGACGCGCTCCTCGACGCGATGATCGACTATATCCCCAAGACCACGACGCACTGGATCGGACCGGAGGACTTATGATGCGCAAGGGCCTGCCGCTGCTCCTCGCCGCGCTGCTGGCCGCGCCCGCGATCGCGCAAACCACGGGTGAGGCGGCGACCGCCGCCCTGTTCGACAAGGTCGCGGCGTCGCCCGCCCGCCTGCGCGTGTTCCTCCAGGACATGCCCAAGGGCGGCGACCTCCACAATCACCTGTGGGGCCAACCCTATGCCGAGCAATTTCTCGACTGGGCCGGCGAAGCGGGACTGTGCGTCTCGGAGGAAACGCTCTCCATCGTGGCAGGGCCGTGCAAGGGCGACACCCTCGTCCCCGCCAAGGACCTCATCCGACGGAAAGGTGGCGAGGCACTTTATGTAAAGATGATCCGCGCCCTCTCAACCCGCGACCGCAATGTCGGGCTGGGTGTCAACGACACGACCGGCCATGACGATTTCTTCGAGACGTTCGACCGTTTCGCCGCCAGCGCCATCGCCGCGCCCGGCGCAATGCTGGCCTCCGCCCGGACCAGCGCGGCGACCAACCACGTTTCCTATCTGGAACTGATGCAGGACCCCGGCGCGATCATGGCGGCGGGCGGCGCGGCCGCGAAGGAACCGTTCGACCCCGCCGATTTCGAGGGCGCGCTGCAACGCCTCTCGCCCCAGATTCCCGCCCTCGCCGCCGCCGCGCGAACGGAAATCGACGCGATGGAGGCGGATGCGGTCAAGCGCCTCGGCTGCGCCACCACGCCCGCCAGCCCGCCCTGCGCCGTCACCGTCCGCTATCAATTCTACGCGCTGCGCTCCGCCCCGCCCGCCTTCGTGTTCGGGCAACTGGCGGCAGCCTTTGCGGTCGCCGACGCCGATCCGCGCGTCGTCGGCGTCAACATCGTCGCGCCGGAGGATGGCGCGGTCGCTATCGCCGATTTCGACCTCCACATGGCGATGTTCCGTTTCTTCTCCGCCAGATATCCGCGCGTGAAGAAAAGCATGCATGCAGGCGAACTCGCCATGGGCCTCGTGCCGCCTGCCGCGCTCGACAACCATATCCGCCGCTCCATCGAAGTCGCGGGCGCAACCCGCATCGGCCACGGCGTCGCCATCGCGCATGAGAAAGACGCACCCGCCCTCCTCGCCCGCATGGCGAAGGACAGGATCGCGGTGGAGATCAACCTCACCAGCAACGACACCATCCTGGGCGTGAAAGGTGCCGCCCACCCCCTCGCCCTCTACCGCGCGGCAGGCGTGCCGGTGGTCCTCTCCACCGATGACGAGGGCGTCTCCCGCTCCGACATGACCAACGAATATCTGCGCGCCGCGACCGAACAGGGCCTGCGCTATACGGAGCTCAAGGGCATCGCCCGCGCCAGCCTGCAATATGCCTTCCTGCCGGGGCCAAGCCTGTGGGCGGACGGCAAGGTCGGAACGCGGGTCACGGCCTGCGCGAACCCGGCCGCGCCATCCTGCACGGGCCTGCTCGCGTCGAGCGAGAAGGCAAAGGCGCAGTGGCGGCTGGAGACGGAGTTTCAGGCGTTCGAGAGCAAGATCGGAAGGGCGGTCTTCTAAACCGGTCCGTCAGGTTTTCAGCATATCAACGCCCGTATTATAATGGTGCCAGGCAAAAATCGCCGCCGCGCCGCGCCAGGGCCGCCACGCCTCCGACAACCCGCGAATCGCCTTCTCGCTGGGCCGCGCAGGCAGGCCGAGCAAACGGCCCAATTCGATCTGCACCGCCAGATCGCCCGCCGGGAACACGTCCGGCCGTCCCTCCGCGAACAACAGATAGATTTCCGCCGACCAGCGCCCGATCCCGTTGATCCGCACCAGTTGCGTAATCGCCTCCTCGTCGTCGGCGGGCAGGTTGGGCAGGTCAAGCTCGCCCGACACCACCAGTTCGGCCAGGCTGCGCGCATAGCTCTGCTTCTGCCGCGACAGGCCGCAGGCGCGCAAGCCGTCGAAATCCATCGCGAGCAGAACCTCCGCAGGCGCCCCTTCGCCCAGCGCCGACTCCAGCTTGCGCCAGATCGCGGATGCCGATGCGACGCTGACCTGCTGTCCCACAATTGTGCGCAACAGTGTCTCATATCCCTGCGAACGCAGACGGGCCTCCGGATAACCGACCCGGCCTAAACCCGCCAGAAAACCCGGCTCGACCGCCGCCAGATGATCCATGGCGGTTCGTAGGGCGTCGCTATTGAGCATGATCCGCACCAATTGATTTTCCTCCGTCTTTCACCCATAGGAGCGGGCAATAGAGATGGGGAGATCATAATGCCGCAATTGAACATCGTCTCGCAGACTGGAGAGAGCAAGACCATCGACGCGAAGGAAGGCCTGACCTTGATGGAGGTCATTCGCGACAATGGCTTCGACGAGTTGCTTGCCCTTTGTGGCGGATGCTGTTCCTGCGCGACCTGCCATGTCTATGTGGACGAAAGCTATGTGGACAAGCTGCCCGCCCTGTCCGAAGACGAAGGCGATCTGCTCGACACGTCCGACAGCCGGACGGCGCTCAGCCGCCTGTCCTGCCAGATCCCCCTCACCGCGGCGCTGGACGGCATGACCGTCACCATCGCGCCGGAGGATTGAGGCAAAAGAGGGCCGCCCGCGCATAGGCGGGACGGCCCTTTTGCTTTTCCGTCGGCGTTCAGCGGGTCATGCAGGCGTAAAGCGCGATGGCCGCGGCGTTGGAGACGTTCAGGCTTTCCATGCGCGGGCTCATCGGCAGGCGCGCCACCATGTCGCAATGCTGGATGCTGTTGTGACGCAGGCCATCGCCCTCCGCCCCCAGCACCAGCGCGGTCCGCTGCCCGCTGAGCGCGTCGCCCAGATTGGCGGTCGCAGTCCCGTCGAGGCCGATGCGCCAATATCCGGCCTCCGCTATCTCGTCGAGCGCGCGGGACAGGTTCACCACCCGCACCCACGGCACGAATTCCAGAGCGCCCGAAGCCGCGCGCGCGATGACGCCCGATTCGGGCGGCGCGTGGCGGTCCTGCGTCACGATGCCGAGCGCGTCGAATGCCGCCGCCGAACGCAGGATCGCGCCGACATTATGGGGATCGGTAACCTGGTCGAGTACGAGTATGGGACGGCGCGCCGCCTCCTCCGGCATGCCCTCCTCTAGTAGATCGCCCAGCCAGATGTCGTCGAGAGCCTCGACTTCCGCCACGATGCCCTGATGCGGGGCATCGCCCGGCACCATGCGGCCCAGGTCGGCGACATCCGAATAGACGATGGGCAAGACCGGGGGCAGGTCGAGCGCGGCCAGTGCCTCGCGCGTCCCCCATATCTTGCGCACGATGCGATTGGGGTTTGCGAGCGCCGCGATCACTGCGTGGCGTCCGTAAAAGCGAGGGAAGCCGCCCTTGGGCTTTCCGGTTCTGTGGCCTCTTTTCATGGTGGCGCATTTATGCGGTCGAACCATTGACAGGCAAGCGCCGTTTCGCCATTGACCCGCTTCCCGCCGGGGCTACCAAGCCCATGTGCATGGACAGGTGGCCGAGTGGTTAATGGCAGCAGACTGTAAATCTGCCCGCGAGAGCGTACGCTGGTTCGAATCCAGCCCTGTCCACCATCTTCTTCTTCGATAAGGTTTAGGTGGTTTACCCGGCGCGGGTCATTCGCGCCCGGCTCGCATTGCAGCGCCCGCTGCGAACGGCGCTATCGCCACGAGGACGAGGGCGCTGGCTGCCAGCAGCTTGAGCGCCGCGCCGCTCTCCACGCCCAGCGAACCTGCGCCGAAGATCAGCAGCGGCACCGCCAGCGGCAGGACGAGCAATCCGGACAGAGCGCTGCTCCCCTTGAGGCCAGCGGTCAGCGCCGCCGTCATCAGCGCCAGCGCGGCCAGGCCGGGCGTGCCGATCAGCAGCGACAGTTCGAGACGCAGCAGCACTTCGCCCGGCAATTGCAGCAGCGCGGCGGCGGGCAGGAGCGCCACCAATAGCGGTGGTCCGAAATTGAGCCAGTGCGCGGCGAGCTTTGCCGCCATCACCGTGTCGTCACGCATGCCGCGCACCACCAACTGGTCGATAAGGCCGGAGTCGAGGTCGGGTTCGATCAGCCGGTCCACCGGTAACAGCGCAGCGAGCAACGCGGCGACCCACAGCATCCCGCCGCCGGTCGCCGACAGCAACCGGGGGTCCGGCCCAAGTGCAAAGGGCACCAGGGTCGCGACCATCAGGACGAATATGACGGGCATCGCCGCCGCGCCGCCCGCCCAGCTTCGCGCGCAATCGCGCCGGATGATGGCGAGGATCAGGGCTCTGCCCTTTCACGCGGCCGGGCAAGGGTGAGGCTGACCGTCGCGGCCCATGGCAGCGGCTGATGCGATGCCGCGATCACGATGCCGCCCGCCGCCAGATGCTGCGCCACCGCATCGGCCAGCAGCACGATGGATGCGATGTCGAGACCATTGGCGGGTTCGTCCAGCAGCCAGATGGCAGCGCCCGACGCGATGGTCCGGGCCAGAACCGCGCGCTTGCGCTGTCCAGTGGACAGCATGCGGACGGGCACGTCGGCAAGGGACGCAAGCGCCATCGCCTCCAGCGCCTCCGCGACCCCGGACGATGGCCGCCCGTCGAGCGCCGCCCAGAAGCCGAGCGCCCGGCCCAGCGGCCGGTCCATGTCCAGCGCCAGCCGCTCATCGGCGAGCGCCACCATGCCCTCGACCGCAACCGTTCCGGCGTAGACGGGCAGCAAGCCGCAGATCATGCGCAGCAGGCTGGACTTGCCGATGCCATTGGGGCCTGCGACCAGCGCCGCCTCACCGGGCGCCAGCGCGAAACCGACGCCCGCGAACAGCAGCCGCCCGCCCCGCTGGCATGCGGCATCGTTCAGCGCGACGCGCGCGCCCTTGCCGTCCGCTGCCAGACCCGTTGCACCCATGGCCGACCCATGGCGCATGGCGCGCGTGCTGCCAAGCCAAAGCATTTTTCGCGGCATCGTCACGGGATCGCAACGGACATCCTCCACATCGGTCGCGATGGGCGGTGGACAGCATCGATGTGCGCGACGATGCTGGCGCGGATGACCGAGGGGGAATGGCATGAAGGCATGGTTCGGCGGGCTGGCGCTTGCCGCATTGCTGTCGGCGGGGCCGGCACGGGCGGAACCGCCCAAGGTCGGCGAACCGGCCGGCGACTTCACCCTCACCATGCTGGACGGCAGCAAGCTGTCCTTCGCGGAGTTGAAGGGCAATGTCATCGTCCTCAACTTCTGGGCGACATGGTGCGTGCCATGCCGGGAAGAGCTGCCTCTGCTCGACGGCTATTATGGACTTCAGAAACAGCACGGCCTGCGCGTGATCGCCATCGAGACGCAGAGTGGCTCCTCCGTGCCCATGTACCGGCTGAAGTCCATTCTCGCCAAGCTGACCATGCCGTCGGCGCGGCGGATCAAGGGTCCGTATGAGACGCTCAAGGGCGTGCCCACCAATTATGTGATCGATAGGGCTGGGATCGTCCGCTATGCGAAGGCGGGAGCGTTCAACCTGGACTCCTTGAACCGGATATTGGTGCCCTTGCTGAAGGAGCCACCTCCGCAGGCGCGTTGAGGCCGCGCCTCAGCTCATCGCCAGCACCAGGTTGCGCACCTGCGGATAGACCTGTTTCTCCCATTTCGATCCGGAGAACACGCCATAATGGCCGACGCCGGGCTGGAGATGGTGGCGTTTGAGGTGCGGGCGCAGGCTGGAGCACAGCGTATGGGCCGCCGCGGTCTGGCCGACGCCGCAAATATCGTCCCGCTCGCCCTCGACGGTCAGCAGCGCGGTGCGCTGGATCGCGGCGGGATTTACCAACCGGCCGCGATGCGTCAGTTCGCCTTTCGCCAGCAGGGTTTTCTGGAACACCCATTCGATGGTTTCCAGATAGAATTCGGCGGTCAGGTCCAGCACGGCGAAATATTCGTCGTAGAAATCCTTGATCTTGGTGGCGGCTGCTTCATCGCCCTCGACCAGATGCGCGTAAAGCTTGCGATGCTGGTCGGTGTGGCGGCCCATGTTCATCGACATGAAGGCGGTCAGTTGCAGGAAGCCCGGATAGACGCGCCGACCCATTCCCTTATGCGGGAAGGGAACGGAGGAAATCAACTTGTCCCTGAACATTTCGATGGGATGGGACAGCGCCAATTCGTTGACCGCAGTCGGCGCGATCCGCGTATCCACCGGTCCGCCCATCAGCGTCATGGTGCGCGGCTCGGCGGGGTCCTTGTCCTCCGCCATCAGCGCGACGGCCGCCAGCGTGGGCACGCAGGGCTGGCACACCGCCAGCACATGGCTGCGCGGTCCGAGTTCCTGCAGGAAGCCGATCACATAGTCGACATAGTCCTCGAACCCGAAACGCCCGGCCTCCAGCGGCACGTCGCGGGCATTCTTCCAGTCGGTGATATAGACATCATGATCGCGCAGCAGCGTGTGGACGGTATTGCGCAGCAATGTGGCGAAATGGCCCGACAGGGGCGCGACGACCAGCATCTTGGGCTGGGGCGTTGCCACGTCGTCCTTTGCGAAGTGGAGGAGATTGCCGAAGGGCAGGTCGAGAACGACCTCCTCCCGCACGCTCACCATGCGGTTGCCGCACAATACGTCGTCGATGGCATAGGCCGGGCGGTCATGGCCGACCTTCGCGTCCGAAAACACGTCGCACGCGGCATAGAAACGCCGCGACATCGGCGTATCGATCAGGCCGCCGAACCAGCGGTCGCGCATATTGACCGCCGCGCGCGCCGCAAGCCGCGCAGGCTCCATCATGTCAGACAGGACCTGATAGCCTTGATAGAGCATGGCTGTTTCCCCCAACGCGCCGACCGGCACTGATTCGGCTTTTCAAGGCCGAGGATAATGTGCATTCATAAATGCTGCGCTGCATCATTTTACCATGCAGTGCGACAATGCAAGTCCGTTCGCTTTGCGCAGAGGATCATGATGGCCAAGGCCCAGCTCACCATTTCTAGCAAGACCTATTCCGCGTGGTCGCTGCGCGGCTGGCTGCTCTGCCGGCTGGCGGGGCTGGAGGTCGAGGAACTGCCCGCGCCGAACGACGCCAGCAACCGCGCGGAACTGCTCCTCCTCTCCCCCTCCGTGCTGGTCCCGCGCCTGACGCATGAGGGCGCGAGCGTGTGGGACACGCTGTCCATCGCGGAATATCTGAACGAGCTTTACCCGGACGCGGGCATGTATCCGCAGGACAGGATCGCGCGCGCCCATTGCCGGTCCATCTCCGGCGAAATCCATTCGGGCTTCAGCAATCTGCGCTCGGCCCTGCCGATGAACCTGAAGGTGGTGCATGCGAGCTTCCCGGTCTTCTCCGGTGCCAAGCCCGATATCGAACGGATCGAGGCGATCTGGCAGGAATGCCTGTCCCGCTATGGCGGCCCCTACCTGTTCGGCGCCCAGCCCAGCGTGGCGGACGCCATGTATGCGCCCGTGACGCGGCGGTTCATCAGCTATGCGGTGGCGCTGTCACCCGAAGGCACGGCCTATTGCGAGGCAATTGCTGCCTGGGCGCCGATGCAGGAATGGCTGGCGGCGGCGCAGGCCGAACCGGAGGAGATGGAGGAACTGGAGGTCGAGTTTTAGGAGAACTAAGGCTCCTCACAGCGGATCGCGATACGGCCCCGCGATATGCCCGCCGTCCACCACCAGCGACGTGCCGGTGCAATAGCTGCTCTCGTCCGATGCGAAGAACAGCACGGCATAGGCGATCTCCTCCGGCGTCCCCATCCGCGCGATGGGCTGCGTCGCGAGCGCCTTTTCCAGACGCGCCTTGGACGCGGGGCTGGTGTTCCTGACCAGCGGCGTCTCGGTGATGCCGGGATGCACGCTGTTCACGCGGATGCCCTGCCGTCCCAGTTCGAGCGCCAGCGATTTCGTCAGGCCGACCACAGCATGCTTGCTCGCCACATAGCTGGACAGGTCGCGCATGCCTGTCAGCCCGTCGATGGAGGAGATGTTGACGATGGACCCGCCGCCATTCGCCGTCATCGCGGGCGCGGCCGTCTTTATGCCTGCCCAGACGCTGGTGATATTGAGGTCCATCATGCGGCGGTGACCCTCTATCGCCTGCCGGTCGATCGGGCCGCCGCCAGCGCCCCCGCCTGCATTGTTGACGAGAATGTCGAGGCCGCCGAACCGGCCGGTCACGTCGGTGACAAGGCGTTCCCAGCCGCCAAGATCCGTGACATCGAGCGGCAGGAAGATGGCGTCGCCGCCCATATCGGTGGCAACCGCTTCGCCTCTTTCCACCTGGATGTCACTGACTACGACCGTCGCGCCGTGCCGGGCCAGCATGCGCGCGCACGCCTCGCCAATACCCTGCGCCGCGCCGGTCACGATTGCGACCTTGTTCGCCAGCCTGCCGCTGCTGCCCATCGATATCCTCTCCCTTGCCGCCTCATTGGACGATGAGCCTTTGTGGCGCATGCTCACAGCCGGGGGAAGCGGCGGGCTATCCGCGGCCCTTGATCATCCCTCCAGATCGTCACGCCAACGCTCCACCGCTCCGCGGCGAGCAGGCCCGCGCGCTCCGGCACCCGCCTATTCCGCATCACCGTGCAGCGCGAGGGCATGCGCCGCTATCGGGCACTCCCCCCCGCCTCGATCGCGGCCCAGTCGGTGCCCATGTCCGAGTCGCGTTCGATGACGGTAAAGGCGGGATTGCTGGCCGAGGCGAACAGCGTCCTGCCGCTTTCGCTGGCCTGTGCGACCGCCTCCGGATTGCTGGCGAGCGCGGCCATCGCGTCCTCGAAATCGGCGCGCGACGCCCACCAGATTTCCATCACCACGTCGAAATCCAGTTCCGTCGTCTCGCCGGTCAGCGGGTTCGTCTGCGGCTGCACGTAGCGGCGCAGAAAGCGTTTCGCCTTGGCGAACAATGCCTCGCCCAGCCTGGCATGATGGGTTTCATACCGCTCGACAAACGCCTCCATCGTCAGGTCGGGATGGCGTTTCATCATGCTCACCTGCTTCAACATGGCAGTCTCCTCTCGCCCGACACTGCCAGCGGCGCGAAAGGTCCGCTTGACCGATACGGACACAGAAACCTCTGGCGCATGTTAAATGTGACGGTATAACATTCTCACCGCCACGATAGAGAGCGTCAGACTCTCACCGGTGGCATGACGACGGGCCGGGTGTCCGACAGGGCACGGTCCATGGAGAGGAGAAGCACTTCATGTCAGGCACTGTTCAAAATGGCTATGCGGCGCGGCGCGGACTTTCGCCGGCAGCGCTGGGCGGGACCATCGCGGTCCATGTCGGTATCGCCGCACTGGTGATGGCGATCCCCGGCGTCACCGATCTGGTGCCGCCCATCGGGACGATCATCACCTACGCCGTCCCCGCCGACCGGCCGCCGCCACCCAAGCCCCAGCCGCTGCCCAAGGCGAAGGTCGATCACCGCCCGAGCGTCATCACGACCGCCAAACCCGACATCGTCCTGCCCCCGACCGACACCGATTTCATCATCAAGACCGCGATCCTGCCCGATACCGGCGGGATCCTGCCCGGCGGCACCGGCACGACCATCGTCGAACCCCCGATCCAGCCGAAACTGGTCGACGCGCGGATCGACCGCCGCTTCGCCGACGCCTTCCAGCCCGCCTATCCGCCCGCCATGATCCGGCAAGAGGCCGAAGGATCGGTGACGGTCCGAGTGTCCATCGGCGCGGACGGCCGAGTGCTCGACGTGGCTTTGGTCGAGGCCGCCAGCCCCGCCTTCTTCGAGGCGACGAAGCGGCAGGCGCTCAGCCGCTGGCGCTTCCTGCCCGCCACGCGCGACGGCGTGCCGGTGGCGTCGGAACGGGTGATGACGGTCCACTTCCGCCTGACGGAATAAGGGGACCGAAACCGGATGGCGGGCGGCTTTGCAAAGACGCCCGCCACCGCCTATGTTGGCCGCCATGTTCACCCTCCCCCGCCCGACGTCCCCAAGGGGCATGGTCGCCGACCTCAAGCTGTTGCTGTCGGGGCCGATGCCGCACAAATGGCCGGTGCTGGCATTGTCGATGACCATCACCGCGGTGACGGTCTGGGCGCTCGATCATGACGCGCATGCGCCCCCGCCCAAGCGCCAGATCATCTATGTCGAAAGCTGGATGGCCGACCGCAAGGACAGCGCCATCATGGAGCAGCAGAAGAAGGACCTCGCCCAATATGAGGCGGCGCTCCAGCGCAAGCAGGCCGAGTTCCGCACGACCGCCGACCTGTTCGGCATCGAATGGCGGGAGGAAGCCGCGCGTAACAAGGCGCAGCGCACGGCCGTGGTCGAGGCAGTGAACAAGGATCTCGACAAGCGAATCGCAGAGGCCAAGGCACGCGAAGCGGCAGCCGGGTCCGGCGACGCCGCGCCGCGCTGATCCGCCTGTCCGCATGACCCCGCTCGACGACAGGCGCGCCATGGCCGCCGCCATCGCGCTGTCGCAGCGCGGTGCAGGCCGCACCGGCCGCAATCCCAATGTCGGCTGCGTGATCGTCCGCGATGGGCGCGTCGTCGGACGCGGCTGGACGCAGCCGGACGGGCGGCCCCATGCCGAGGCGATGGCGCTGGCCGAGGCGGGCGAGCGGGCGGCGGGCGCGACGGCCTATGTCACGCTCGAACCCTGCGCCCATCTCTCCGACCGGGGGCCGCGCTGCTCCGGCCTGATGATCGCGGCCAAACCGGCGCGTGTCGTCGTCGCGGCGGGCGATCCTGACCCGCGCACCAACGGGCAAGGTATAGCGCTCCTCCACGCGGCGGGAATCGCGGTGGAGACAGGCGTCCTCGCCGCCGAAGCGCGCGCTGCCATGGCGGGCTATTTCACGCGGGCGACGCTGGGCCGTCCGCATGTCACGCTCAAGCTTGCCCTGTCGCTCGATGGCTGCATCGCCATGGCGGACGGGACCAGCCGCTGGATTACCGGACCCGAGGCCCGCGCCCATGCCCATGTCGAGCGCGCACGCGCTGATGCGATCCTCGTCGGGCGCGGTACGCTGAACGCCGACAGTCCGCGACTCGACGTCCGGCTGCCCGGCCTCGAATCCCGCGCGCCGCAACCGGTCCTGCTCAGCAGCAGCGCCAATGGCCTGCCCGAAGGCTGGCTGCACGCCGCCTCGCCCGAAGCCATCGCCACCCTCCACCTGCCCGGCGACCGGTTGCTAGTCGAAGGCGGCGCGGGTGCGGCGGCCGCTTTCCTGCGCGCCGACATGGTGGACCGCCTGCTGATCTACCGCGCCCTCATATTGATCGGCGGCGGCATGCCGTCACTGGGCGACATCGGCCTTACCGACCTGCCGTCAGCCCATGGCCGCTGGACGCTCGCCGAGCGGCATATGTTCGGGCCGGACAGCCTTGAGGTTTACGCGCGGCGAAGTGCGGGATAGGGAGGTATTCATGTTCACCGGCATCGTCACCGACATTGGCACCATTCGTACAGCGGAGCAGCGGGGCGACCTGCGCCTCACCATCGCGTCCAGCTATGACATGGCGGGCGTCGCCATCGGTGCCTCCATCGCCTGTTCGGGCGCCTGCCTGACCGTCGTGGCCAAGAGCGCCGACAGCTTTACCGTCGAACTGTCCGCCGAAACCATCGCCTGCACGGCATCGGGCCTTTGGGCGGAGGGCGGTCGCCTCAACCTCGAACGCGCGGCGAAGGTTGGCGACGAGCTTGGCGGGCATATCGTCACTGGTCATGTCGACGGCATCGGCACGGTTTCGGACATCACCCCCGAAGGCGACTCGCACCGCGTCACCTTCCAGGTCCCGCCAGCCCTCGCTCCGCTGATCGCGCCCAAGGGCAGCATCACCGTGCAGGGCGTATCGCTCACCGTGAACGATGTGACGGACACAGGCGGCGTCACCCATTTCTCGGTCAACCTCATCCCGCACACCTGGGAAGTGACCACGCTGGGCAGCTTCGCCGTGGGCAGCCAGGTCAATCTGGAGATCGACATCCTGGCCCGCTATCTGGCGCGGATGGAAAGCTATGGGCGGCTCACTGCGGGCTGAGCACTGGCCGCACGGCCAGCACTCATAAGCTTGTAATGTGATTTCATCCTTGCATCTTTCACATCGCAGTGTGAAAGAGCGGCCAAGGAAGGAAATCTCATGTCCAGTCTGCTCATCGACAATCTCCGCTCCCTCGTCACCGATGGCGGCATGTCCCGCTCCGGTCTGGCGCGCGCGGCTGGCCTCCACGCCAACAGCCTGCGTCGCCTCGGCGAGACCGACTGGAACCCGACCTCCGACACGCTGACCAAGCTGGAGGCCTATCTCATCAAGCGTGAGGGCGGCACCGCACTCGCCTCGCCGGAGGAGATCATCAACGAAGCGCGCAACGGCCGCATGTTCATTCTGGTCGATGACGAGGACCGGGAGAATGAGGGCGACCTCGTCATTCCCGCTCAGATGGCGACGCCCGACGCGATCAACTTCATGGCGACCCACGGCCGCGGCCTCATCTGCCTGACGCTGACCCGCGACCGCGTCGAGCAGCTCGGTCTCGACCTCATGAGCCGCAATAACGGCACGCGGCACGAAACAGCCTTCACCGTCTCCATCGAGGCGCGCGAGGGCGTCACTACCGGCATCAGCGCCGCCGACCGCGCGCGCACCGTCTCCGTCGCCATCGACGCCTCAAAGGGCCGCCAGGACATCGTGACGCCGGGCCATGTCTTCCCGCTGATCGCCAAGGATGGCGGCGTGCTGGTGCGCACCGGCCATACCGAAGCTGCGGTAGACGTCGCGCGCCTTGCTGGCCTCAACCCGTCGGGCGTAATCTGCGAGATCATGAAGGATGACGGGACGATGGCCCGCCTCGACGACCTCATCCCCTTCGCGCAGAAGCACAAGCTCAAGATCGGCACGATCCGCGACCTCATCGCCTATCGCCGCAAGCACGACCATCTGGTCGAAAAGCGCGCGGAAACCCGCTTCAGCAGCCGCTGGGGCGGCGACTGGGCGGCCATCACCTTCTTCAACCGCGCCACTGGCGAGGAAACGATGGTGCTGCAAAAGGGCAAGGTCGATCCGGAAAGCCCGACGCTGGTGCGCATGCACACCGTCTCCATCTTCTCCGACATATTGGGTGAGGTCGGCGACCGCTCCGACCTGATCGCCCGGTCGATGGACATTATCGGGCGCGAGGGTGCGGGCATCATCGTGCTCATCAACCGGCCGATGCTCAACAATCTGAGCAAGGGCATCGAGTTCAAGGATCGCATCCGCGCCGGGGACAACCCGCCGCTGGAGGAACTGCGCGACTATGGCGTGGGCGCGCAGATCCTGGCGGAACTCGGCGTGCATGACATGGTCCTGCTCAGCAACCATCAACTCAGCCTGATCGCGCTTGACGGGTACGACCTGTCCGTGGTGGGCCTGCGTCCCTTCGACAACTGATAGAAAGCGACACCATGGCCAAGTTCCTGATCGTGGAAGCACGCTTCTACGAGCATCTCAACGACATGCTGATCGACGGCGCAAAGGCCGCCTTCGACGATGCCGGACATAAATATGAGGTGCTGACTGTTCCGGGTGCACTGGAAGTGCCCGGCGCCATCGCCATCGCGGCGGAGAGCGGTCGCTATGACGGCTTCGTCGCCATCGGCGTCGTCATCCGCGGCGAAACCTATCATTTTGAGGTCGTCTCGAACGAGAGTGCACGCGGCCTGATGGCGCTCAGCATGGACGGCATCGCCATCGGCAACGGCATCCTGACGGTCGAGAACGAGGCACAGGCCCTCGCCCGCGCCGATGCAGGCCAAAAGGACAAGGGCGGCGAAGCGGCGAAGGCCGCCATCCGCATGCTGGAAATCGTCACCTCCTTCCGGGGGTGATCGATCCTCAGCCGCGCCCGTGCCAGCGTATCGTCGGCACGGGCGGCGGCGGCGCGATCGCCTGCCGGTAAATCGACGCGCAGACCAGCGACACCGCGACGGAAAATGCCGCCGCAACCAGCGAACTGACCGCGATCCCTATCAGCCGGGCGATGTCGGCCGGCAGCAGCAGCGTGGAGACGATGCCGAACACGGCGACCGCCGCCTCCGACACGACCAGCGACACGATCAGCATCACCGAAAGCAGCAGCAGGATACGCCAGCCATTGCCCCGCGTGATCTGAAAACTGCGGGTCAGCAGGGCGAACGGCGTCCGTCGTTCCTCCGCCGCGGCGACCACCGAAATGCAGATCAGGCGCGCGCCGAGATAAAGGCCGGGCAGGACGAACAGCATCATGCCCCCGACCATGACCAGCGTCTGCAGCATGCTCGCCAGCAGATAGACGGGCAGCGCCGCCAGCCCCATCCGCATGGCTGTCGCCACCGTCGGGCGGCTGCGATGGACCAGCAGCGAGAGCAGCGACAATGACCCGAAAGCCGTGACCAGCGCGCTCAGCAGGAAAATCGGCCAGCTTGCGGCCATATAATCCATATTGGCGCGCAGGATCGCCGCCAGCGATGCGCCCGCCGCCAGCACCTTGGGCTCAGGCAGCAACCAGCTCGAAACGATGCCGGGCAGCAGGATGAACATGCCCGCCAGCGCGGAGATGGCATCGGCGTTGGCGCGCAAAAGAGCCCGCGCATCCGCCCATGTCCGTGTCAGGTCCAACCGCATCACTGCCACGCTTTCGTCATTCCTTCTGCTGTCCCGAACCGCGCGCCGTGTCAGCCATGCTCAGCCCCCCTTGTCAATCGCGCCCTGTCGTCCCATCCAAGGGAGATGGACCCGCTTTGCACGACAATCCGCACGACGGGGGGCGGCACGGACACGCTCCCGCCCCTTCCCGATCCCGAATGGCGCGTCGACGTATCGCCTGTCGACTACGCCGCCGCCCTTGCCGATATCGAGGCGCGCGCCATCGCCATTGCCGATGGCGGCGCGGGCGAACGGCTCTGGCTGCTCGAACATCCCCCGGTCTATACGGCAGGCACCAGCGCCGATCCTGCGGAGATGCTCGATCCGCGCTTTCCCGTGCACCGCGCGGGACGGGGCGGCCGCTATACCTATCACGGACCCGGCCAGCGCGTCGTCTATTGCAACATCGACCTTGGCCAGCGGGGCAAGGACGTGCGTAATTTCGTCCATCAGCTGGAAGGATGGGTCATCGCGGCGCTGGGCGACGTCGGCGTCGACGCCTTCCGCGCGGAGGGTCGCATCGGCATCTGGACGCTCGACCGGGACGGACGCGAGGCCAAGATCGGCGCCATCGGCGTGCGCGTCCGCCGCTGGGTGACGCTGCACGGCGCCGCGATCAATGTCGATCCCGACCTGTCGCATTTCGCCGGTATCGTGCCCTGCGGCATCGCCGACCATGGCGTCGCCAGCCTCGCCAGCCTGGGCAACCCGGCACGCATGGTGGAGCTGGACGCGGCGCTCGCCCGGCACCGGGACAGCTTCATCAATGCGATCAGTCGCTGTCCCGCCCCTTGAGGCGCGGGCGAAGCCGCTCTAGACAGCCCGCCATGGCCCATAAACTCATCAAGCCGCTCCTTATCGGTGTCGCGCTCACCGGCCTGTCCGCCTGCGACAAGTCCAAGCCCGCGGCGGGGGGAGAGGTGTCGATGCGCGATATGGAGATCGTCGACGGTACGGCGAACGATTCCATGGTCGATCTCGACAATGCGACGCAGGACGGCACGCTGCTCGACAATACCGGTCTGCCGCGGGTCGGTGCGGTGCGGAGCCAGCCCGGCAATGCAGCCGCCGGCAACGATGCGGCGCCCGACGATAGTCCGGGCAATGCTGCCGATTGATCCAACCCGGCGTTACGCCAGCGCGAGTGCCCGATAAACCTTGGCCAAGATACCCTTCGGAGAGTGAAGTGAAAGACAGTCCCACCGTCACCAAAGCCCGCCGTATCCCGGCCCTGCTCGCCTGCGCGGCGCTCTTCGCCCTGCCCGGCACGGCCGGTGCGCAGCTGTTCTGGCAGCCGCCAGACCTCAGCACCGCACCCCTGACCGGCACCGAGCCGGAAAGCGGCGTCAACCTGCCCGGCGCGACGCCGGCGGAGCTGGATGCAGGTCTGCTCTGGAGCCTGCGCGCCGCACTCAACGTCGCCGCGCTGCAATGCGATTTCGAACCGACGCTGCTGACCACCAGCAACTACAACGCCATGCTGGCGCAGCATCGCACCGAACTGGCCTCGTCGTTCAAGGTGCTCGGCGACTATTTCCGGCGCGTCCACGGCGCGGTGCCGGGCCAGAAGCAATTCGATCAATATGGCACGCGCGTCTATTCCGGCTATTCGACGGTCGGTGCGCAGCGCAGCTTCTGTCAGGTGGCGGGCCGGGTCGGCCGGGATGCGATCTTCGCGCCGCGCGGCACGTTGACGCAGTTGGCGCGCAACAACATCGGTGCGCTTCGCCGCGGGCTCGTGGCGCATTATGACCCGATCTACGGCAATCCGGGCTATGGCTTTGCGCTGTCGCTGCCCTCGCTGGACAAGCGGTGCTGGAAGAACGAGCAGCTTCTGCCCAAATGCGCGGAGAACTGGGCGAGCGCCGCCGCGAAGTAAGCGCTTCTCGCCAGAGCATATTGCTCTAGCGGATGCCGAGCAGCTTGTGCGTCTGGAGCGACAGGCGCCAGTCCGGCCGAGACATGACGAAATCGACGGAGGCCGCCATCGTATCGCGATTGGCGGCCTCGTTGCCGAGGTCCATGGGCTGGAGCAGCTTGTGCGTGAAGGCCCAGCCATCCAGTTCGTCCGCGTCGATGCCCGCCTGCGGCCACACCAGCTTCAACTCGTTGCCGCTGCGCTGCACGACGTCGCTCCCCGCCTTGGGGCTGATGCACACCCAGTCGATGGCGGGATGCGCGGCAATGGTGCCGTTACTCTCCATCGCCACGGTGAAGCCGCGCGCGTGCAGTGCGTCCAGCACCGCATCGTCCACCTGCAACATCGGCTCCCCGCCGGTCAGCACGACGAAGCGGTCCTGCGCCCCCGCACCCCACAGGCGCTGCGCTGCGTCCGCAAGGGCAACGGCATCGGCGAAGCGGCCACCGCCATCGCCGTCCGTGCCCACGAAATCGGTGTCGCAAAACCGGCAGATCGCCTTGTCCCGATCCTGTTCGCGGCCCGTCCACA
>JBEVNC010000123.1:0-7408 GCA_040508315.1 Sphingobium sp.
GCTGCGCGAGGCCGAGGAATCGCGCATGTCCGCGCTCGAGGATGCGCGCCGCCGTGAGGACGCCGCCCGTCTGGCCGCCAGCGAGGAAGAGAAGCGCCGCGCCGAGGAGGCTCGCCGTCAGGCTGAAGCTCCCATGGTGGATGCGGCTCCTACTCCTGCGCCGGAACCGATCAAGACCGTCGCCGAACAGGTCGAGGCGAAGGCTGCGGCACGCGATGCTGCGCCTGCCGCGGCGACCGAGGCTGCATCTGCCGCGCCCGTCGAGGAGGCACCTGCCGCCGCTGCCGAAGCGAAGCCTGCCGCGGCCGAGGAACGCCCGGCCGCTCGCCGCTTCACGCCGGTCGCGCCGGTCAAGCGTCCCGAGCCGAAGGTGGAGCGCCCCAAGCGTGGCCCCGGCGGCGTCGCTGCCGACGACCGCCGCCAGTCGGGCAAGCTCACCGTCACCCGCGCCCTTGCGGACGACGACAGCGCCCGTGCCCGCAGCCTCGCCGCGCTCAAGCGCGCGCGGGAGAAGGAATATCGCCGCACGCATAGCGGCGGTCCGGTCCACCGCGAGAAGCAGGTGCGCGACGTCGTCGTGCCTGAATCGATCACGGTCGCCGAACTCGCCAACCGCATGGCCGAAAAGGGCGGCGACCTGGTCAAGGCGCTGTTCAAGATGGGCACGCCGGTCACGCAGTCCGATGTGATCGATCAGGACACGGCGGAACTGCTGGTCGAGGAATTCGGCCACCGCATCCAGCGCGTGTCGGACTCCGACGTCGAAATCGACAGCTCCATCGACATCGATGCGGCCGATACGCTCAAGTCGCGCCCGCCGGTCGTCACGATCATGGGCCATGTCGACCACGGCAAGACCAGCCTGCTCGACGCGCTGCGCGGCACCGATGTGGTGCGCGGCGAATCCGGTGGCATCACCCAGCATATCGGCGCCTATCAGGTGAAGACCAAGGGCGGTGAGATCATCACCTTCCTGGATACGCCGGGCCATGAAGCCTTCTCGGAAATGCGGGCACGCGGTGCGAACGTCACCGACATCGTCATCCTGGTGGTGGCGGCGGACGACGGGCTGATGCCGCAGACCATCGAGGCGATCAACCATACCAAGGCGGCGGGCGTGCCGATGATCGTGGCGATCAACAAGGTCGACAAGCCTGACGCCAATCCGCAGAAGATCCGTGAGCGCCTGCTCGAGCATGAGATCGTCGTGGAGGAAATGTCCGGCGACGTGCAGGACGTGGAAGTGTCCGCGCTCAAGAAGCTGGGCCTCGACGACCTGATCGACAAGATCCTGCTGCAGGCGGAGCTGCTCGAACTGTCGGCAAACCCCGACCGCGCGGCCGAAGGCTCCGTGATCGAGGCGAAGCTGGACAAGGGCCGTGGTCCCGTCGCGACGATCCTGGTCGGTCGCGGCACGCTCAAGGTCGGCGACACGATCGTCGTCGGCGCCGAGAGCGGCAAGGTCCGCGCGATGGTCAACGACAAGGGTCAGCAGGTCAAGGAAGCGGGTCCGTCGACTCCGGTCGAAGTGCTCGGCCTGTCGGGCGTGCCCCGTGCCGGCGACCAGTTGTCGGTTGTGGAGAATGAAGCACGTGCCCGCGAAGTCGCGGCCTATCGCGCCGAACTCGCCACGCGCAAGCGCACCACGTCCGCGCCCACCAACTTCGAGAGCATGTTCTCGCAGTTCAACACCACCCAGATGGAATATGCCGTCGTGGTGAAGGGCGATGTGCAGGGATCGGTCGAGGCTATCGTCAACTCGCTCAACCGTATCTCCACGGACGAGATCAAGGTGCGGGTGCTTCATTCGGGCGTCGGCGCGATCACGGAAAGCGACGTCACCCTGGCGGCCGCGAGCCGTGCCCCGCTGATCGGCTTCAACGTGCGCCCCAATACCAAGGCGCGCGCGCTGGCCACGCGGGACAAGGTGTCGCTGCGCTATTATGACGTGATCTACGACCTACTCGAGGAAGTCCGTAACGAGATGGCGGGCCAGCTTGGTCCCGAGCGGATCGAAACGGTCGTCGGCCGCGCCGAAATCCGCGAGGTCTTCCCTGCGGGCAAGAAGGACAAGGCCGCCGGTCTGCTCGTCATGGAGGGCATCATCCGCAAGGGCTTCAACGCCCGCCTTACGCGGCAGGATGTCATCGTGTCGAAGACGGTCATCGCCTCGCTGCGGCGCTTCAAGGACGACGTCGCCGAAGTGCGCGCCGGTCTGGAATGCGGCGTGATGTTGCAGGATACCAACGACATCAAGGCTGGCGACATGCTCGAACTGTTCGAGGTCGAGGAACGCGCCCGCGTACTGTGATGCCTCGCTATGCCGCCTTTCTCGCCAGCGTGAATGTCGGCGGCAATCGGGTTAGCATGGCCGATCTCAAGACGGCGCTCGAAGGCTGCGGCCTCGAGCGCGTCGAGACCGTCGTGGCGAGCGGCAATGTGCTGTTCGACCATGACCGGGCGAGCGATGCTGCGCTGGAGACGCTGATCGGCGACTGCGTGCGGGAGCGTTTCGGGTTCCGCACCTTCGCCGCAGTGCGCGGCGTTGCCGAACTGAAAGCGGCGCTGGCGGAGAATCCCTTCGTCGGCGGGAATGAGGACAAGTTCGTCTATGTCCACTTTCTCGCCCGGCCGTTGACTGGCGCCATGTTCGGCAAGCTGGCCCAAGCGCATGCGGGGCCGGAAAAGCTCGCGGCGGGGACGCGCGACCTCTATATGGATTATGTCGAGGGCGCGGGCCGCAGCAAGCTGACCGCCGCGTTCATCGAGAAGCATCTGGGCTGCATGGGCACGGCCAGGAACATACGGTCCATCAACCGGATCGTGGAGAAGATGGAGCAATGAGCAAGACCTCTGCCAGCAGCGACTCCGCCGTGCGCAGCCTGCGCGTGGGCGAGCAGGTGCGTCATGTCCTGGCCGACATCCTCCAGCGTGGCGACGTGCATGACGAGGTGCTGACCAGCCATGTCGTGAGCGTGACCGAAGTGCGCATGTCGCCCGACTTGCGGCACGCGACCGCCTTCATCAAGCCATTGCTGGGCAGGGATGAGGAGGTAGTGGTGAAGGCGCTGCGCACCAACACCGCCTATCTCCAGCGCGAGGTGGCGAGCCGCATCAAGCTACGCTTTGCGCCCAAGCTCAAGTTCGTCTGCGACGAGAGTTTCGACGAGGGTACGCATATCGACAAGCTGCTGCGCGACCCGAAGGTGGCGCGCGATCTCAATCGGGACTGAACCCGTCACGCGGCCGCGCTATCCTGTATTTCGATGACGCGCAGATGATTGGCGAGCCGGTTGCTCTCCAGCTAGGCGCTCTCCATCCGGCGCCGATGTCGAACAGGACACGGATTGGACGGCCGGTCTCTCTACGAAAATGGTGAAGGCGGCATCCCCGCGGTTCATTTGCCGCTCATCGCCGACCAGATAGAATCGCACCAGTCGGGAATGCGTCGTCGGGCGCAGGGGCTGGAATGCGACACTGGAGACGGACCATGCGCGAAAAGGCGACCTATATTCTCGCCCTGCTGGCGGCGGGCTTCACCTTTGCGATAGCTGGCGGCATCCATGCCACGGGGACAGCGGTGCGTGCCGAAAAGCCGGCCATTCTGGCTGCGGAACGGCGGCTGGGTATCGAGGCGTCCATTCCGTTCGTGGATTCGGGAAGCATCAGGGATTGGCGCGCCGAAGGGACGAACGCGATCCATGTGCAGGATGTGCATGGCCACTGGTATCGCGCGACCCTGATCGGGCCGTGCATCGAACTGCCTACCGCGCAGACGGTCGCATTCGTCACGCGCGGCGTCGGGACGCTGGACAAGTTCGGGCAGGTCGCGGTACGCGGCAACACGTGCCAGTTCACGTCGCTGGTGACGAGCGCGGGTCCGCCTGCGAAGAAGAAGGCCGACGCTCCGTCCAAAGGCTGACAGATGGGGCGGGGCGGTGTACAGGCCGCTCCCTCATGCATGGCTGGATCATCCTCGACAAACCACTCGGTCTCGGCTCCACACAAGGGGTGAGCGCGGTCAAGCGTGCGCTGCGCGAAAGCGGATGCCCCAAGATGAAGGTCGGCCATGGCGGCACGCTCGACCCGCTGGCGACGGGCGTGCTGCCCATCGCGGTGGGCGAAGCGACGAAGTTCGCCGGGCGGATGCTCGACAGCGACAAGGTCTATGATTTCACGATCCGGTTCGGCGAGCAGACCGACACGCTGGACCGTGAAGGCGTAGTGGTGGCGACGAGCGACGTGCTGCCGACCCTGGCAGCGGTGGAGGCGGTGTTGCCGCGCTTCACCGGGCCCATCGAGCAGGCACCGCCGATATATTCCGCGATCAAGGTGGATGGAAAGAGAGCCTATGACCTTGCTCGGGCGGGGGAAGAGGTGGCGATGAAGCTGCGCGCGGTGACGGTTTATGGGCTGTCTGTTTCCTCGCCTCAGGAGGCGAGCATTTCGCCTGCCGCGCCCCTCACCGAAGTCACCCTCACGGCTCATGTCTCCAAGGGCACCTATATCCGCTCCCTCGCCCGCGACATCGCTTTGGCGCTGGAGACGGTCGGCCATGTCATCATGTTGCGGCGGCTGAAGGCCGGTCCCTTCACCCTCGACCATGCTATTTCATTGGACAATTTATCCCATGCTGCTAAGGAGCGCGCCATTGCGCGGCTTATGCTGCCATTGACGGTGGGGCTGGACGACATCCCGGCTCTGTCCGTCACCTCCGAACAGGCACTCATGCTCCGTCAGGGCAAGGTGCTGCCGGGGGACCCCCGTAAGCAGGGTCTGATGCTGGCGACCGAGGGCGATATGCCCGTGGCGCTGGTGGAGGCTCTGGGCCTGGAAATCCGGGTCGTGCGGGGTCTGAACCTCTGACATGAAAGGATAGCCGATGTCGATCACTGCAGAGCGCAAGGAAGCGCTCATCAAGGAACATGGCCGCGCCGAAGGCGATACCGGCTCCCCCGAAGTACAGGTTGCGATCCTCTCTGAGCGCATTTCCAACCTGACTGATCACTTCAAGGGTCACCACAAGGATAATCACAGCCGCCGCGGGCTGCTGCTGATGGTCAACAAGCGTCGCAGCCTGCTGGATTATCTGAAGTCCAAGGATGCGGGTCGCTACACCGACCTCATCCAGAAGCTGGGCCTGCGCAAGTAAGCCTGACATAGACGGGACGGCCCCTTTACGGGGCCGTTTCTGATTCCGGGATATCGGGCAATTCGGCGCGATATCCTGACCGGGGAAAATCTCCCCGACCCGTTCGGACCGCGACTTTGGATCAGGACGAACGGCGGAGAGGGCCAAGCCCTCTCACAACGGGCGCAACGCCCATTTGCAAGCCCCGCCGAGCAATAGGGCCGGTGGGTGGAAGGACAAACCATGTTCAATGTAAAGACAGTCGAAATCGAGTGGGGCGGAAAGACCCTCAAGCTCGAAACGGGCCGTATTGCCCGTCAGGCCGATGGCGCCGTTCTGGCGACCTATGGCGAAACCGTCGTGCTGTGCGCCGTTACGGCCGCAAAGTCGGTGAAGGACGGGCAGGATTTCTTCCCGCTCACCGTGCACTATCAGGAAAAATATTCGGCGGCCGGCCGCATCCCCGGCGGCTTTTTCAAGCGTGAGCGCGGCGCGACGGAGAAGGAGACGCTCACCAGCCGTCTCATCGACCGTCCGGTCCGCCCGCTGTTCCCCGAGGGCTTCTACAACGAGATCAACGTGATCGCGCAGGTCCTGTCGTTCGACGGCGAGAGCGAGCCCGACATCGTGGCGATGATCGCCGCGTCGGCTGCGCTGACCCTGTCCGGCGTGCCCTTCATGGGTCCGATCGCGGCTGCCCGCATCGGCTATAAGGACGGCGAATATCAGCTGAACCCGAGCCTCGAGGAAGCCAAGTCCGGCGATCTCGATCTCGTCGTCGCGGCGACCTACGACGCTGTGATGATGGTGGAATCGGAAGCCAAGGAGCTGTCCGAGGATGTCATGCTCGGCGGCGTCGTGTTCGCCCATAACGAGATCAAGAAGGTCGTCGACGCGATCATCTCTCTCGCGGAGAAGGCCGCCAAGGACCCGTGGGCCATGGCCAAGTCGGACGATCTGGGCGACCTGAAGAAGAAGCTCAAGACGCTGATCGGCAAGGACATCGCGGCAGCCTACAAGCTGACCGACAAGTCGGCCCGCTCCAACGCGCTGAACGCAGCGCGCGACAAGGCGAAGGCAAGCTTCTCGGCCGATGGCCTCGACGCACAGACGATCATGGCCGGCATCAAGCTGACCAAGAAGCTGGAAGCGGAAATCGTTCGCGGCGCCATCATCAAAGGTGAGAAGCGCATCGACGGCCGCACGAGCACCGACATCCGTCCGATCGAGGCGATTGTCGGCTTCCTGCCCCGCACGCATGGCTCGGCCCTGTTCACGCGCGGCGAGACCCAGTCGATCTGCACCACCACCCTTGGCACCAAGGATGCGGAGCAGATGATCGACGGCCTGACCGGCCTGTCGTACGAGCGCTTCCTGCTGCACTATAACTTCCCGCCCTATTCGGTCGGTGAAGTCGGCCGCTTCGGCGCGCCGGGCCGCCGCGAAGTCGGTCATGGCAAGCTGGCATGGCGTGCGCTGCACCCCGTGCTGCCGACCAAGGACGAGTTCCCCTATACGATCCGCGTCCTGTCCGACATCACCGAGTCCAACGGCTCGTCCTCGATGGCGACGGTCTGCGGCGGTTCGCTCTCGATGATGGACGCTGGCGTTCCTCTGAAGCGTCCCGTGTCGGGCATCGCCATGGGCCTGATCCTGGAAGGCAAGGACTTCACCGTCCTGTCCGACATTCTGGGCGATGAGGATCATCTCGGCGACATGGACTTCAAGGTGGCTGGCACGTCCGAGGGCATCACCACGATGCAGATGGACATCAAGGTCGCCGGCATCACCGAAGAGATCATGCGCGTCGCGCTGAACCAGGCCAAGGAAGGTCGCACCCACATATTGGGTGAGATGGCCAAGGCTCTGGACAGCACCCGCACCGAACTGTCCGCCCATGCGCCGCGCATCGAGTCGATCCAGATCGACAAGTCGAAGATCCGCGACGTCATCGGCACCGGCGGCAAGGTCATCCGCGAGATCGTCGCGGAAACAGGCGCCAAGGTCGATATCGACGACGAGGGCCTGATCAAGATCAGCTCGTCCGACATCAACCAGATCGAAGCCGCCAAGGCCTGGATCCTGGGCATTGTCGAAGAAGCGGAAGTCGGCAAGGTCTACAACTGCAAGGTCGTGAACATCGTCGATTTCGGCGCGTTCGTGAACTTCATGGGCGGCAAGGACGGCTTGGTCCACGTTTCGGAAATGCGCAACGAGCGCGTCGAGAAGCCTACCGATGTCGTATCCGAAGGCCTGGAAGTGAAGGTAAAGGTTCTC
>JBEVNC010000150.1:0-4009 GCA_040508315.1 Sphingobium sp.
GCCGCAGCGCCCGCCAATGCCGCGACGCCCTGACGCAGGCGGTCGCGATACCCATATGTTTCGCGTCAAAGATCGCTGGAGAATATGCATGCGTTTCCCGATAGCCGCCCTGCCGCTCGTCGCCCTGATGCTGGCGCCCAGCATGTCAGCGACGGCGCAGACCACTGTCGAGGGCCGCGTCGGCCGACTGGAGCAGGAAGTGCGCGCCATCCAGCGCAAGGTGTTCCCGGATGGCGCGGGCCGCTTCCTCACACCCGACGTCAGTGCCGCCCCGACAGCGCCTGTGGTCGGCGGCACGCCGGCCTCGTCCCAGGTGGCCGATCTGGAATCGCGCCTGACCGGTGTAGAGGGCCAGATGCGCACCCTGACCGGACAGGTCGAACAGAACGCCTATGAACTGAACCAGCTCAAGCAGCAGTTTGCGCAGTATAAGGCGGATATGGCGGCGGCAGCGGCCCCGGTCGTCACCCCGGCGCTCCCTGCGGCCGATCCTGCTCCCAGGCCCGGAACGAAGCCCGCGCCCAAGCCCGCCGCATCCGCCACGCCCGCCGCGTCGGAGGATCGCAAGATCGCCGTCGCCGCCATCGAGCGGCCCAGCACCGGCAATGCGGCGGACGACAGCTACACCTATGGCTTCCGCCTCTGGACCGCCAAATTCTATCCCGAGGCGCAGACCCAGCTTGCGTCCACGGTCGAGAAATATGGCTCCGGCCCGGTCGGATCGCGCGCGCAGAATCTGCTCGGCCGCGCCTATCTCGACGATGGCCAATATGCCGCCGCCTCCATCGCCTTTTACGAAAACTACCAGAAGCGTCCCAAGGGCGATCGCGCGTCCGACAGCCTGACATATCTCGGCGATGCGCTGATCCAGCTCAAGCGCACCAAGGATGCCTGCGACGTCTATCAGGAACTGGAAGCCGTGTTCAGAACGACGCTACGCGGCGAGCTGAAGGCGTTGGCCGACAAGGGCAGGGCACGCGCGAAATGCGGTGCCTGACGTAACGGGCGAGGCATTTGCCGCCGCGATGGCGGCGCTGCCGGGCGGTGCGGCATTGCCCGGCCAGCGGCTTGGGATTGCGGTGTCGGGTGGGCCGGACAGCATCGCGTTGCTCGATCTTGCGGCAGCCTATGCGCCCGGCCGGACGGAGGCGGCGACCGTCGATCATGGCCTGCGTGCCGAGGCGGCAGCGGAAGCCGTGATGGTCGCGCGATGGTGCGACGGGCAGGGCATTCCTCATGCCATCCTGCGGCCTTCTGTCCCCATCACCGGGTCGGTGCAGGCGCGGGCACGGGCGGTGCGCTATGCCTTGTTGGATGCGTGGATGGATGAGCGCGGCCTCGACTGGTTGCTTACCGCGCATCATGCCGACGACCAGATCGAGACGATGCTGATGCGGCTCAACCGTTCGTCTGGCGTGGCGGGGCTGGCCGGTATCCGCGCGCGGCGGGGCAGGGTGGTGCGGCCGCTGCTCGGCTTTCGCAAGGCGGCGCTGGAGGAGTATGTCCGCGCGCGCGGCATCCCGCATGTCGCCGACCCCAGTAATAATGATGAGCGTTACGACCGCGCGCGGTTGCGCGCTGCACTTGCCGGGGCGGACTGGCTCGATCCCTCCTCCGCCGCCCGCAGTGCCGCAGCTCTCGCCGATGCCGACTCGGCGCTGACGTGGAGCGCGCAGCGGCTCTACGCCGATCTGGTGGTCCCGCACGGCGACGGATTGCGTCTGGCCAGCACCGATTTGCCGCATGAATATCTGCGCCGCCTGCTGGCGCTCATGCTCGCCGCACTGACCCCCGACTCGCCGGAACCGCGCGGCGAACGTATCGACGACGCGGTTTTCCGCCTGCGTGCGGGCGACAAGATCAGCATCGGCGCGTGCATCGCAACGGGCGGAACTGTTTGGACATTGCGGCAAGCGCCACCACGACGGACCGGCTGACCATTGCGCTTTGCGGGGATTGTCCTATCTTTCATGACGAAAGCGAGAGAGCATGAACGACGACAAGGATCCGCAGGCCAATCCCTGGGTTAAGAGCGCCCTCATCTGGGCGGGTGTGATTCTCGCGCTGCTCCTCTTCGTGACCCTGTTCGACAGCCGCACAGCGACGCAGGGTGGCACAGCCATCGCCTATTCCGATTTCCGCCAGAAGGTATCGAACGGCACCGTGAAGGACGTGGCCATCGCGCCCGACCGGATTACGGGCACGCTGGACAATAACCAGCGTTTCTCGACCGTGCCCGTCACCGACCCCGGCTTGACCGCGCTGTTGGACGAGAACAGCGTCAAATATAGCGGCGAGCGGGAGGAAGGGCCAAGCTTCTGGCAGATCGTCCTCTATCAATCGCTGCCATTCGTCCTGATCTTGGGCATCGCCTTCTTCGTTCTGCGCCAGATGCAGAAGGGCGGCGGCGCGTCCGGCGCGATGGGCTTCGGCAAGTCCAAGGCCAAGCTGCTGACCGAAAAGCATGGCCGCGTGACGTTCCAGGACGTTGCGGGCATCGACGAGGCGCGTGAGGAACTGGAGGAAATCGTCGAGTTCCTGAAGGACCCGACCAAGTTCGCACGCCTGGGCGGCAAGATCCCCAAGGGCGCGCTGCTGGTCGGTTCGCCCGGCACCGGCAAGACGCTGCTGGCCCGCGCCATTGCGGGTGAGGCGGGCGTGCCGTTCTTCACCATCTCCGGTTCCGACTTCGTCGAGATGTTCGTGGGCGTCGGCGCGAGCCGCGTGCGCGATATGTTCGAGCAGGCGAAGAAGAACGCGCCGTGCATCGTCTTTATCGACGAAATCGATGCGGTCGGCCGTCATCGCGGCGCCGGTCTCGGCAACGGCAATGACGAGCGCGAGCAGACGCTGAACCAGTTGCTGGTCGAGATGGACGGGTTCGAGGCGAATGAGGGCATCATCATCGTCGCCGCGACCAACCGTCCCGACGTGCTCGACCCTGCGCTGCTGCGTCCCGGCCGCTTCGACCGTCAGGTCGTCGTGCCGCGTCCCGACATCGATGGCCGCGTGAAGATCCTCGAAGTCCACATGAAGAAGGTGCCGCTGGCGCCCGACGTCGACGCGCGCACCATCGCGCGCGGCACACCCGGCTTCTCCGGCGCGGACCTTGCCAACCTCGTCAACGAAGCTGCCCTGATGGCCGCGCGGCGCGCCAAGCGTCTCGTCGCCATGGCCGAGTTCGAGGCGGCAAAGGACAAGGTCATGATGGGCGCGGAACGCCGTTCCATGGTCATGACCGACGACGAGAAGAAGATGACCGCCTATCATGAGGCGGGCCATGCCATCGTCGCGTCGCACGAGCCGGCGTCGGACCCGATCCACAAGGCGACGATCATCCCGCGAGGCCGCGCGCTGGGCATGGTGATGCGTCTGCCGGAGCGGGACAGCTACAGCTATCACCGCGACAAGATGCACGCGAACCTGGCCGTCGCCATGGGCGGCCGCGTCGCCGAGGAGATCATCTTCGGCTATAACAAGGTGAGTTCGGGCGCGTCCGGCGACATCCAGTATGCGACCAAGCTGGCGCGTGACATGGTGACGCAATGGGGCATGTCCGACGAACTCGGTCCGCTGCAATATGAGGAGCCGCAGGGCGAGACGTTCCTTGGCTATTCGCAGAGCCAGCGCGTGCATATGTCGGACGAGACCGCGAAGAAGATAGACACGGAAATCCGCCGAATCGTGGACAGCGGCTATGATCGGGCCAAGGCTGTGCTGAGCGAGCATGAGGACCAGCTTCACCTGCTCGCCAACGCGCTGCTGGAATATGAAACGCTCTCGGGTGACGAGATCAATGCGTTGCTGGAACGCGGTGAGATCGTGCGGGAGACTGGCCGGATGCGCTCGTCGCCGGTCGCCGTGGGCGGGACGTCCATCCCCAAGAGCGGCGGCAAACGGCCCGGCCCGTTGAGCGATCCCCGTCCGCAGGGGATTTAAGCCCGCCGTCGCTGGTTTCAGGATTCAAAAGGGGAGGATGAAGATCCTCCCTTTTTTTTGTCGCGCTCGT
>JBEVNC010000155.1:0-10677 GCA_040508315.1 Sphingobium sp.
CCGCACGTTCGCGCAAATCCATCGAGTAGGGTCTGGTCATCGCCGCCGCCTCCAATCCCGGCCAGCCGCTTGAATCAGAAAATCTCCACCCTGTGAATCCCTCGCGATTCCCTCAAATGTCATCCCGCTCTAGAAGCGTGTTGGGACGAAAGTTGATGTTGCAACGGGTTGCAACGTTCGTCCTCGTGCGCCGTCAAGCGCTTCGCACACAGCCAATCTGGCCATCCACATGCGCTCAGTGCATTTGGAGATAGGCGTGGCCCGCCGGAAGGGAGTGATGAGCGCTGGTGAGATGCTAACTGTCGTGTCGCTATGTCCAGATACTCCAAAGCCGCCATCGCAGCGCTACTGACCCTCATCCTTCAACTGCCGGTCTATCTCAGCGGTCCAATGTTCATCAGCTGGCATCACCATTCCGCGAGCACGCATGCTATCCCACTGGGCCTTCACAGCTTCCCATCTATACGTCGGTGCGCTCGCTTCTGCCATTCGCCAAAGTGACACAAAAAGATCACGCTGGGCGTGGGCGGAGCTTGGATCGCCCTCGCCGAGGGTGCGTGCAATGGTCAGCCCTTCCTCATAGGCCGCCAGAGCGCCTGCCAGATCGTTGCGCGCCACGAGAATATTGCCAACCTTGTTCAAGCTGACAGAGACGTCGCGCTGGGCGTGGGCGGAGCTTGGATCGCCCTTGGCGAGGGTGCGTGCAATGGTCAGCCCTTCCTCATAGGCCGCCAGCGCGCCTGCCAGATCGTTGCGCGCGACGAGAATGTTGCCAATCCTGTCGAGGCTGACAGAGACGTCGCGCTGGGCGTGGGCGGAGCTTGGATCGCCCTCGGCGAGGGTGCGTCGAATGGTCAGCCCTTCCTCATAGGCCGCCAGCGCGCCTGCTAGATCGTTGCGCGCCACGAGAATGTCGCCAATCTCGTTCATACTAACTGAGCGCTCACGTGGTGTTGACGCTTTAGGCAAGGCCTGATCTGCGGCTTCCATCGCCTTGGAAAGGCTGTTCGCCCGCTGGTAAAGGCGCGACAGTTCGATCAGTGTCCAGAAATCACTCGGATCAAGGTCTGCGGCCTTTGAGAAATACATGATCGCATCGGCCACACTGAATGGCACCGCAAGGCGAGCCGCCTCCCGATAGGCTTCGGCATTGTCGATGTTTTGTCCAGTGCGGCGAGCGTCAATCACCGTCGCCAGCTGCGCTGCAGCTTCACGCCCCGCCCCCGCCTTTGCCAGTTCAGCGACATCACGGCGTGCGGGATCGTTCGATGCGGCTAGAGTTTGAACTGTCACAGCCGCTACTGCGATCTGGACCTGCGAGGTGCCAGCGCCCGAAGCCGTCCCGGCCGCCATCAGTTTACCAACAATGTCGCGCTCTTCGGATGTCAGAGTGCCGTTCTTCCAAGCATCAACAAAATGCTCCACCTTCTGGCGTTCAATGGCCATCGTTTGACGCTGGATCGCCGCCAGCACATGATCCTGCTTGTTCTCAATTCGCGTCATTCCAGCAGTAAGTTCGTTCAGCCGGTCCACTACCAGCACGTTGAATACCTCTTTCGCTTCAACTTTTTTGGAGAAACGCGTTTCAAATTCAAAGGCCCATCCCCCAATGTCACCCCGCCCTTCATGGAATATCGCGCGCAACGCGGGGGTGAGGGCGTAGCCCATGGACTGCTCCACAACGGTGATCACCTGATCGGTGGCACTGATGCGAACGTCCCGGCCCTGTTGTCCAAAAATGGCCCGGACCTGTCTGTCGAGCATGAGAACAAGGCGTTCGGCATCCTCTGTCGAGAGGTCTTCAAAGCCCATCCAGTCGCTGAAATTACCTAGTGCCTCCTGCGCGAGATCATCCTCAGCGCTTCCGACTACGCTATCGGATGCCTCGACCATCGCCCGTATCGACCCGACGAAACAGTCATGCATCGCAGCCAGCGTGTTTGCGTTCTGCGCACCGGTCGCGAAGCTATAGAGTGATTGGCTCAGATGCTTTGCGGCAGTGCCCGTTCCGTCGCCAATTAGGCCGCCAACGATTGATTTGACGATTTCCGGCCCGGAAATCGCAGCAGAAAACGCCCCCAAAAGTGTAATGGTTTCGCAGACCGGCATTAAGTCGAAAGCTATCACATCTGAAACGTTTGCCAACCTCAGTAGCTAACCCAAGATAGATAATTGGGCTGTTTGAGCGCGTTCATGATCAGCACAAAAAGAAGCCTTGGCATTATGACATACCTACCAGAGCTGCCTGCATCTTTCTGATCGACCCAGAAACACCCATTAAGCTAAACAATTTCCGGTAGTTTATATAGAATATAAAGGCCGACTTGCATAAGTTTGGGCTTGCTGCATCCACATGATAGGGTAGGATTTTGACATAAAAACTTGGTTGTTATGACAATGAAAGCGGGCCTTTCCCAATGCTTGTAGGGTACGCAAGAACATCGACATTTGAGCAAATGGCGGGACTGGAAGATCAATGCGCCAGTCTGCTTGCAACGGGTTCGACCAAAATCTTTAGCGAGATGGTGTCGTCGGTTTCTGTTCGGCCACAGCTTGATGCTGCACTGGATTTTGTGCGCGAGGGAGACGTGCTGATCGTCCAGAAGATCGACAGGCTGGCCCGATCAACGGCAGACCTTCTGAGGATCATTGCTATTTTGGAAGAGAAGGGTGTCGCGCTTCGCATCCTCTCTTTCGGCGGCTCGGAAATCGACACCCGATCCCCGACCGGCAAAATGCTTATCACCATGTTCGGGGCTGTTGCTGAGTTCGAGCGGGCGTTGATGCTCGAACGCCAGCGCGTCGGCATCGCCAAAGCAAAGGCGGAAGGCAAGTATCGCGGCCGGAAGCCGACAGCACGGGCGAAACGGTCACAGGTTGTGGAACTTTACGGTTCCGGTCTCAGGCCCGCCCAGATAGCCGAGAGGGCCGGTATCAGCCGTGCATCGGTCTATCGCTTGCTGGCGGAAGCGCTGTGAAGGGCGCTCTTCATCGCTTCCCCGGCTGGGGAAAGTTGTACAGGGCAAATCGGAAAATGGTCGACATTGCGGCCGGTGCGCTATGACCGGGTCGTACAATGGCTGGTCGAAGCGCGAGCGAATGGCGACACTGCCGCGTCTTCGAGCAGCCATTCGGGAGGGTAAGCTGCCCATACCGACGCAGTGTTCTATATGTGGCTTCGTCAACGGCGATGACCCGTCCGGTGCGAACCGAGTGGAATATCACGATGAGCGTTGTGACGTGGTCGAGCCGTATCCGGTTTGCCGACGATGTCATATGGCGCTGCATCGGCGATTTGAACGTCCCGCAGCATGGGCGAGGCTACTGCAATCCGCCCCGATAGCGGGCCAGTGGTTCCGGCATCTCACGCTCGATCCGGCATCGCGCGACCAGCCCTTTAATGTCACCTACCCTCGTGGAGTGGTAAACCCGGATTAGCGGGGAGCCGCGAAGGCTATTCTTGCAATAGCGAGGCTGCGGGCACACCGAGCGCCAGTGCTAAACGCTCGACAACCTTCAGCGTTGGATTGCGGTCTCCAACTTCAACGTCAGACATGTAGGACCGAGCTACGCCAGCCTTCTCGGCAAACTCTTCCTGCGAAAGCCCAGCCTCCTTACGGAGCCGCTTCACATTAGCGCCGAACTGTCGACAGAGATCCATCGACCACTATGAGCGACAAAATTGAGAGGGTCGCCACCCTCTATAGAAGACAAAATCCTTCCCGCGTTCCGCACGGTAGGCTAGGCTTGATCTGCACATCAGAGGGGGCACGAATGCCGATTATCTTGATCTTGATTGGATTGGTCGTGTGGGTGGTGATCGCCTTGAAATGGCAGAAGCGCCAACAGGCAGAAGAGCTGGCTTTCTCCTCAGAGCATTCGGGTTGGGATGTTTTTGTGTCCAGCCGTGATCGCACGGCCTTCGCGCTCGACATTTCTGGCGGGATGATGGCGATTGGAAAATTGCCAAAATACGACCGTTGGGATTTGAAACTGCTTTCTTCGGTCGAGATCGAGAAAAACGGCCAGACCGCAGTCGTAACCAACCGGGGGTCGCAGGCGTTGGGCGCAACGGTTGGTGGATTATTGCTCGGGCCGCTCGGTCTTCTCATGGGCGGCGTCACTGGCTCAAAGCGCCAGCATGAGCGGGTCAATCAACTGGCGATAAAGATCATCCTGAATGACCCCAGCGGCCTGTTCAGCGCGTCGTCTTCTTCAAAGCGGGGGGTAAGGGCGTTAAGCCTACCAGCCCGCTGCTCGTAGCATCCGCGCAGCGATTGGAGCATTTCCACGCGCTGCTCTCAAACTGCGTCCGCAACGCATCTCCGGAGCAGATCGCGCCTACGCCACATCCGGTTGCGAAACTGCCGCCGAGCGGCTTGCCACTTGAAACGCGGATTGCTGCGTTGTGGGATTTGAAAGTGGCTGGTGCTCTAACAGAGGAGGAGTTCGCGCAGCAGAAGGCTAGCCTGCTTAGTTCCGGTTCGCCCGCCTAGCGTGGATCATCCGGACATGGGACGGACACAGCGAACATGTCGCCCTATCCATTGTTCATAAGTCATTGAAAAGGTGGTGGACGCACTTGGGCTCGAACCAAGGACCCGCTGATTAAGAGTCAGCTGCTCTACCAACTGAGCTATGCGTCCACTCTGCCGCTCGATGCCGGGCTTTCGTCCGGCTGTCGTCGTCAGGCCGCGGCGGTTAGCATGCGACTCCGGGGGTGGCAAACGAAAATTCAGGCAAAATTCGTGCCTGCGCGAAAAAGGCTGGGTGGCTTATGCCCAGCCGCTGACGGGGCGGCGTTCGCGGTGCCGGTCGATGTTCATGATGATGCCCACGCACAGCATGATCGTCATCATCGACGACCCGCCATAGGACATGAATGGCAGCGGGATGCCCACCACCGGCGCCAGGCCCATCACCATCATCATGTTGATCGCGATGTAGAAGAATATCGTCATGGTGAGCCCGGCGGCGACCATGCGCTGGAACTTGCCCTCCGCACGCTCGGCAACGCGCATGCCCCAGCGCAGCAGGAGCATGAAGCAGACGATCAGGAACACGCCGCCCGCCACGCCCCATTCCTCCGCCATGGTCGCGAACACGAAATCGGTATGGCCTTCGGGGAGATAGTCGAGATGGCTCTGCGTGCCGTTGAGGAAGCCCTTGCCCAGCAGGCCGCCCGACCCGATGGCGATCTTCGACTGGCTGATATGATATCCGGCGCCAAGGGGATCGCTTTCCGGGTCCATGAAGATGAGGATGCGCTTCTGCTGATATTCGTGCAGCATGCTGAACGCGATGGGGATGGCCCCCGCCAGCGCGGCGGCCGATCCCACGAACAGGCGCATGGGCAGGCCAGCCAGAAACATGACGGTGATCCCCCCCGCCGTGACCATCAGCGAGGTGCCCAGGTCGGGCTGGATCATGATGAGGAAGACCGGCACGCCGATCAGCGCCAGCGCGGGCCAGATCGCGGTCCACGTCCGCACCTGCCGCGCGGGCAGGATGGTGTAGAAGCGCGCGACCGCCAGCACGCAGGTCAGCTTCATAAATTCGGACGGCTGGAATTGCATGAAGCCCAGATTGATCCAGCGCTGGCTGCCCCCCGCCACGCCGCCGATCAATTCGACCAGCACCAGCGCGACGAGCATGAAGCCGTAGAGCGGCAGGGTGGCCCGCTCGATCAGCGACAGGGGGATGCGCGACATGACCGTCGCCATGCACAGGAAGACGAGGAAGCGCGCCGCCTGCATCCCGGCCCAGGGCATGATGTGGCCGCCAGCCGCGCTGTAGAGAACGATGCAGCCGAACAGCGCCAGCGCCGTCAGCAGGCCGTAGAGGCGCCATGGCAGGCGGCGGACGGGATCGGGAACCAGGCTCATGCTGCAGGTGCCCCATTGGGCGCAGCGCTGGCGGCGGGGGAGGGCGCTGGGCGCTCATTCTCCTCGTCGATGCTGGTATTGGCGGCGTTAGCGGCGGGTTCGGCCGCGTTCGCAGCATTGTCGAGCGGCAGATCGGGCAGCGGGATTGGTGTCAGGCCCTTTTCCACGCGGTAGGCGCCCAGTTGCTGCACCAGCCGCTGCTGCGGGGTGCCGCCCCATTCCTTCTCCAGCCGCTCCAGCCGCTCCATCGCACCCTCCGGGTCGAACAGATAGGACATGATGTCGGCGGAGATGGTCGTGCTGTCCATGATCCGGTTGATATGGCCATTATGTTCGAGGATGCAGCCGAGCGCATAGCGCGGCTTGTCGAAGGGCGCGTAGCATTGGAGCAGCGCATGGTCGCGCAGCTTGAATGGGAGCGAGGAGTTGCCGCGCACGCCGCGCGCCCGCTCCGCCATGGTGATGCGGCGCACCTGCGCGGTGCCGGTCTTGCCCGCCATCAGCACGTCCTTGACAGGCAGACGCGCCGCGCCGCCAGTGCCGCCGCCGTTGATGACGTCGCTCATCGCCTGATGGATGAGGTCCAGATTTTCCTGCCTGATGCCCAGCGGCGGCGCATCATGCCGCTTGCCGTCCGCCAGAAAGTGCGGAACCAGCGCCTTGCCCGAGGCGAGGCGCGACGCCATCACCGCCATCTGCGTCGGATTGACCAGCATATAGCCCTGACCGATGGTCGCGTTGACCGTGTCGTATGTCTGCCATTTCTGGTCGTATTTCTTTAGCTTCCAAGCCGGGTCCGGCACGGTGCCATAGCTCTGGCTGGGGAAGGGGATGTCGAATTTCTGGCCCAGGCCCAGGCGACGGGCCATGTCGGCGATCACGTCCATGCCGAATTTCTGCGCCATGACGTAGAAATAGATGTCGCAGCTCTGCGCGATGGCGCGGCGCATGTTGATGGCGCCGTGGCCGCCGCGCTTCCAGCAGTGGAACAGCGTGTTGCCCACCCGCACCGCGCCGGAGCAGCCGACATGCGCATCCGGGTCGAGGCCATGTTCGAGGAAGGACAGGGCGACCATCGGCTTCACGGTGGAGCCGGGCGGATAGAGGCCCTGCAACGCCTTGTTGCGCAGGGGGACGTGATCGTCCTTCGACAGCATCTCCCATTCCAGATGGCTGATGCCGTCGGAAAAGCTGTTGGGGTCGAAGCTGGGCATGGACGCGCTTGCCAGCACGTCGCCGTTCGCACAGTCGATGACGACCACCGCGCCCGACTGCGTGCCCATGCGGCGGCCGGCATATTCCTGAAGCCCCGCATCGATAGTCAGGCGGATGGACTTGCCCGGCACGTCTGGCCGGGTGGCGAGGTCGCGCACGACGCGGCCATGGGCGGTCACCTCCACCCGCTTCGCGCCCGGCTTGCCGGTCAGGGCTGTGTCATAGAATTTCTCCAGCCCCTGCTTGCCGACCTTGAAGCCCGGCGTGATGAACAGGGGATCGCGCGACTTCTGATATTCCTCCGCCGACGCCGCGCCGACATAGCCGATCAGATGCCCCACCGACGGCCCGGCCGGATAATGGCGCGAATAGCCCTGGCTGGGTGCGACGCCGGGCAGTTCGGAGAGGCGGACGCTGACCGCAGCGAATTGCGTATAGTTGAGGCCGTCTGCGACCTGCACCGGCTGGAAACCGGCAGCTTTCTCAAGGCTTTCGCGCACCTTGTCCACATCGTCGCCGTTGAGCGAGAGGAGTTCGGTCAAAAGCTTGAGCACCCGGTCGGGGTCGCGCAGCCGGTCGGGGATGATGTCCACGCGAAAGTCCGTGCGGTTGTTGGCGAGCGGCTTGCCATGGCGGTCGACCAGCCAGCCGCGCCTGGGCGGCATCAGCGTCAGGTTGACCCGATTGCTCTCCGACAGCAGCGTATATTTCTCGTTTTCCGCAATGGCGATCCAGCCCATGCGCGCGGCGAGGAGCGCGCCCATGCCCATCTGCGCGCCGCTCACGATGAAGGCGCGGCGCGAGAAGACGAGGCTTTGCAGCGGGTCGGAGAGGGATTTCTTGCCGAACAGGTTCACGGCAGCCGCCAGCGGTCGAGGCGGGCGCACAAGCGGGCGATGAACGGGAAGAGGAGGATGGCGACCCCGAATTGCGGCAGGCTGGCCGTCAGCGGGCCGCCCGCGCCGCCGGGACCCAAGTGCATGAAAAACCAGCTCATCGTGCCGACCGCTATAAGGGCGATGGCCGCGATCAGCCAGTCCTGCCAATAGTCGCGCCAGAACAGGCGGATGGAGAAGCTGTCGATGGCGACCAGCACCAACGTCCACAGGCACATGGCGGTGCCCAGCGGATGGCCGGTCGCGATATCGTCGAAGAAGCCGAGCGGCAGGCCGATCCACAATGGCCACAGCTCCGGCCGCAGCAGCCGCCAGCCGAGCAGCAGCATCAGGCCGAAGGGCGGTACCGCCGGGGACAGGGCGACCACGGGCAGGATGGAGGGCAGCAGCGAGCCGAGCAATACGGTGGCGACGGGCGTGCCCCAGATGCGCAAGGGACTGCGCGAACGGTACAGGCGGGCGTAGCGGGCCTTTTCCGTCATCGCGGCGGTGCCTCCGCGGCAGGCTGGCCCGGCTGCGGAGTCCCGGCGGAGCGCGCCTCGACCGACTGGAAGGTGCGCTGCACGACCACCAGTTCGACGCGGCCGGGATTGGCGAGCGGGATGGCGATGGCCTTGTCCCCCTCGATCCGCGCGGCGACGGCGACGGGAATGTTGGGGCGGTAGATGCCGCCAATACCCGACGTCACGAAGATGTCGCCGGGGCGGAAGGGATTGCGGTCGGCGTTGAGCGCGCGGATCTCCACCGTGCCGTCGTCCAGCCCGCGCGAGATGCCGGGGATGTTGTCCTTGGCCCGGCGTACGGGAACGACATTTTCCTCATCGAAGATCAGCAATATGTCGGCGGTGTTCGGCCCTGCCCACATGACGCGGCCGACCAGTCCCTCGGCCGCGCGCACCGGCATGCCGGCGACCACCCCGTTGCGGGTGCCCACGTCCAGGCGGGCGATGCGGCGGCTGTTGCTGCTGGCGGAGCTGACGAGGCGGCCGGTCGCGACGACATTTCCATCCTCCCTTGCCAAGCGGAGCAGTTGCTTGAGGCGGATATTCTCTTGCCGCAGCGCGTCCGCCTCGATCAGCTTCGTCCGCGACGCCTCCATCTGGCGGCGCAGCGCGATATTCTGGCTGCCCGCATTGATATAGGCGCTTGCCGTTTCGTCCAGCCCGCCGATGGTCAGCACCATGGAGCGCATCGCGACGGAGGCCGGCCGCGTCACTTCGGCCAGGGCAGCGCGCAGCACGGAGAAGCCGGCCGGGTCCGCCTGCGAGACGATGACCAGCAGCAGCGCGGCGAAAGCGCCCGCAACCGCGACCACATAGCCTGCGAATAGTCCATATTGCGCCTTGCGGTCATAGCCGGGACGCCGTTTGCGTGGCGGCGCCATGTCCAGCCCCTCCGCAGATGTCGGTTATGCGGTCTGCAACACGCCGCGGAAGATCGGCTCTTCCATGGCCCGGCCCGTGCCGATGGCGACACAGGTCAGCGGGTCCTCCGCCACGGTCACAGGCAGGCCCGTCTCGTCGCGCAGTTCCTCGTCCAACCCCTTGAGCAGCGCGCCGCCGCCGGTCAGGACGATGCCCTGATCCACGATGTCGGCCGCGAGTTCGGGGGCGGTGTTTTCCAGCGCGATGCGAACGCCCTCGACGATGGTGCCGATGGGTTCGGACAAGGCGTCGGCGATCTGACCCTGGTTGATCGAGATCTCCTTGGGCACGCCGTTCACGAGGTCACGGCCCTTGATATGGATGATCTCGCCCACGCCGTCAGCGGGTTTCTGGGCGATGCCATATTGCTTCTTGATGCGCTCCGCCGTCGCTTCCCCGATGAGGAGGTTGTGGTGGCGGCGCACGAAGGAGACGATGGCCTCGTCCATCTTGTCCCCGCCCACACGGACGGAGGTGGTGTAGGCAAGGCCGCGCAGGGACAGCACCGCGACTTCGGTCGTGCCGCCGCCAATGTCGACGACCATGGAGCCGATCGGCTCCGTCACCGGCATGCCAGCGCCGATCGCGGCGGCCATGGGTTCCTCGATCAGGAAGACCTGGCTCGCGCCCGCATTGCTGGCCGCGTCGCGAATCGCGCGGCGCTCGACGCTGGTCGAGCCGGAGGGAACGCAGATCACGATCTCACGCACGCCAAAGGGGCGCGGCTTGCCGCCGTTCACCTTCGTAATGAAATGCTTGATCATCTGTTCGGCCACGTCGATGTCGGCGATGACACCGTCGCGCAGGGGGCGGATGGCCTCGATGCTGTCGGGCGTCTTGCCCATCATCAGTTTGGCATCGTCGCCGACGGCCTTGACGCGCTTGACGCCGTTCAGCGTTTCGACCGCCACGACGGAGGGTTCATTGAGCACGATGCCGCGACCACGCACATAGACGACGGTGTTTGCCGTGCCGAGGTCGATGGCCATGTCGTGCGAAGAGAATTTGAACAAGCGGGAGAAAAACGACATTGCTGGTCCTGTTCAGCGATGACGAGGACCGCTCGCGACATCACGAAAAAATCGGGGCGGCGGCTCGCGGAAGACGCTCGCTTGGGCTAGTCCCCATAGGATGTCAATACGCCGCCTCCCCGAAGCTCTCATCAATCGTATCGCAGCCGGTGAAGTGGTCGAAAGGCCCGCCAGTGCGCTGAAGGAACTTGTTGAAAACAGTATCGATGCGGGGGCCAGCCGCATC
>JBEVNC010000170.1:0-13148 GCA_040508315.1 Sphingobium sp.
GCGCCATCGAGCGCAAGACCGGCGCGCGCGGGCTGCGTTCGATCCTGGAGGGCATATTGCTCGACACCATGTTCGACCTGCCTTCGATGAACAATGTCGTCGAGGTCGTGGTGGACAAGGATGTGGTGGCCGGCACGAAGGAGCCGATCCGGGTCTTCGCCGACCAGCGCAAGACGGGCGACGCGGCCTGAGGGTCACGACGCTAGGAACAAGGAAAAGCCCGGCCTTAGCGGTCGGGCTTTTTCATTTGCGATGGTCGTCATCCCCCGGCCTTCGCCGGGATAACGGTGAACGTCAGATATCGCCAACCTTGCCCGCCGCTGCCGCCCCGGCACTATCCGACGAACCGCGCGTACCGACCAGCCGGAACGCCCAGAGCACCGGCTCCAGCAATGCCATGCCCAACAATATGCCGAGCAATCGCTCCAGGCCCGGTGCGGTCGTCGCGCCCGCATAGCTGTCCGGCACCAATATCACGAGTATGGCGAGCGTGAACTGCATCCCGGCATAGCGATAGGGGCTGGGACCATTTTCGATATGGCGTCCGACGATCACGCCGATGATCGTCCCGAGGATCAGGATGGGCGCAGATCCTCGTGCGGCCAGCAGGACCAGTATCGCGACGCCTGCACCCGCCAGACAGCCCAGCAGCCGCTGCCGGATACGCCGACGCACCGGATGTGGTCCCAGACCGCTTACAGGCACCAGCATCACGGCCATGATCGTGACTGCGCCCTGCGCCAGCGCTGGGACATTCAGCCATGGCCCCACCAGCGCCATCAGCAACAGCGCGATGCCGCATTGAACCGAATGGCGCACGGCATCACCATGCCATCCATATGTCGGTGCAGCAGGCGTCCGGATCGCAGGCCAGCGGCGGCGGAGCGTGACGGCGGATGCCATGCTCACGGCCATGCACGCCGCCGTGCCCGCGACCGTTTCCAGCATGCGCGTCTGGACGAAGGCGGAGAGGGCGATCTCAGGATGCTCCATCTTGTCGAGCACCACCATGACGAAGGTAAGGCCGAAGAACAGCCACGCATAGGAACGGCGAAAAACGATGGCGGCATAAAGGCTGAACGTGCCCACGACGAACAGGAGGCATGCCACAGTCGCCACATGGCCTATCATCGGCGTTGCGAGCGACAGTGCCATGACACCGCCAGCCGCGGTCCCGGCGATGCGCAGGATGCCGCGCGACAATGTTTCCGCCACATGCCCGCGCATGACCATATAGCCCGCATAAGCGGCCCAGGAAACATGGTCCGCGCCCAGCCAGTGCGCCACCGCGATGGCCAGCAGGACGGAGACGACGCACTCCGCCTCGTCCACCGTGCGGGCGTCGATCCGACTCAGTAGCCGCTGAAAGGAATCGCCGGGGATTGGCATGGCCGCTTTCTTAGGGAAGCCGGGAGGGGAGGGGAATGTGGTTGGGCGGCGTATCTGCCCGTTGAGATCCGCAATCTGCCCAAGCGTTATCTGCGCCCAGCTAGACAGCGGGCGCGCAAAGGGCGCCAAGCCTCAAAAAATGGTGCGGGCGGGGGGACTCGAACCCCCACGGGCAAAGCCCGACGGATTTTCTTACCAGCTACGGCTTTCGCCGCCATGACGTGCCGGTTGGGGCAGGCGCCATGTTCGTGGTCTGGACTATCCCTTCGCCATGGCCCATCCGCGATGCGGAAGGGATTTAGGCGCTGCCCGTCTAGTCTCTACACCTTCCCGGCGGCCGCGCGGGCTGCCGGGCTTGGCTCGGGATCGCCATGTGAAAGGGTTCCCCGAATTTGAGCAGTTCTACGTCGCACGTTTCCGCGCGCGCACTCAATGCCTTGCGGCCATTTCAAGTCCGTTGCGTCTACCGATTTCGCCACGCCCGCACGAGCGCGAAGCCGCTATAGAAAAGCGGCTCGCCTAAACCAAGCGATATGAAGCGATCAGGCCTCGGCTTCGGTATTGAGCCGCTCGCGCATTTCCTTGCCCGGCTTGAAATGCGGCACCCGCTTGGCAGGCACGGCGACTTCCTCGCCGGTGCGCGGATTGCGGCCCTGGCGTGCATCACGCGCACGCGTGGTGAACGCTCCGAAACCGCGAAGCTCCACACGGCCACCCGAGGCCAGCCTGTCCACGATACCCTTGAAGACTAGATCGACGATTTTATCGACCGTTTGCAGCGACAGATCAGGATTTTCCTGCGCCAGCTTTTGCACCAATTCCGACCGGATCATTATTCCCACCCCATTTGACCACATCGTTGGCACCGACCCCCCAGCCGGCGATCCAACATAACTATATCGCTTTGACGGTGCGCTGATCCAGATCAAGACTTATCATGCAAATGACTGAAATTTTAGGTCAATTTCTCACCGCGGAGCGACAAACGACAACGCGGGAGCCGATGGATCGGCCCCCGCGCTGGGTTCCACTCCCACGCGATTCGCGCGGGAATGATGTCAATGTGGCTTCGCGAAAGGGCTCAGCCCTTCTGCTTGAGCGCCTCGCCCAGGATGTCGCCCAGCGATGCACCGCTGTCGGACGATCCGTACTGCGCCACAGCCTGCTTCTCTTCGGCGATCTGAAGCGCCTTGACCGAGAAGTTCGGCTTCTTGCTGCGGTCGAAACCGATGACCAGAGCGTCGAACTTCTGGCCGACCTGGAAGCGGTCGGGACGCTGTTCGTCGCGGTCGCGGCCGAGGTCGCTGCGCTTGATGAAGCCCGTCACGCCGCCGTCGCCAGCCTGCACTTCGAGGCCGCCATCGCGTACTTCGAGAACGGTGACAGTGACGGTCGCGTTCTTCTGAACGCCGCCGGTGCCGCCCGAGGTCGTGCCGCCAACGGTGGGCGCGCCCTTCTCAAGCTGCTTCATGCCGAGGCTGATGCGCTCCTTCTCGACGTCGATGTCGAGAACAACGGCCGAAACCGTCTCGCCCTTGCGGTGCAGGTTGAGCGCGTCCTCGCCGGAGATGCCCCATGCGATGTCGGACATGTGGACCATGCCGTCGACGTCGCCGTCCAGACCGATGAACAGGCCGAACTCGGTGGCGTTCTTAACTTCGCCCTCGACGGTCGAACCGATCGGATGACGGTCTGCGAAGTTCTCCCACGGGTTGTTCTGCGCCTGCTTGAGGCCCAGCGAGATGCGGCGCTTGTCCTGATCGACTTCCAGAACCATGACGTCGACTTCCTGCGAAGTGCTGACGATCTTGCCCGGATGGACGTTCTTCTTGGTCCAGGACATTTCGGACACGTGGACAAGGCCCTCGATGCCCGGCTCCAGCTCGACGAACGCACCATATTCGGTGATGTTCGTGACGCGGCCCGACAGCTTGGCGCCGACGGGATACTTGGCCGATGCGCCTTCCCACGGATCGCTCTCGAGCTGCTTCATGCCGAGGCTGATGCGCTGCGTATCGCGGTTGATGCGGATGATCTGCACGCGAACGGTGTCGCCGATGTTGATCATCTCGGACGGGTGGTTGATGCGCTTGTACGACAGGTCGGTGACGTGCAGCAGGCCATCGATGCCGCCCAGATCGACGAACGCACCATAATCGGTGATGTTCTTGACCACGCCCTCGATGATCTGACCCTCGGCCAGATTCTGGATGAGGCCCGAACGCTGCTCTGCGCGCGTCTCTTCCAGAATGGCGCGGCGCGACACGACGATGTTGCCGCGGCGACGATCCATCTTGAGGATCTGGAAAGGCTGCGGAATGTCCATCAGCGGGGTGACGTCGCGCACGGGGCGGATGTCGACCTGGCTGCCGGGAAGGAACGCCACTGCGCCGTCGAGGTCGACGGTGAAGCCACCCTTGACGCGGCCGAAGATGACGCCTTCGACACGGCTGTTTTCGGCGAATTCGGACTCGAGCTTGTCCCATGCGGCTTCGCGGCGTGCGCGGTCGCGCGACAGCATCGCTTCGCCATGGCTGTTCTCGACGCGGTCAACGAACACTTCGACTTCGTCACCGACCTTCAGGTCGGCCTTCTGGCCGGGAGCGGCGAATTCGCGCAGCGGAACGCGGCCTTCGCTCTTGAGACCAACGTCGATGACGGCGAGGTCGTTTTCGATGGCGGTGACAGTGCCCTTGACGACGCGGCCTTCAAAGCCACCTTCTGCACCACCGAGGGAATCGTTGAGAAGCGCGGCGAAATCGTCGCGCGAGGGGAAAGCCGTAGAGGCCATTAAGCGTTTTCCTTCACATGTTTGCTGGCCAGCCGGTTGTCTCCGGCGGTCTTTTCGATCCTCCGCCGCAAAGCAGGGAAGACCGTGGCCAAAACGCCGCCCGGACCCCATGTCACAGGCGACATCCTTCCGGCCATCTGCTGGGAGCGCCATTGCCGGAAAAGTGAAAAGGGCGCTCGGAATAACCGGCGCCTCGCCATGTCACGGGATACCGCGACGTTCCAACTGGGCGTCCACGAGCGCGATGGCCTGTCGGACGGCGCTTTCTATACTGAGTTCCGTCGTATCTAGCAAGGCGGCATCGTCGGCGCGCAGGAGGGGGGAGGCGCTGCGTCCGCTGTCGCGCGCATCGCGTTCGGCAAGGTCGGCGGCGATGGCGTCCAGCGTGGCCGATATGCCCCGTCCCAGCATCTCCGCATGGCGACGCTCGGCCCGTGCCGCGACGCTGCCGGTGACGAACAGCTTTGCATCGGCGTCGGGCGCGATCACCGTGCCGATGTCCCGCCCATCGAGGATCGCGCCGCCGGCTTGCGTGGCAAAGGCGCGCTGACGGGAGAGCAGGGCGGCCCGCACGGCGGGGTGGCGCGACACGCGGCTCGCCAGTGCGCCGGTATCCTCGGTGCGGAGCAGCGGGTCGGCGAGGAGCGCCTCCGGGAAGGAGCAGCCTGCCAATGCATCGGCTTCGCTGTCGGGATCGCCCCCGCTCGCTGCCGTATGGGCGCCCACGGCGCGGTAGAGCAGGCCGGTGTCGAGATAGGGAAGGGCGTAATGCGCGGCCAGGGCGCGGGCGATGGTGCCCTTGCCGCTTGCCGTGGGACCGTCGACGGCCAGGATCATTGCGGTTTCCCCCGTTGCAGCCAGATGCGTACCAGGCCGAACAGCGCGATCAGCGTCCAGACGATCTCCAGCGCCATCGACGCCATGTTATAATGCACCATCAGCGACGCGATCAGCAGCAGCGACCCGACCAGGTTCAGCAAATTGAACAGCAGGAAATTGATCTGCTTCGCGATATTGGAATAGGCATAGGCGATCACCATCAGCCCGCTGCCGATCATGCCGACGATGTTCGCGAGAGAGGAGCTCATGCGTCGGCCAGCCCGAGATGATCGAGCAGCGGCAGGAAGCCTGGAAAGCTGGTCGCCACCGGACGCATGTCATCGACGGAAAGCCCGCCCTTCGTAACCAGACCCGCAATGGCAAAGCTCATCGCGATGCGGTGGTCGAGTGACGCCGCGATGACGGGCGCTGCATTGCCGCCGCCGAGCGGCGCGCCGCCCGTACCCTCGATGACGAGGCCATCCTCGACCTCCTCCACGCGCGCGCCGATGCGGGCGAGGCCGGTTGCCATGAGGGCGAGCCGGTCCGATTCCTTGACGCGCAGTTCGTCGAGGCCGCTCGTCCGGGTAGTGCCCCTGGCCATGGCCGCGGCGATGAAAAGGATCGGGAATTCGTCGATCATGCTCGGCGCGATGTCCGGCGGCACGTCGATACCGGTCAGGATGCTGTGGCGCGCGGTGATGTCCGCCACCGGTTCGCCGCCCACGGTGCGCTCGTTGCTGTAGGTGAGGTCGGCGCCCATCGCCTTGAGCACTTCGAATATGCCCGCGCGCGTCGGATTGAGGCCGACATTGGTCACGGTCACGTCCGATCCCGGCACGATCAGCGCCGCGACCACGGGGAAGGCGGCGGAGGAGGGGTCGCCGGGCACGACGATATGCTGCGGCTTCAACTCCGCCTCGCCGGTCAGCGATATGATGCGCGCGCCGTCGGTGTCCGTCTCCACCGTTAATTCCGCGCCAAAGCCGCGCAGCATGCGCTCGCTATGGTCGCGCGTCGGCACCGGCTCGATGATGCGCGTGATGCCGGGGGTGTTCAGGCCCGCCAGCAGGATCGCCGACTTCACCTGTGCGGATGCGACGGGCAGGCGATATTCGATGGGGACGGCGGGGCACAGACCGCGCATGGTGAGGGGCAGGCGGCCGCCGGGGCTGCTCATGAACTGCGCGCCCATGCGCGACAATGGTTCGGTGACGCGGCCCATCGGGCGCTTGCTGAGCGAGGCGTCCCCGGTGAAGGTGACGGTCAGCGCATGGCTCGCGATCAGGCCCATGAGCAGGCGGGTGGAGGTGCCGCTATTGCCCATGTCGAGTGCCACCTGCGGCTGCATCAGCCCGCCGACGCCCACGCCATGGACATGCCAGACACCCTCATCGTCACGCGTGATGTCGGCGCCCATCGCGCGCATCGCGGCGGCGGTGGCGAGCACGTCCTCCCCCTCTAGCAGGCCCTTTATCCGTGTGTCGCCCACCGCCAGTGCGCCGAGCATGAGCGAGCGGTGCGATATGCTCTTGTCACCCGGCACGGTGACGGTTCCCGACAGGGGGCCGCAAGGCGAGAAGTGGCCGGGCTGTGCGTCGGCAAGGGAATGTGCGCTGCTCATGGGGCTTTCGGTCGTCCGCCCGGCGTCGTGACGCGCGGGATCAGTTTGTCAAAAAATCGCGTCGGCTTTTGACAGCGCCACCCCCATATGGCAAGGCGCGCGACTGTTTCGCGGTGCCGGCGTCGTCGGCGGCGTGATCGTGATTTTCTGAAAGGATAGAGGCGGCACATGGTGAAGCCTGAATGGGGAACGAAGCGGACCTGTCCGAAGTGCGCCACGCGCTTCTACGACCTGGGCAAGGATGAGCCGGTCACCTGCATCGAATGTAGCAATGTCTGGACTCCGGAACCTGTTCTGAAGTCCAAGCAGCCGCTGCCGTATGAGGAAGCGCCGAAGGCCGCGGCCGTGGTGGAGAAGGACGTCGACGACGATCTGGATCTGGACATCGACGTGGACGATGAGGAAGCCTCGCCGGACAATGATGTCGACCTGGGCGGCGACGATGACCTGGGCGTCGATGCGCCCAATGACGGCGACGAGGACGACGCATAAAAGTTTTGCGCAGATCGCGTAAAATGAGGCTTGCAAGCCTTGGTGCTGCTGACTAAACGCAGCGCCTCACCGCCGGGTTACCAGAACCGGCAGCGATTTGATGGGGCCTTAGCTCAGCTGGGAGAGCGCCTGCATGGCATGCAGGAGGTCAGCGGTTCGATCCCGCTAGGCTCCACCATTTCCCTGATGCGCCGATCTGCCCTCGTTAAGCGGGCTCAGCGCGTTTGCTGGTGTTCGATTTTGCAAAAGCGTTACCATGCTCCTGCCCAAGCAGGAGTCCGGGGCAGTATTACGTGCCGGATTACGCTGGGCTGAGGCGAGTCACTTGCCCCGCCTCAGTGCTGTCGCAGAAGCCCGGAGAGGGATCACTTCTCCGAGGCATTCCCCGGCGCAGCCTCACCCGTCTTCTGCACCGCCGCATCGACCAATATCCGGTCGCCGTTGGAGAAGATCAACGTGAGCGTCAGCTTGCCCTTTTCCGCGATGGCGGGGTTTACCGACCATAGCATCAGATGCTTGCCGCCCGGCTCGAATCGCAGCACGCCTTTCGCCGGGATGTCCACGCTGTCGACCGGCGCCATCGACATCATACCGTCCTTCATCACGCTGTCATGCATCTCGACGCGCACCGCGCCTTCGGTGGTGACGTCGCGCAGCGTGACGGGGGCTTCGCCCGCATGGACGGTGAAATATCCTGCCGACGGCGTTTCGGGATTCGGAGAGAGGCGGACATAGGCCTGATCGACATAGAGTGGCTGCTTGTCGCAGGCCGACAGCGCGATCAGGCCGATGGCGGGAAGCAGGATCTTGAAGGCGTTACGCATTGCCGGTTTCCTTTTGTTCGTCCGCTTCCGCCAACAGGAGCGGCGACTCGGCGCGGGAGCGGCCCTGCCCGGCGAGAATCTCCTCATAGGCGGCAAAGAGCGAGCGGAAATGATCCTGCTCGGTGCGGGGGGATGCAGCCGCCGCTGCCGTCGCGGGCAGATAATAATCGCGGCCATTGTCGGAAAATCGCCGAATCGCATCCGCCAGCGAGGCGGCGTCACGCGCCTTATAATGTTCGCCCTGTCCCTCGCCGCACTGGTCGGATGCCCCGCCCTGATCGGGCACGATGAGCGGGGTGCCGCTCGACAGCGCCTCGGCCGCGACCATGCCGAACGTCTCCGCCTCGCAGCCATGCACGACGGCGTCGGCGCTGGCGTAGAGGCGGGCCAGCATTTCGCGGTCGCCGGTCGGTTGCATCAGGTGAATATGCGGGTTGTTGGCGACGGCGCGGACGACGCGCGCCTGCTGCCGCCCGTCGCCGATGACGACGAGGCCGATGGGCCGGTCATAGCTGGCTGCCGTGACGGCATCGATGACCATCGGCCAGCGCTTTTCCGGCGCATGGCGGCCGACACCGAGCAGCAGCAACGCATCCGGGCCAAGCTCGCAGCGCTCCAGCAGCCGCTCGCGCAGACCCTCGTCGCGATAGGCGGGGGAGAAGATGCCGCCCGTCACGCCCATCGGGATGGTGGCGACATGGTGCAGGCCGCCCGCCGTCAGCCGCCCGGACAGGCCGGGACTGGCGCTCACGATGATCTGGAAGCGCTGGTCGAGGCGGCGCAGATGGCGCCAGTACCAGTCGAAACCGCGGTCGATCATCGCTTCGCTCGCGACCGGTGAGAACCAGCGATAGGCATAGGCGGACAATGGGTCGGCATGCATGATGAGGGCGCGCGGCGCGGTGCCCTGCCAGCGCGCGACCATCGCTGCGCTGCCCCACGGCGAACTGGCCTCAACGATATCGGGGGCCAGTTCGTCGAGCCGGGCATGCAGCGCCGCCTCGTCATTGAAATAGCCGTAGCGGCGATCGAGCGGGAAGCGCGGCCCCGCCAGCGTCTCCACCTTACCCCGGCCGCTGATGCTCAATATGCCGCTGGTGTCGCCGGGGGCGAGGATGATGATCTCATGCCCGAAATGCTCGCCCGCGCGTAGCTTCTGCTCAACATAGGTCTTCACCCCGCCGCCAGCGGGCGTGTAGAAAGCGCAGACATCGACGATCCGCATCGTCCGGCGCTACTTCTGTATCGGACCGAAGCAAACGAGGTTGCGACGATATTGCATCGTCACGGCGATCCGCGTAGGACCATTGCCCACGGTCGCCCGGGCGTCCTTCGACTTGGGCTGGCCCCAGCATAGCTTGGGATTGCCGGGGAAGCCGATGCCATCGACCGACAGGCCCATCTTGCGGTTGGAATCGCGGTCGTGCAGCAGGCTGAGCGCATAGGTGCCGGCGGCGGGCGCGCGGATGCACAGCTGGACAGCGCCCGATGCGGGCACATCCACTTCGACCCGGCGAAACGGCTTGCCCGCCATCAACAGCACATTGTCGTCGGCCAGGAAATCTTTGTCGTTCGCGGGGTAGAGTTCCAGCTTGAGGTTGCCGTCGCGGTCCTTCAGTCCCAGCACATCGACGAGGAAGGCCGGACCCTGCTCACGCGCGCGGCACTGCCCCTCGGCCTTGCCCAGATCGGGCGAACTGGCGATGGCGGCGAGCATGAACAGGGACATCATCGGTCGTTTCGTCCTTCGCTGAGCAGTTCGGAAGCCCCCAGAGCAGCGCCGACAAAGATATGGGCGGCGAGCGAGATGCTGGCCATTAGCGTCATCGCCGTGACCAGCAGATTGTCGTGCCCCACAAAGAAGGCCGCCAGCGCGGCAAAGGCCAGATCCTTGTTCGGTACGAAGGGCAGGCGCGAAACCAGCAGCCGCATGGTGTTGAGCAACAGCAACCAGACCAAATCCACGCCCGGCATCAGGCAATACCACATCCATGCGGTCAGGATGAGGCTGGCGAAGATGCGCACCATATGAATGCCGGTGACGATCCACAGTTCCTTCGACGGCAGCGAGAACAGCCGGTTGCGGAAGAACGTAATGGCCAGCGACATGCCCAGGACGAACAGAACCGAATATTCGATGCTGTTGCCCGATATGTTGCGATGGAGAAAGCCCATGAACGGCCAGCACAACAGCACGAGGACCAGCGTCACCGCATTGCCCGCCAGCGCCGACAGGATGGCGACATCCTTGATCGCGCCGAACGGGGCGGCGGTAATCTGCCCGTTGCGCCGTGCCCAGGCGTAGAAATAGACCTCGCCCAGATAGCCGAGCAACAGGTCGTTGCTGACCATCTTGCGGGTCAGCGCCGCGATGCCGCTGACCGGCAAGTGCCACAGCCTGCGGAAGATCACCCAGTCGGCCAGCGGCGTGACCATATAGGCGAAGGCGAACGCGGCCCAAAAGGACGGGCTGAACGGCAGCATGCTCCACAATTGCGCGAAGTCGAGGAAGCGCAGCTGATACAGCACCGCGCCCAGCACCAGCAGCGAGATGGCGGGGCCGACGAAGCGAGTCCAGTTGCGCGGCGTCACCGCCAGCGGCTGGGGATCGGGTATGGCCATGCCGGGCGCGTCGATGGCATGGGCCGGGATCATGCGAACGGGATTTTCCGCATTCATGCCGCGCGCTCCAGAAGGTCGCCATAGCGGGCGGGGCGGTGCGACCCGGCGAAAGCGCTGATGGTGCGGTCGATGCTGCGGCCCAGCGCGTCGACATGCACGTCGCCGGGGTGGACCGCGATGCGCACGACCGGCGAACGACGCAACGCAAAGCTGAGCGCGCGCGCGGCGAGCAGCGAGGAGGCGATGCGCGGGCGGCTACGGCTCGCCCAGGTGATGACCGGCCCTCGCGCCAATGTCGTGCCGCGGGTGGGTGACCAGACGCGCATATGATCCTCTGCTATGGCGAAGCCGGTATCGCGTAGCGCTTCCCGCGCGCCTTCGCCATAGAGCCAGGCGGGCGCGATGAAGCCCGCAACGGCGCGGCCGGTGATATCTTCGATCAGCTTTCGGCCATCCGCCATGCGGCGCGCGGCCTCGGCGCGGTCGAGCCCGAGAAATTCGCCCTCGCCAGCGGTCATGTGGCGTGCACGGAATCGGCTGGTTGCATCGTCATGGCGTGCATCGTCGCGGTGAAACCAGCCATGAACGAACATGTCCACCCCGTCCGACGCCCATGCGCGCAGCCGCGTGCCGAAGTCGCTTCCCGCAAGTGGTGCGCTGCCCCAATGGTCGGGCACGACGAGCATGGCGTAGCGGTGGGCAATGCCGGCAGCCGCCAGCCGGTCCGCATGGCGGTCCACCTCGCATGCGAAGCGCGGACCCACGTCGTGGATCGACAAAAGAAGCTGGCGACGCTGCGATTCCATCCGATTTCACATGCCTCCACCCACGTCTCGGGGCGGTTGACTGACTGTTCTCCATGCGGGGGCGGCAGTTACGGGGCCGGTCGCCATTGGTCAACATAGGGCCGGATTATGGCAGAACTAGGCTCCTCAGGTTAACCTGAGATTACAGACCGTCCCGGATGGTCGTTTTGCACATGCCTATTGGCCGAAACCGGGAGCCTTGGCGACGGCGACGGCCTCCCGCGCCGCTGCGATCAGCGCGCCTGCCTTCGCCTCGCACTCGCGCTGCTCATAGGCTGGATCGCTGTCGGCAACGATGCCCGCGCCCGCCTGCACATGCATGACGCCATCCTTGAGGAGGGCGGTGCGCAACACGATGCAACTGTCCATGTCCCCGTCCGGCGAGAAATAGCCGACGCCGCCTGCATAGGGGCCACGCGACTCATGCTCGAGTTCGGCGATGATCTCGCACGCGCGGATCTTGGGCGCGCCGCTGACCGTGCCGGCCGGGAAGCCCGCGAAAAGCGCATCCAGTGCATCCTTCGACGGGTCGAGACGTCCGACGACATTGGAAACGATGTGCATGACATGGCTGTAAAATTCGACGGTATAGCTGTCCGTCACCGCCACGCTGCCCGCTGTGGACACCCGGCCTACATCGTTGCGGCCCAGGTCGAGGAGCATGAGATGCTCCGCCCGTTCCTTGGGATCGGCGAGCAGGCTGTCGCGGTTGGCCGTATCCTCGGCCGCGCTGGCACCGCGCGGACGTGTGCCCGCAATGGGCCGGATCGTCACTTCGCCATCGCGCGCGCGCACGAGGATTTCGGGGCTGGACCCGATCAGGGCAAAGCCGGGCATGTCGAGGCAATAGAGGAATGGCGAGGGGTTGATCCGCCGCAGCGCCCGGTACAGCGCCAGCGGCGGCAGGGCGAACGGGATGGTGAAGCGCTGCGCCAGCACCACCTGAAATATGTCGCCCGCCACGATATAGTCCTTCGCCGCGCGCACCATCTCGCCATAGCGACCTTCGGGCAGCACCGGCGTCGGGTTGGCCTCCGCCAGCAAATCCTCAGCTGAGGCGCGGGCAGGGGGCGGGAGGGGAGCGGCAAGTCGCGCCGCGGCCGCCTCCACATGTTCGCGCGCGGCGGCGATGGCGGCATCGGGATCGCCCGCATTCTCCGCCCAGATCGGCGCGACTATGAACAGCGAGTCGGCCAGCCGGTCGAACAGCATCAGCAGCGTCGGCCGTACAAAGATCATATCCGGCGTGCCAAGGCCATTGTCCGGCGCGCGTGGCAGCGTCTCGACAAGGCCGATGGTCTCATAGGCGAAATAGCCGACGAGGCAGGAGAGGGCGGGGGGCAGGGCCGCATCGCTGTCCGCCCGACACTGCGCCACCAAGGTGCGCAGCGCCGCCAGCGGTTGCTCTTCCAGCGGGCTGAATGCGTCGCGGTCGGTCGCCCAGTTCCTGTTGACCTCCGCCCGGTCTTCCTTCGCGCGGAACACGAGGTCAGGGGCGAGACCGATGATCGAATAGCGCCCGCGCACCGACCCGCCCTCGACCGACTCCAGGATGAAGTCGCCGCGCTCGCTCTCCATGAGCTTGAGCGCCGCCGATATGGGCGTGTCCGTGTCGGCGACCTGTCGCTGCCAGTAGAGGGCGGAGCGCCCCGCGCGGAGCGATGCGGCAACCGCGTCGATATCGGCCTGCGCCGGTGCCTGTGCGCGGCTCACTGTTCGGCGCTGCCTTTGCGCAGGTCCGCCGCCACGCGAGCGAGCACCGCATCATTGCGCTTCACGCC